>JBLFWR010000055.1:0-18820 GCA_047611725.1 Binatia bacterium | reverse complement strand
GACATGCCTGAATCGCGGAAACTCGCGTGCTCAGGGTGCCTTCCGTGCAGGCCTTAGAGCCTGCAAAACGAGGCATATTTGCAGCAACAGAGTGGGGTCTCAAATGACGCGACCCGTCGAGAAGCGGGCTGGCTATGTTGCAGGTCATTGTCGCCAGGTCATTGCTAGGAAAGGCGTTTGGAGAGGTTGAGCCAGGCGAAGGTCGCTGAAATACTCCTTGCCAGCGCGGGTTTCGCGCACCACTTTGGCGGCGTACCCAAGTGGTTAAGGGAAAGGTCTGCAAAACCTTCATTCATCGGTTCGAGTCCGATCGCCGCCTCCATTTCCCCTAGATTCTGAATTTAAGAACCTGAGTAGACGACTCGTCTGTGGCCTAGCCCAGACGGGTCGTTTTCTTATGCGGCCTGACGCACTCGTGTGCCTTCTTCCGAGAAGGCCGGTTCGTAGTGCTTAGTTGGCTCGACGCCAAGTCTGGCACGGACCTCATCCAAGGGGAGCGGCAGCAAGGCTTCCCAGTCGGCCGCTGCCAACAACTTCGCGCGTTTCCCACGCCGATAACCGTCGGCAATAAAGCCCGGTGCTTCCGGGTGGCCGCCGGAACGCAGCTTCACAGCACCCACGGCTACGATGAAGCCGATTCCACGATTTCGTAGTTGGGCGTACACGAATGCCAGCAATCCAGCCTCGCCGATTAGGTCGCGTCCGAAGCCGGTTACTACGTGCCAAAGGTCGTGGGTGTCGCGCAGTCGCTTGCTTAGTACACTGGCGCGCGCGTCCAGGAAGTAGTCTTCGTTCTGATCTTCGTTGCTCGCCTCGACCAGGCCGTCAGCCGAGATCTGCTCGGTTTCCATGAAACGAGCGTAGCTGTTTCCCAGGCTGCCCTCGGGCAGATCCATCAGCGCCGCCCGATTGGTCAGGATCGAAAGAATGTCTGTCCGCTCGCGTAGGATGCGATCGCCGTCGGGGTAGGCCAGCACACGCTGGTACAGTTTCTCGAAACTATCGCCACTTAAGGCGCGGATGATGATAAAGACCTGGTTTGTGTCGTCCGGGTTGGCGATCAATTCGCGGATCCCTCGAAGCGCATTGCCAAGACTAATGTGTCGCTTCTTCGTTCCTCGAGGCATAACCAAACTCCAGCGCTAGCTTTCGCCAGCGGGCTATCCACTAACTGACGAAAGTGTAAATAAGAATATTTTTACGTCAAGGCCAGCGTTGCGCAGACGGTGCGGGTTTCGCATCGTTCGAAGAACCCCAGGGCCTTTGTGAACTAAAAGTCTTTTTATATGGAGAGTGTCTCATGTCCTTAGAATCGTTTGAAGATCTTGCCGCTGAATTCGAAGAACGCGTTCGTCGCATCGTGTGGGCCACGGTCACGACGGTAGACGCTCAGGATCGCCCACGATCGCGCATTCTTCATCCTATCTGGGAGGGGTCCATCGGTTGGATCGCCACAGGACGCAATTCACCGAAAGCCTCACATATCGCCCAGAACCCGTATGTTTCGATCACATATTGGGACCAAGCCCACGAACAGATCCACGCCGAGTGTCTGGCAGAGTGGGTCGATGACCCTGGTGAGAAATCACGTATTTGGGATCTGTTTGGGAGCACCGAGCCGCCGCTTGGCTATGACTTGGCGGGTTTCTTTCAAAGCAAGGACAACCCCGAGTACGGACTGTTGCGACTCACCCCATGGCGGTTGGAGCTTTGGTCGTTGGCTGACCTCGCAGCTGGAAAGGCGTCGAGAGTTTGCCGAGGGTAGGGCGCAAGCCATGAAGCGCCGCTCGCCATTTCAATTCCGCAACGCTCGCAGGCTGCGTCTTCATTCGTGACAGGGTAAACGATTCGTGACTGCTCCCAATGCCGGGATGGCGGAACTGGTAGACGCAGGGGACTTAAAATCCCCTGAGCAATAGCTCGTCCGGGTTCGAGTCCCGGTCCCGGCACCAAGGAAAACAGACAGCGCTTTGGCTCGACGAGCCAACTCTGAGGAAACCTCGGCCCCGTCGCGTTCGAATTGACGGGCGACGTCTGCTTTGTGCGCCCCGGACTACGGTTAAATCACATCGGTTTCGGCGAGAGCGCCTATTGCGGTCCGCGTACGCGCATCAGTCCAACATTGGGGCAAGAGTGCGCCAGAGCCTTGCAACAACTCGTATTCGCAAACGGAATAGCGCCTTTCTGGATTTGAAATCCCCCAACTCTATCCATCCCACGCCATCCGCGAACGCGGCCAGTTACGATCTGCATGCAGCCGGGACAACCACGCTCGAGGCGTAGTTGTCCCGGCGTGCAAGTCGCCAGCGCTCGCCGCACGTTCGCGGCAGCAGATCTTTTAATAGATTGGGTCGCTTCTCTGTGGACGGGAGGCTGGGGGCCGCCCTTTTTGGCTGAATGCGAGGGCGCCGTCTGAACACGCGGTCCAACGGGCAAAACAAGGCGGAATTTGCCGATTGCGCGACACCGAGTTATCAGCTTCTCCATGAGTTCCACCGAGTTAGAGGCTGCCGCTGCTAGTGCGGTGCTAGACCGAAGTCTCCGTTATCTCAGGGCAAGGTCACCCGTTACCCGTTCGGCGCGCCGCAGATCGCGACCGCCGCACGCCTAAGCGGACCCCCAATGCCGATTTTCAACAAAGCGTTTCGGTCTTCAGGATTCATCGGCCTGTTGTCGTACATCATCATCCGCATTTACTCTTTGACCTTTCGATTCACGGTCGAAAAGGAAGAGAACTGGCGCAAGCCGTTCGACGACGGCGAATCGGTTTTGCTCGTCGTGTGGCACCAACAGTTCTTTGCGGCGATTCGTCATTTCAAGACCTACGCCCGTTTCGCACCGGCATTGATGATCAGCCGTAGCAAAGACGGTGATGTAATTGCCGACGTCGCGCAGCGTAGCGGTTGGTATGTTGCGCGCGGTTCATCGTCGAAGGGCGGAAGCGAAGCGCTAACCGAGATGTTCGACCGCCTGAACGAAACGCACTTGGCGGCGCACATCGCCGACGGACCACGAGGGCCCGCCGGTCGCATGAAAGCCGGCCCCGTGCGTTTGGCACTCGAAGCATCTGCTGTGATCGTTCCGGTCTACGCGGTTGCCGATCGCGCGTGGTACCTCGGCGGGTGGGACAGCTTCTTGCTCCCCAAACCGTTTGCGAAGGTCACTCTTCGTTTCGGTGACGCGATCTGGTTGGAGCCGTCCGACGACACGGGCGAATTCGAGCGACAACGCCTAATGGTCGAGAATGTCATGCGACGCGAGGGCGGGTACGGCGACGACGTTCGTCTCGACTAGACGGGGCAAGTGAGCCGGGCGGAGAAAGAATCTCGGCAATGCGCCCGACCTCAGCCTCTATTTCCGTCTGAAACCATGCACGGAGAAACGGCTCCAAATTTCGACCGAACCCGCGCCGTTTTGGTAGGTGCCCGTCACCGGCGTTACACGGCGAATCTTATGATCGGCTAGTCGATAACGATCCATGTCGAGGACTAACTCAAGAATTTCCTCGGGTGTTGCGACGACGATGGCGGACGCGCGTGCGGTTAATCCCATGCGCGAAACGAATCAGCTTCGCTGATCAAGAGTAGGCGTTCGGCGAATCGGCTATTTGAATTCCGCGGAGCTGCGGGTGTTTGTATCTACCAGGAAGCGCATGCCCCAAGTTTGCCAGGGCGCCAAAGAGGAGCACAGATGATTCAACTCTATGGCTGTCGGATTTCCTACTACACAGGAAAACTTGAGACCTACCTCCGTTACCGTTCATTGGACTACGAGCGGCTCCCAACCGAACCCCACAAGCGCAGAATCTTGGCCGGTGTAGGAGCGGTTTAACATCCAGTTGTCGAGCTTGATGACGGCCGGTGGCTATCCGACACGTCGCCGATGATCGCCTGGTTCGACAATCAGCAAATCGATTCGTCGATCTATCCGGCTGACCCCGCGCTGCGCTTTCTCGCGCTCCTGATCGAAGACTAGGCCGATGAATGGTTGTGGCGCCCCGCCATGCACTACCGCTGGAGCTTCCAGCAAGACCGTAAGTATGCCAGCGGAGCGATCGTCGACGATGTGTTGGCGGACCTCGCTATTCCTCGACTGCTCAAACGCATGCTGGTCACGCGTCGGCAGTTGAACGGTTTCGTACGCGGCGACGGTGTCTCCGACACTACGCGCGCGCATGTTGAACAAGGCTATGTGAACGCGCTTGATCTTCTGGAGTCGATTTTCACCAAGCGTCGATTCGTACTCGGCGATCAGCCGACCATCGCCGATTTCGGTTTGATGGGGCCAATGCTGCGACACTTCGGGCAAGACCCCACCCCACAAGAAATGATGCGCACCACGGCGCCTGCGGTGTACGAGTGGGTGGCACGCATGTGGAACACGAAAGCGAGCAATCTCTGTGGTGGTGGGTTGATCGAAGAAGTCGATTCTTCACTCGCGGCGCTTCTTCGCGAGGCTTGCGAAACGCACTTGGTGCAACTGCGTGAGAACGCCGCCGCGTACGGACGTGGGCTAGGGCGTTACGACCAGGTCATTCAAGGATGCCAGTACCGTCAGGTTCCCTGTTCTCGCTATCGCGTTTGGTGCTTGGAAGAGCTTCGAAGACAGTGGGGTGAACTCGATGATGGCGCTCGCGCATCCGTGCTTCCTTACTTGCCGGAAGCCCATGCATCGGTGCTCTGGGACGAAGCAGCGGTACAGCAGTCCGATTACGATCCGGAAAGGCGCGCGCCGTTCAATCGCGCGATCAATGTCTTTGGCGAAGGCGTTCCCCCAGCGTGAACCAGAGGGTGGCTAGCGCGAGGGGCTCACAAATCGCGCAACATGCGCGCGATCCCCGGAGAACCGAAAGCCGCTTCGAACGACGTATCGCGCTGCTCGTCTAGGTACTCGAATCCGACGCGCTCGTAGGCGGTCGAAGCAGGCGTATTGCCGATCAGGTACGCGATCTGTGATTTCTTGAATCCCAGTGATCGACCACGCTCCAAAATCTCCAACAGTAGGCTTCGCGCTACACCTTTGCCGCGTGCCTCGGGCTTTGTTGCCACCCATTCGATCGTCCACGCGCCCTCGGTGGGCTCGGGACCGCAGGTCACGGCCGGGGCAATTCTCTGTGACAACAGCCGCTGATGATCGGGAGACCAGTCGCGTTGCTCAAGTAGGGTCGTCATCGACGCCACGAATCCATCAAGACCTTTTAGTGCCGGGTCGTAGCCACAAAGCGCCGCAACCGGTTGCCCATTCGCCTCGGCGACTAGAAATCCGCTGTAATGCGTGAACGACGACGGGTCCAGATCAGCAACTGCTGTGATGTAGTCGAGACGTTGAGGCTCGGGACCAGGGAAGGCCAGATCCCAAAAACACAATCGGCGGTGCGACCGGGCCGCAGTGAGCATCACCCAAGCCAAAAAGGGGCAATCGTCGGCACGGGCTTCACGAATCGTTACGTTCATTGAACTCTCCTTGCCCCCAGCAGGGCCAGCGTGGCGACGACATCCATGATTGCAAGCCGATGTAACGCGGCGTTTGTCTCATCCGCGCGAGTCACCAACCAAAAGAAGGATTCCAAATACCGGAAGAAGACTAATCAAAGAGACGATGAGCAGACCGACTGTGACAATGGTTTCACTCATGGTTTCCTTGGACTGTTGCCGACCTACCGTAATCCACGAACAATCACGGCAAGCATGCGCGACAACTCGCGTCGATACACTGCGGGGCTTAACCGACCACCTGCACACGCTTCAATGCCCATCACGGCAGCCAGTACGAGGCCTACAGCGGCGTCAACGCTAAGTGCTACGGCACGGAGGTCGATCTGCTTGGCTTTGTTGGCGTCGCGAATGACGCTGGCCAAGAGGCGACGAAAACGCGCCCCTGATTTCGCCGACAAATCGCCGCAGAGGCGATTGTTCTCGTCGGTGAGTTCCGACCCGTGCTCGGTAGAGTCGAGCAACGCCCCCCAGGCGCCCATCTTCGCTTGAAAAATTGCGGCAAGCTTTTCCGTCAAAGAGAGATCAGTTCCTGCTGCTTCTTTCGCGGCAAAATAGATCTGATCTTGGAGCTCGTTGGCCAGGGAACGAAATAGCGCTTCCTTATTTTCGAAGTGGAGGTAGAGGGCCGCGCGGGACACACCCGCTTCGCGCGCGACCGCCTGCATCGACGTTCGGCGGTAACCATAGCGCGTAATGTGCGACCGGGCCGCATCCAGTAGGGCACGGTGCGTGTCCTCGACACGGGGCGAAACGGCTCTGTTGGCAGCGGAAGACATGAAGCATACTTGACAACCTGCGCCCACATTGTCAAGTTTAAGGAATTCTCGGAAATCGCCCACCGGTTCCCGCAAATTCAACGACAGAGGTATTTTCGATGTCCGACAATCTCAGCGACACACTAGTTCTCGTCACCGGAGCCTCGGGCTTCATTGCGGGGCATTGCGTCCAAACGCTACTCGCAGATGGCTATCGCGTTCGCGGCACGGTGCGCAGCCTGGCCAATCGCGCAAAAGTTGGTCACTTGGACCAGCTCGGCACTGCCGCCGACGATCGACTTGAGCTCGTTGAAGCCGACCTGACGAGCGACCAAGGGTGGGACACGGCCGTTTCCGGCTGCACGTACGTGTTACATGTTGCGTCTCCGTTTCCCTCGACAACACCCGACGACGAGATGGAACTCATCGGCCCTGCGGTCGAGGGCACGCAGCGTGTACTGGCCGCATGCGCGCGCGGCGGCGTGAAGCGAGTAGTACTGACATCGTCGGTTGCAGCCGTCGCATACGGACACGCTTCGCGGCCGGGGCGGGCTCTGACCGAAGAAGATTGGTCGAACCCTGACGGCTGCGAACCGTATGCAAAGAGTAAGACTCTGGCGGAGCGCGCGGCTTGGGATTTGGTAGCCGCGCTCGGCCCGGAGAAACGCTTCGAACTGGCGGTTATCAATCCCGGTTTCGTGCTTGGCCCCATGCTGAGCAATGTTGGCGGAACCTCAGCGGAGCTCATCAAGCGATTGCTTAAGCGTGAAATGCCGGCTTGTCCCGAACTCGGATGGGCCACTGTCGATGTCCGCGATCTCGCCCGAGCCCACGTCCTGGCGATGACAACTCCAGCAGCCGCCGGAAACCGCTATATCTGCGCTGGCGACAACGTGTGGTTGCGAGATATGGCTCGCGCGCTTTCCGAGGAGTTCGCCCCGTTGGGATATCGCGTTCCGACCGGCCATCTCCCTTATTGGGTGATGTGGCTGGGAGCGCGGTTCGACAAAACAATGCGCATGACGCTTTCCGGAGTCGGTCGTGCCGAGCAAGTATCAAACGCGAAGGCCCGCCGAGACTTGGGTTGGAAGCAGCGTGATTATCGCGAAACCCTTGTCGACATGGGGCATCGAGCCATCGAACTAGGGATGCTGAACTAACCCATTTTCGTCGCGCGTCAGCTTTTTCCAAAGCTGGCGCGCGCAACACCCAGCCTAGATGCGGCAACGAGTAGATCGCCATCGGCCTCTGACATCGTACCGCTTTGATATTGTTCCGCGTAGCCTCGGAACTGCGTCTTGGTCATGTGAACTGCAACCTCTGGCTTGCTTGCTAGTCGCGTTGCCAAGTCTTGAACCGTGTCATCAAGGTTCTCGGCTGTCACAACACGATGAACAGCCCCCCAACGTTCGGCCGTGGCTGCGTCAAAGCGATCACAGAGTAGAATAGCCTCGCGCGCCCGAGCCATGCCGCACTCTTGAATCAGGCGTGCGGCTGCTCCCCACGTCAACGGAATGCCCAAATCGACCTCAGGCACGTGAAAGATCGCGTCTTCGGTTGCTACGCGAAAATCGCAAGCCAAGGCCAGTGCAACGCCGCCGCCCACAGCGAAGCCTTGAATACGCGCGATCGTGGGAATCTCGCAAAGCTCGATCGCGCGACAGGCGCGCCGACCAATCTGGGCCGCCCATCGACGCTCGCGGTCGCTTGCCCCCGAATCGGGATGCAAAGTCGCGGAAGCCGGTGGATCAGTGCGATCGGCCCCTCCACAAAAAGACGGTCCTTGCCCGGCCAACACGACAGCCCGCGTAGTGAAATCGGTCTGCAACGCGCTGAACACAGCTTCTATTTCCTCGAGCGCCACCGTGTTCAGTGCGTTGCGCTTTTCGGGACGCGCCAGCCAAACCCAAAGCACAGGGCCACGACGGTCAATTTCCAAGGTCTGAAATTCCATTCAATCTCCGTTGCCATCCGGGTGTTCGCAGACGGCGCGCAACGCTATTGCGTAGCAAGTGGCGTCTCAACCGGCTGGAGCCCGATTACCCAACGCCCCGTCGTCTTGCAGCAACTCGGCAAGACGTTAGAAGACGAGGATGCGCTTTACCTACGCCGAGTCGATGTGCGACCCCTCTCATTTTGTTCCGTTGGCAAAAGCCTGTGACGAGTCGGGTTGGTCGTCGTTCGTGGTGCCCGACAGCATCGCTTATCCCGAGCACTCAGACAGTAAGTATCCCTACACGCCTGACGGCGACCGCAGTTTTCTCGAAGACAAACCCTTTATCGAGCCATTTGTGCTGATGGCAGCAATGGGAGCCGTGACCACCCGGCTTCGCTTCACGACGTTCGTCGTCAAGCTGCCGATTCGAAATCCCGTACTCGTTGCCAAGCAGCTGAGCTCGGTCGCCGTACTGACCGGGAATAGGATCGGCTTTGGCATCGGGGTCAGCCCCTGGCCAGAGGATTTCGATATTACGGGTTCGCAGTGGAAGGGGCGCGGACGGCGGATGGATGAAATGATCGAGATCATCCGCGGTCTAATGACCGGCGACTACTACGAGTTTCATGGCAACAGCTATGACATTCAGAGTATCAAGATCTGCCCGGTCCCTGCGGCCCCGGTACCGATCCTCATCGGCGGGCACTCCGAAGCTGCCCTGAAGCGTGCCGCCCGAATCGGCGACGGCTGGATGCACGGCGGAGGGGACGCCGACGAGCTCGACCGGCTATTGGGGCGCCTCAACGTTCTGCGACGTGAAGCGGGTACGGACGGGAAACCGTTCGAGACCCATGTCATCTCATTCGACGCTTACACGATTGATGGCGCCCGCAAGCTTCGCGACCAAGGCGTAACCGATGCTATCGTCGGATTTCGCGATCCGTACGTCGCTGCAGACACAACCCCGGTGCAGGAGAAGATCGACATCCTACGCCGTTTCGCCGACGACGTGATCGACAAGGTTTGATTGGTCAGCTGGTTCGCTCGCGCACCGCACGCAATGACAAGCCACTCTAATTGGATGAATGGATGATTGGATGATCGAGCGCCGCATACCATTTTACCGAGCAAGCCTTCGCGGCCGCGAGCTTGAGTATGTCGCCGAAGTCGCCGAGTCCGGCCAAACCGGCGGCGCCGGAGTTTTCGGACAACGCTGCGAAGCTTTGCTAGAGGCGGCGCTTGGTGCACCCCGAGTGTTGCTGACCACATCGGCCACGCATGCCTTGGAAATGGCGGCACTGCTTCTTCGACCTGAACCGGGCGATCAAGTCATTGTACCGTCGTTCAGTTTCGCGACCACTGCCGGTGCGTTCGCGCAACACGGTGCCCAGCCTATCTTCGCAGACATCGCTCCGGAGAGTTTGAATCTTGATCCGCAGTGCGTTTCCGACGCGATCGGCGAACACACGCGCGCCATCGTGCCTGTTCACTACGGTGGCATTGCTTGTGCACTGCCTGAGTTGCTGGCTGTGGCCGACAGCGCGAACATCCAAGTGATCGAAGACAACGCTCATGGGCTTTTTGCCTCCAGTGCAGGACGCGCATTGGGGACATTCGGTTCCCTAGCAGCGCTTAGTTTTCAGCAGACCAAGAATTTCATTGCGGGGGAGGGCGGCGCACTTGTCATTAATGACCCTGCACTGATCGAACGTGCAGAGATAATTCGCGAGAAGGGCACCAACCGGTCCCGCTTCATGCGCGGCGAAACCGATCGATACGACTGGGTAGATGTGGGTTCTAGCTACGTTCTTTCGGACTTATTGGCCGCTTTTCTTCTGGCTCAGCTCGAAGACCGCGATGCAGTTCAAACCGAGCGCGGCGATCTTTGGCGCCGTTACGATGATGGTCTGGCGACTTGGGCAGACCGGTGTCACATTCGACGCCCAACCATCCCGGCCGACTGCGAGCCAGCTTGGCACATGTACTGGCTTATCATGCCAGATCGCGACTCGCGCGACGCTCTCATCAACAAGCTAGCCGATAGCGGCATTCACGCGGTCTTCCACTACATGCCGCTGCATCTTTCACCGATGGGTCGGAAGCTAGGCGGAAAGCCAGGCGACTGTCCGGTCACGGAAGCCGTTTCAGAAACGATCATCCGATTGCCGTTCTACAACGGGATGGATGACGACACGCTGGCCGAGATTCTCGACGTGGTCACGTCGTTCAATCCCTAACTGCTGCCGTTTAACTGGTGCCATTCAGCTGGTGTGAGCGGACGAGTTCGTGGCGGCATGGGCGAAATGCGTCATTGCCCACTGAACCCTCTGGTCAACGGTTGTGTGGCGCTCGCGCAAACATTCAACGGCAGCCAAGCGCGGGCGCAGCCCACGCTCGTTGGCAACTTGAATCGTTAAGCCAGGCCTAGCGTTGAACTCCAGGACCATCGGTCCATGTTCCCGATCCAACACGATATCGGTGCCGAGATAGCCCAGACCTGTGACTTCGAAGCAACGGGAAGCAAGCGTGACTAAGCGCAGCCAGTTCGGCACTTGAATGGATTCCAACGAGGCGCCCGTATCGGGGTGTCGATCTACCGGACGGTCGAACTGAACGGCAGCGATCCCTTGGCCAGTGGCGATATCCAAGCCAACACCCACTGCGCCTTGATGTAAGTTCGCCTTGCCGTCGGAGGCACGAGTTGCCAGTCGCAACATGCCCATGACCGGATACCCTTGAAAAACGATGAGTCGAATATCAGGGACACCCTCATAGCTAATCTCGGCGAAGACCGGGTCAACGCTGACCAGTGCTTCCAGGATCGAAACATCGGGTCGACCGCCAAGAGAATAGAGGCCAGAGAGAATGTTGGAAAGGTGACGCTGGATGTCTTCGAGCGTCACGGTGTCGCCGCTGCTTTTGATGAACTTTTCGCCATCGCGATCAACGATCACCAAAATTCCCTTTCCACCGCTGCCGCGCGAAGGTTTGATCGCGAATCCCCGAAGGTCGGTCAACGAATCACATACGTCGCGGACATCGTGTTGCGTCTCGATAACCCTAAGCAACTCCGGAACCGTGACGCCGGCGTCGGTGGCAATCAGTTTGGTTTTGAGTTTGTCGTCAACCAACGGGAAGCGTGAGCGGGGGTTATAGCGCCCGATGTACCCGACGTTGCGTCGGTTCATCCCGAGGATCCCGAGGCGATGCAGTCGCCATGGACTGATCAAACCATCCATTGGTTTCATCCCTTCATGGTCGCGAAGCGCGTCAGCTCAAGCAGGCGATATCCCTTGTAACGGCCTAACAACATGATGATCGCCATCACACACAGATGCAGCTCTGGGAAATTGAACGCTAAGTGGCGCACAACTGCGCCGTCCATCGCCACAAACGCCAAAACGGCTACGGCAAGGCTACCAGCAGTCTGCTTGATTGCGTCACGCGCCCCTTGTTCTTCCCAAACAATCGACATTCGTTCGATCGTCCATGCCAAAATAATGGTGGGAAAAAAGGTGATGGTATTCGCACCAATCAAATCGAGTCGGTGTCCGAGAATGCTGAACACCGACGTGATTCCGATCACGACAATGATCAAGGTCGCGATGCGCGCCACCAACAACAAATTCAAACTAGATAAATAGGAGCGAATGCTGAGTCCGACAGCCAGAACCGCAATGAAACCAAAGATGCCCGGCAATAGATTCGTTTCGAGAAACGCCAGAGCGATCAACACCGGCATAAACGTGCCCGAGGTTTTGATTCCAACCAGTACCCGCATCAGCACGACGACCAACGCCCCCACCGGTAAAAGCATGATGAGCTTGAAGCTCGACTGTTCGTCAATCGGCAGGCTGTATAGGGAGAGCAGCGGGGAACTTTCCGGAATCGGAAGTTGGTTCGCGATATCTACTGATGACCGCGCCTGAGAAATCATCGAAAACGAAACCCGACTGCGGTCGCCCCCGGTAAGTTCAAATAGAGAGGGCGCCGAGGTGCGCCACATCAGTAGCTTTCCGAGATCCTCTTCTGGAAACGAAGGCGGCACGACTAGGTGCCAACGCCCGTCTTGCCACAGTTGAACCAGGTCAACGGTGCGTTGACGCCGCCGGCCGTCTTCAAGGCGCAAGCTTTCCACGCGCCGAGCTGGCACGTCGGCCTCGGCAAGAAGATCGGCCAACACATCGGACAACGCATAACGGTCGAGCAACAGGGCCGCGTTTTGGGACCGGCTGTCGGTGGTCAACGCGATCAGCAGCCGTTGCGCCAAAGTTAAACCGTCGGCAGACAAGGGGAGGGCAGAAGCTAAAACCTGCTGTGCGGCGGTGCGGTACGGTTCATCCCAGGTCGGCGCGAATACGCGGGGGGGATCTTCCGGGTCTTCTACGTGATTCGGGTCCTGTACGAGGTCTAGCTTGAAAAAGAGCGCCTGTTCACCCGAAGCGCTCCGCCGCGACCAACGGGCCTGTCGCTGCCCGCTACGCTCAATAACATCGTATCCATAGCCCGGCGATGCCGCGTTTTCCGATAGAAAACGGTAGCCGTCTTGCGGTGGAGGTAACGTAAGCAGCGCTTGAACCGGACCGTCAGCGGCATTGTATTCAAGTCTCGCTTCAACCTGCCAGACCTGCTGCAGCTGACCGCGGAAGTACGGAATATGGTACTCGCCATGTCGATACGCCGCGGTAGCGAAGCCGACGGCAAAGAGCAGGAATACCAAAAACAAAAAGGGAGCGCGTCGTGTCATCGAGAAGTTCAGTCTTTGGTGGTGGTTGGGACGTAGGCCTTTTGAACCTTCGTGCGCCCGACATCGACAATCGCCACGTCGGTCAGAAAATTCCGTCCAAGTAGTGCTTCCTGATCCAAGTGGCTGCGATCGGCCAAAGTGAATTCGAAGTTCCCCTGGACGTTCCCCAGCGTGACGCGCATTTCGACCACGACGCGATGGTCGCCCTCTGGGTTTGATTGCTGGATGACTCGAACTCGCCTGACCACGCGGCGTTCAACGACAGTACCGTCGGCTGCCTGCTTGCGATCGTCGTCAGAGAACACCCGAAAGCGGACCCAATCATCACCGTCGCGCTCAAACTCAACAAGGTCATCTGCATGCAGCGAGCTGCTTTCAGCTCCGCTGTCCACGCGCGCGGTGACCAGGGCGCCGGGCGGGTCCAGCCACACACGTTCAACCGATCCCACAATCATTTGATCGCCTTGAACGACCACTGTTCTGACGCCACCGGGCGATTTCTCAGGCCCGGGAGCCGATGATGCGCGAACCTTAGCGACGTTGCGTGAGACATCGTTGAGACCGTCGATCAACTCGTCGGATTTCACTGCCTGCTCACTAATTGCTTCTAGAAGTTCGACCTGGGTCGACTGGATCGCCACCAATCGCTGATCAAGCTGGCCGAGCTCCGTTCTTTGTGTCGCCAGCTCCTGGTTGAGATTTTCGAAAGCGATCCGCTGCGCTTCCGTCGAAGCTTCCGTAGAAGCTTGAGTCGAACAACCCGAGCCTCCGAGAGTGACAAGAAGAACAAAGCCGCCTGAAAGCAAGGCCCGTCGCAACACGGCCCGTCCCAGCACAGTCGCACTGTGTGCAGCTCGCGCGCGGCGGGGTGCAGAAAGGACGCCGCAGCCGAGGGCCAAAGGTTCATTTTCGATCATGGAAGTCCTGTAAACTATGTGAGCGCAGCAGGGGAGTCGAGTCGGACGGACCTAATCCTCGACGGGCTCGGCGTCCCAGACCATACCGCTTCCGGAAGCCGTATCGAGCATCTCGACAGGGTCGTGTTTGTCTATGTGTCCAATCAGGCCGCCGTAGACTCCGTAGCCGACCAACTGACGCAGCCGAGAACCGAACCCGCGAGCGATCTCACGTGGAATTCCCAATAGTTGGTTCTCTTGTTGCCGCACAAAACCCGCGCAGTAGTTCATGGCTAAGCCGGTTCTACGTGACTTGGTGCGGTTGGCACCACCCCCATGCCAAAGGCTCCCGTGCCAAATAAGTACGCTGCCGCGGGCCATTTCCGCAGGGATCGAATCGTAGTCACTACCGTAGTGCGGTGATTGATCGAGCAAGTGTGATCCAGGAACGATGCGCGTCGCACCGTTGCTCTCGGTAAAATCGGTCAACGCCCACATCGAGTTGCACACAAGCGCTCGGTGAGGCTTGGTAATTGGCATGAGCTGATCGTCGGCGTGGATGGGCTGGGCAAGTTCGCCCTTGTCGATCGCAATCGAAGACAGCGACGACACGAGACATTCTCGGTCTAGTACCGATTCGACGATCGGCAGGACCATTGGATGAACGGGAACATTTTCGAAGACCTTGCCGCGAGCGAGCAAATTGTAGATGCGCACGGTGTGTGCGCCTTCAAAGCGATTCCCGGCTGGTTTGGCTTGCAGCTCAAGCTCCAAGCGCGTCAACGCGGCCTCGAGTTCGTCGAGCAGGGCCAGCTCGATCGCGTCTTCCACAATGGTGTAGCCATCGCGCGCGATTTGTTCGCAACGTTCGTCGAGCAGAAGAGCCTGGTCGTGTGCCATCGCGGCTTTAACTCGTAGCCGCCTCCGGAATCAACGGCTCGATTCCGGCTTCACGCATTAGAGCAAGATCTGCCTCGACATCGGGATTGCCAGTGGTCAGCAATTTTTCACCGTAGAAAATCGAGTTCGCGCCAGCCATGAAGCAAAGCAACTGCGCTTCTTCGTTCAATGAGGTGCGACCGGCCGAAAGGCGAACCATCGATGCGGGCATCATGATTCGCGCGGTGGCGATCATCCGAATCATTTCCAGAGAAGTCACCTCAGGGCGGTCGGCAAGCGGTGTCCCTTTAACGGCGACCAGCGAGTTGATGGGAACACTTTCGGGATGAGTCGGCAGGTTCGCCAACTCAACGAGCATTGCGCAGCGATCGTCGTCCGACTCGCCCATGCCAATGATCCCGCCCGAGCAAACCGTGATTCCGGCGTCGCGTACGTGAGCAAGTGTCTGAAGCCGTTCGTCGTAGTCGCGGGTGCTAATGATCTCGCCGTAGTACTCTCTGGAAGTGTCTAGGTTGTGGTTGTAGGCAACCAGCCCCGCTTCCTTCAGGCGCGACGCTTGGCCTTCGGAAAGCATGCCCAGGGTCACGCAGGCTTCCATACCCAGGTCGGTCACTCCGCGAACCATGTCGCAGACTGCATCGAACTGTTTGCCATCCTTGGGGGAACGCCATGCGGCTCCCATACAAAAACGGCTTGCGCCCGCATCCTTGGCCGCGCGTGCTGCCTCTAGAACCGCGTCCACTTCCATTAAGTCTTCGCGATCAACCCCGGTTTCGAAATGGGCGCTTTGCGGACAATACGCGCAGTCTTCAGGGCAACCGCCGGTCTTGATCGATAGTAGCGAGCAAAGCTGAACCTTGGCGGCCGCGTGATGCTCACGGTGGACTTGCTGGGCCCGGAAAAGCAGATCGGGCAGGGGCAGGTCGTGGATCGCCCGGGCCTCGGCCACGGACCAGTCGTATCGAAGAGAATGCTTGGACATAGGGGTGTTCTAATAAGCGCAGCGCGACCGGGCAAGGCGCCAGCGCGAGCATCGCGCCGGCGCCACATCGGATTGAGCCAACCCACTACGAAAAACGGGGAGGATGATGCATTCACACCGTCCGCCCCGCGAAATCCGCCCCGTGGCCAGCAGCTCGTGCTGGCGGCCAAGCGACTGACTATTCTTCGGCTTCGACCAAATTCGCCTCGATTTGAATCTCGATTTCGACTTCTTCGCCGACCACGAATCCTCCGGCATCCAGGGCCTTGTTCCACACGATCCCGAAATCTTTTCGATTCAAGGTCGTGAAACCCGCGAACCCGGCCTTCTTGTTACCCCAGGGATCGGTGGTCGTGCCGTACCATTCCACGTCCAGAATTACGGGCTTGGTCACGCCGTGCATCGTCAGGCTGCCATTTAGCTTGCCCTTGGTGCGATCGTCATTGACGTCGGTCAGTTCCGAAGCCTTGAACGTAATTTTGGGGAATTTCTCGACGTCGAAGAAATCTGCTTCGCGCAAATGCTTGTCGCGATCTTCGTCTCTCGTATCGATACTGGCCACGTCAATGTTTCCCTCAATACTAACGCTATCGCGCTTGTCGGGGTCCAGCGTAAAGGTACCCTCGTAGGTACCGAACTGGCCAGAGGTCTTTGAAAGCAGGTGGCGAATTTTGAACTGCACTGAAGAGTGCGAGTTGTCGATCGTGTAGCTAACGACATCAGCCGTTGCCGGTGACGCGGCGAGCGACAAAACGGCGACGGCAGTTCCAAGTAGGGTTAGCAAGCTGGGCTTACGCATTCGTGTTCTCCTTTCCCGACCAACGTCAGGAGGGTAATTTCCCTTGGTGAAGCTACACGAACCGGTTGTCCGGTGACTCCTAAACCAAGGTTAACGTGCAGCGTGGAAGTTCCGCTGCGATAAGTCCCGCGTGGGAAGCGGGTCATGAATCTTGCAAGTGTCAGCGGGCGACGCCCCGGCCACGGAAGCGCAAGCTGTCCGCCATGGGTGTGTCCCGCAAGAGTGATGTCGACGGATAGCTTCGCCGCATGTTCAAAAAGATCGGGGCGATGGGTCAAAAGAAGCACCGGTTCGTGCGCCGGAATCGGACCGTAAAGCTCGTCCAACACGCGATCCTGCGCCAAACCGCGCGCCCAGGTTTCTCCACGATCGTCGAGGCCGATTACGTGTAGTGGGCCGCTGCCAGTATCGATAACCGTTCGAGCGTCGCGCAGCAGTGTGAAATCGGTGTAGCGGGCCAACGCCGCTTCCACGTCATCGGCGCCTGTATAGAAATCGTGATTGCCAAGAATACACAGAACCCCTAGCGACGCTTTCAACCCGCCGAGCGCGGCGAAAGTTTCCGGTGCATGCTCAAGACCGTCGGTGATGTCGCCGGTGATGCAGATGAGATCTGGTTCCAGAGCGTTGATCCGACGGACGTGAGCCGCGATCGCCTCGCCATCCATGTATTGGCCAAGATGGAGATCGCTGATCTGAATCACGCTCAACGGCTTCATGCGACCTCGCACGGAAACCCTGAGTTTTTCTACATTTACACGCCGTTGGCCGCCCGTATAGCCATGCCCGATCGCGCCCAGGGTCATCACCAAGGCCAAGGTCCCAAACGGTTTGGCGGCTGCTCCCGCACGTCCAGGATCGACGGCTAAACCAGCAGCGTTCGCGATTTCCAGCCCGAAATGGGCTGTGCCCCAAAGGGCTCCAGTAGCGGCAAGAGCAAGCATTCCGAAAAGAGAGGCGAACACGACTGCCGTGTAGGCCCGGCGCACACTACGAGAGATTCCGCCTGCGGTTACGGGCGCGCGGACAAGAAGCCGATTTACGCGCGAGAAAATCGCAGGCGCGACGAAATGAGCCCACCAAGGCACCGCAACGCCGCCGGCAACGATCAGAAGCCACGCGATGCAAAGCCATTGGGCCACACCCGTGACCACGATCACCAGGCCAAAGAAATTACCCCAGAACCACTTCACACTTCGTGCCTCAGCGGAACAGGTCCTGTTCGCGAGGACGCACGAGATCGACGGCACGGCCACGCCCCTCGGAGATCGGTGCCCCGCGCACCAAAACGGCAGGAATACCGTCGGCTTTGCCCATCGCCATGCCGGCCGCCGCTGCGACCTGGTCTGCCACAGCAATCGATGTGTGTTCAAGCGCCCGGCCAGCACGATCGCTGCGCCCACCGAAATCGTCGAGAACTTCCATTCCCGCGACGCCGATCGCCACGTCGATCTGTCCCATGCGCCAGGGACGCCCGAAAGTGTCCGTGATGATCACCGCTACCCGGACACCGAAGCGAACATGCAATCGATGGCGAAGATGTTCGGCCGAAGCATCGCTATTCAACGGAAGCAACGTGACCCGGTCTGCGGCCGATTGATTGGACCGATCCAACCCTGAGTTCGCTGCAATGAAACCACCTGCAGTCGAAGTGATGAGATGGCCATCAGCCATGCGCAGCACTTCTTCGGACTCGCGCAATGCCAACTCGACAACGCGGGCATCCTTGTCGTACGCCAGAGCAAATTCGCGCGCGCGGTCACTCGGCGTCACGTCGCACAGATCGACAACGCGGCCCTCGGCCTTTGAAACAATCTTCTGGCAAACCACGACAACGTCGCCGTCTTTGAGCCCATAGCGTGACGTTTCAATGGCAGCGCCGAGGTGGGCTGCCAGATCATCTTCGGGTCGGACTTCGGGGATGCCCTCGAGGGGCAACAAGACAATGCTCACGCTGACAATCCTGCCGCGATCACAGTTCGGGTGCGATCAACGCCGTGGCTAAAGAAGCCGCCCGCGATGGCCGGTCGATAAGAATCTCTCGCTCGACGATACGCGGCCAGTCCTTCTTAGGGCGAGCAGGGGAGTCGCCCGGAGATACCACGAGTACTGAGGCCAACTGCTTGTACAGCTCGGCAATCGCGCCCGTGCCACGAACGTAACCTTGGCTACGTAGCATTGCGGCAAGCGGTCCTTTGATCGCACGGCCGCCAATCAGCGGGGAAACCGCGACCGTTCGGTCCTGCAGTTCGCTCAAGGTGCGGCGCATGGCAGGCATCGCCAACATTGGTCCAATGCTGACAAAGGGAT
>JBLFWR010000054.1:0-19076 GCA_047611725.1 Binatia bacterium | reverse complement strand
GTTTTTGTTGCCATTTTTTTACCAGGCCAGAGTCGGGTGTAGACACGATCGTACAAAGCACTACGCAGCCCGTGCTCGTCGATTGAACATTTCAAGTTGAAAAATTCGGGGAAGAAGGCGATCGCGCAATACACGCAGAACTGCAGCGCTCGAAAACCCGTCAAGGACATTCGACGTCGCGTGGCGATTCTATGACATCAATGGAATATCGGTGACGATACCGGGAGGGGCCAGGTGTAGGCGCGAGATTTCCGGTGAGCCTTCGTTGGGATCCACAGTGGCGCGGTCGCCTGTTGATACCGCGACTGCCGAGCCTCGCGGCTCAGCGCAAAAGATGAGCTCCCGCCAACAGTCTGCGCGGACTGTTGGTAACTCCGGGCCGGGGGAGCGCTAAGCCGGTGGGTGCCTCTCGTCGAAAACGACTATTCTCGCTGGAAGCTGGTCGACCCCCCGGAACTCGACGCTGAAGCCCGCGTCATGGTTGGGAAACGCGCGCGGCTCTTTCTATATAACTTGGCTTAGATTGATCGTTTACCTCGACCGACCAGGAGACCAGCTATGGGCAATGCCTACATCATCGATGCCGTCCGCACCCCGCGGGGCAAGGCCAAGGCCACCGGCTCACTTCACGAGATTCATCCCCACAACCTACTAGGCACCTGCCTCAAGGCCCTGACCGATCGCGTAGACTTCGACCCCAAGGATGTTGAAGACGTAATCGCCGGCTGTGTCACCCCGGTTGGGGAGCAGGGTGGGGTAATCGCACGCCACGCGGTTCTGGACGCCGAGTGGCCCAACGAGGTCACTGGAGTGCAGCTGAGCCGGTATTGTGGCTCCGGGCAGCAGGCCGTGAACTTTGCGTTGATGGGCTGCGCGTCGGGCTTCCAGGACTTGGTTGTCGGTGGTGGTGTCGAGCATATGGGCAAGGCGCCGATGGGCGCAGACAAATCGGGCCTCGACGCGCACAACCGTCATCTCCGTGGTCTGCACCCGCTGACTCCACAGGGAATTTCGGCCGACTTGATCGCGACCCGCGAGGGCTTCTCGCGCGAAGATTGCGATCGCTTTGCGTTGCGATCGCAAACCAATTGCAAACGCGCGGTTGAAGAGGGGCGCTTCGCCGGCAGTATCGTTCCGGTTTTCGACTATGACGGCAATGTAGCTCTGGAAGCCGATGAGTTCCCACGTTCGGGCACGACGCTTGAGACGTTGACGGGCCTGCCGCCGTCTTTCGAGAAGATGGGCCAGTACGTACAGAAGGGAGACACGCTGTCTTTCGATGAGAAGGCGCGCAAGGTTTATCCCGACACGCCTGAACTCAACCACGTACACACTGCCGGCAATTCAAGCGGACTGGTCGATGGTGCGTCTGCACTGTTGCTCTCTTCTCAGAAGTGGTTGCAGGAGCATCCCGATGTGAAACCGCGCGCGAAGGTTTTGTCGATGGCGACCATCGGTGCTGAGCCCGTGATTATGCTCACCGCTCCGGCACCGTCTTCCGAACTTGCGCTGCGTAAGGCCGGGATGACGTGGAAGGACATCGATCTTTGTGAGGTCAACGAGGCGTTCGCGGCTGTCGTCCTGAAGTTCCTGAAAGCGACCGGTGTGGATCCGGACATCGTCAACCCCAATGGCGGTGCGATTGCCCTGGGTCATCCGCTTGGTGCCACTGGTGGGATGCTGATTGGAACGGCGTTGGATGAGCTGGAACGCTCTGACAAGAGCACCGCACTCATCACGATGTGTATCGGCGGCGGTATGGGCATAGCGACTATCATCGAGCGCTGCTAAGGCAGCGACTTCTGCATGACCGAATGCTGCGAAAAAAACAGGCGGAGTCCCACGGGACTCCGCCTGTTTTTTTTTGGCTGCGCGAGTTTTAGACTTTGCGAACCGTAAACCCGGCTCGGGGAAAGTGCAGCGCGAGGTTGCCCAGCTTTTCATCGGTACGCGACAAAACGATTTCGTCCGGACCGCTCGATAGAAGTGTCCCTTCAAAAATGTCGCTGGGCAGGTCGTCCTGGTTGATCGCGATGCGGTCACCGATTGCTAGCCCGCATGGGTCGGGTTCCCCGAGTGCGGATGTTATCGGCTCATTATCGCGCGCGGTCGCCAAGGCATCGACGCCCGACATGGGTTCTGCCGATCCTTTTCCCATCGCATCGATACGATTCATCCAACCTTCGAGCAGCGAATGCCGCTTGATTTCGACCGCCGCCTCCGGAGCGTTGCGAGCAAACCACAAGCAATGGTAAACGGCGGCATCGGCGACACTAAAACCGGCCCCGAGAATCCACGGCCGCCCTTCGAGATCGGCGGCCATTCTATCGCAGAGCGCTCGCAAGTTGCCGATCGAGTTAGGACGCAGAGCGGTGAGAATTTCCCTGCTGAATCCGGGCGACATCTTCTGACGATCGGCGAACAGTTCTTTGGGAAGGTGTTCGGCCAAAGCGGTGAACACCAAAGGGACGAGGGTACGGAAGAAGACACCGTCAGCCCAGGCCGCGATTGCGTCGGCTGCCGTGCGACTGTCGTCGGGGTACACCGATGGCTCAGGGTACAGCTCTTCAATTTTCCGAACGATCAGTGCGCTGTCGCAGTACACGTCGGCGCCAATCTGCATGACGGGGATGCGCCGGTAGCCACCCGTTAGCGGGGTCAGTTCCGGTTTGGGCATCCAGGCCGGTTGGTCGACCTCGTGATAGCGAACCGTCTTGAAGGCCAGGACTTTGCGGACTTTCTCGGAGAAAGGCGACATCGCGTACTGGTGGAAAATTATTTCGCTCATTGTCGGTTCCTATTCGGGAGCTTGCGCCTCTCGCGTCGGCGCAAGCGGTGATGGCCCGAACGGCGGCTTATAGCTGTCGGGCAGCTCGTGCGGAAGCTGGCCGGGCGTGCGTAGTTGGTTGGCGGCTTGGCAAGGGTCGGCGTTCGTACTGTATTCGCGCCTCGGTGCGCGGGCCTCAGGCCGCACCAACCGCACCAAAAGGAGATTCGTTATGCGTTTGGGAGTCGTTGTCGGCGGAAGTGATAGTGAAACGTTGGATGAGGCGGTCGATGCTCTGGTTGCCGCCGAGAAGGCTGGCTTCCACTCGGCCTGGCGGGCCAACATCTTCGGATTGGACGCGCTGACGGTTCTGGCGCTTGCCGGGGCCCGTACTTCGCGCATTGAGTTAGGTACGGCGGTGGTTCCAACCTATCCGCGCCACCCGCACGCGTTGGCCCAGCAGGCCGCCACGACCAACGCCGCGACCAACGGTCGCCTTGTGCTTGGTATCGGCCGCTCTCATCAGGTCGTCATCGAGTCGATGTTCGGCCTTCAGTACGACAAGCCCATCACCCACATGCGAGAGTATGTGGCGGTTCTCAAGGGTTTGTTCGACGACGGTGCGGTTAGCCTTGATGGCAAGCAGTACAAAGTGCACGCGCCGCTGACGGTTCCCGGGGGAGCAAAAGTTCCGGTCATGATCGGCGCCTTGATGCCGAAGATGCTCGAACTGTGCGGGACGCTGTGTGACGGAACGTTGACCTGGATGTCGGGCCCCGGCTACATCGCGAAGACCGTCGTGCCGTGCCTTCGCGCGGCTTCCGAGAAGGCCGGGCGCGAAATGCCGCGTGTCGTTGTCTCGCTTCCGGTGTGTGTGACGGATGACAAGGCCGCGGCTCACGCGTTTGCCGCCAAGCAGTTTGAAATTTACGGCACGCTTCCTGTCTACCGCGCTTGTCTGGATGCCGAAGGGGCTGCCGGTCCGGCCGACGTGGCGTTGATTGGCAGTGAAGACGAAGTTCGCGCCGGGTTGGAGAAAGTCAAAGCGTCGGGGGCGAGTGACTTCTATGCCGGAGTGTTTCCGGAAAGCGCTGGCGCCGATACTGCGCGTACCAGCGAGTGTCTTGCGGGCATCGGTGCCGCTCTGTGACGGGCACTCCGGTCAATTACATCCCGCGTACTCGCGAGCTGTACGCCCCAAAACCTGCGTATCGTTGGGCCGACTTGAGCCAAGAGTCGATTCCCTGGACGCCGATGACAAAACCGCTGGCCGAGTGCCGTGTTGCCCTCGCCGCGTCCGGCGGCGTTCATCGACATGATCAGGCGCCGTTTCACTTCAAGGACGACACGTCGATTCGGGTTGTGCCAACGGCAACTCGCAAGGATGACTTACGTGTTTCGCACTTCGGGTACCCGACGGGGGCAGCCGAAAAGGATCCGGATTGTGTGTTTCCCGTTGGACCACTTCTCGGCCTGGCCGAGGATGGCGTTATCGGTGGTTTAGCCGAAGACGCGGTCACGTTCATGGGTGGCATCTATTCGCAGCGCCGCGTGAACGAGGAGCTGATCCCGGCGGTGCTCAGCGAAGTACAACGCCTGGCCGTCGACCTTTTCTACATCGTCCCCGCTTGACCTGTATGTCATCAGACCGTGAGTCTGGTCGCACGCGCAGTTGAATCAGCAGGGATTCCGACGATGACCATGACCGTGGGCCGCGACATCACCGCGCAGGTTTGTCCGCCACGGGCCGCTTACATTCATTTCCCGATGGGGAATACGGCCGGACCGGCTGGCAGACCTGATTTGCAGCGGGCAATCGTTGGGTCGGCGTTGGAAAGCGCTGTGGCGATGACGGTGCCCGGAACGATCGTCGATTTGCCGTTTGCCACCGCCACTTCGGCGCCCGATGGCAAAGCGTGGGAAGAGTGGGTGTATACCAAGGAATTCCGCCGTCACATGATGAAGACGCGGGAAGGGCACACGCCAGCCGACTGAAGCGGGGCGCCCGCTGTCTTCGCGATTTGTTGTAGGTTCGCGATCCAGTCAACGGTATCTTGCTTGGTCGCTAACAGCCGTCTAGGGTTGGCGGTGGCTTTCTACGTGCCCGGCATGTTTGGCTAAAACTTAACCTATTGAGGGGTAATCGTATGAAATTGCTTGATTTTCGATTTGGCGCCGCCGCGCTTGGCTTGGTTGTTTTCGCAGCTGCTCCGGCCTCTGCCCTCATCTCTTTTGGAGCTCCAACCGGCCTGAACTCCAATGCGATCACCGACAGCGCCACCGATGACGGACAGGACACGGACAAAGAGCCATCGATCGCCGTCGGTGCTGGTGGGTTCGTCTTGCACGCCTGGTCGTCGAACAACACGCTGGGCGACACGATCGGCACCGATCTGGACATCCTGGTCTCGACATCAACCAACGACGGCCGCACCTGGTCGTCGCCCGCGGCACTGAACACAACAGCCGGCACTGATGGCGGTTCGGCCGATACTCAGCCACAGTTGGTTTTCGGGGGTGGCACCGCCTGGATGGCTGTTTGGACGTCGGCTTATGACCTGGGCGGGATCGGAACCGACACCGATATCCTCGCGTCTTTCTCCAACGATAACGGTGCCTCTTGGAGCGCGCCGGTCGCGGTGAACAGTGATGCCAGTAGCGACACCTCTACTAGTCTCGACCAGGCGCCGGCGCTGGCGGGTCGGGACAGCGGAGCGCGTCGTTGGGTGATCGGTTGGCAGAAGATCGAAGGTTCGACCACTGCTTTCTTCTACGCCTCCAGCATCGACGATAGCGGCACTTGGGCGGCGCGTAGCCAACTCGGCAGCGATACGACGACTGGGTTGTCTCAGGGGATTGCACTCGCCTTCTCCGATCCGTGGTTCGTAGCCGCTTGGAGCACGCTTGACGGGATCGAGGCTACCGGCACTGATACCGAAATCCTTACTGCAGTCATCGCGGATGTCACGTTCAACGCCAGCGGTCCGGTAGAGCTTAACCTCGATAGTTTTGTCGATGATCGCAACGACAAGTTTCCAACGCTGGCTGTCTCAAACAACAAGGTGATTGCGGCCTGGGAAGGAAACGAGGGTAGTGGCGCATTGGCAGAGGACACCGATATCTATTTCGCAGTTTCTGACGATGCGACTGGGGCGAGTTGGGGGCCCACCGGAACGTTGAACTCGAACGCTGCGACCGACACGGGTGATGATGAGCATGTAAGTGTGGCTGCCGATGGCACGACTGTGCTTGCCGCTTGGTCTTCCAACGACGACTTGGAAAAGACGATCAAGTCGGATTCCGACATCCTCACAACTCGCTCAACCGACGAGGGCCTTACTTGGAGCACGGTCAAAGCCGTGGCCAGCACCGCTTCCAAAGACAAGGGCGGTGACGAGGACGCGGCCGCAGCGGGGAGGGGCGACACTTGGCTTGTGGGGTGGCGTACCGATGACACGTTGAGCAAGACGCTGGGCCCCGATCGCGACCTTCTCTACGTTTTGTCAGTTCAGGACTGTCCGAGCGCGCCGCAAGCTCCAGCTACGTGCGTCGAGCCGCAGCTGCCGAAAAAGGCGTCTGTCCTAATAAAAAACAAAGCTAAGAAGGATCTCTTCAAGTGGATTTTTGCGAAAGGCGCGGCAACTACGAAGGCGGGTGATCTCGGAGACCCGACCACGATTGATGACTACGTGGCGTGCGTTTATGACCAAGATTCGGACAGCAATGAGTTGATCGTCGAGCTCGACATTTTCAGCGGCGGAAACTGCTACAGCAAGCCGTGCTGGAAGGAAGTCTCCACTGGCTATATCTACAAACACAAGTTTGGCGCCGCAGGCCAGCTCATCCTCAAGGAGGGGGCTGACGGTAAGTCGAAGGCCCAAGTGAAGTCGACGTTCGGTTTCCCAACGCCTGCGCTTCCGCTCCTGGTCGACTCGACCCTGACGGTACAGCTGCACAACCTGACTTCAGGTACGTGCTGGAGCTCTTCGTTTTCTACTCCGATCGTGAACACGGCTGGTCAGTTCAAGGCAAAGTCGGACTGAATCGCGAGCGGCAATTGCAACAAAAACGAGGGACGCAACCGCTACGGTTGCGTCCCTCGTTTTCGTTGTGGCTCGCGTCTGCTAGGAGCTTTGGGGCAAGAGGCCATTGTCGCCGTTGCCTCGTCGAAGACGATCGGAAATCGAACATGCGTGCCATCCAACAATACGATGCGAATGTACCTTCAATCTTCGGCCGCGCTGTAGTTGACGGCCGTTGAGTTCCTCTGTGTCTTCGATGAGTCGAGCGGTTCGTCTTTTTTCTGACTTGGTCAGCCGTGAAGATTCGGCGATCAGTTTGCCAGCCGCGGCGTTAGCCGTTGCCGCAGTTGCCTATCCGGAACTGGATCTGCGGGCCTCACTGGCCGAACTTGAAATGATGCGTGCCGAGGCCCAGGTCTTGGTGCGTGCCAACCCGGGGCGCGACAAGCTTGAACTTCTGCATGAGCTGTTTTTCGACCGGCTGGGCTTCGCGGCCAATCGTGGAGACTACTACGATCCGAAGAATTCGTTTCTCAATGATGTGTTGCAGCGGCGTGTAGGAATCCCGATTACGTTGGCTGTGATCTTCATCGATCTCGGAAATGCGATGGGGTTGAGCATTGAGGGAGTCGGCTTCCCCGGGCATTTCTTAGTGCGAGAACTCGAGCACGGCCGCATTTTGGATGTGTTCGGCGGTGGGCGTGAGTTGGTCGAGGCCGACTGTAAACGACTGCTTGCCAAGCAGGGAATTGCAGGGCAGTGGCGCGATGAATTTCTCGACGGTGTTGCTCGGCGGCAGATGCTGTCGCGGATGCTCAATAATTTACGCCGTCACTACGCCGATGGTGACGAAGGCAGCGCCGGTGCGGCGGGTGCGGTGGAAGAGATGGTCGCGATCCTTGACGGTCTCGAAGACGACGCTTGGCGAGGACTTCCGATCCAATAACCCGGTTCGGTGTTGGTCCGGTGTGGTGCGAGTTGCGCGGCACAGTGCGCGAACTCGACTAGTCGCGGTCTTCAAAGCGTTCCCAATACAGGCAGTCGTCTACGTTTCCGCGAACCGGACGCTTGTAGGGAATCAGTGGCCACCCAATCGGGATCATCGCCGCCGAGGGGCGCGATGGCGGCAGCCCGAGTATCGAGTCTACCTCTTCGCGGAATGCGGTATGCAACGTTGTTAGGCACGCGCCTAGACCAACCGCGCGACACGCGAGCAGTACGTTTTGAATCGCCGGGAACAAGGCTTGCGTCTGTTCTGCACCACGGCGAGTCCAGCCAGCGACAAACAGAAGTACGGGGACTTCGGCCATGTGCTCGGCCAAATATACGGAGCCCTCGAGGTTGCGTCGTTTGTGCTCCGGGTAGTCGGGCGCTTTGGCCGCTTCCAGTGCTGGCGCGATGTAGCTGCTGAAGATCTTGCGGTAAGGCAATGCGATCGCGGATTTCGTCGCTGGGTCGGTTACAGCGATGAACGACCATGGCTGACGATTGCCGCCGCTAGGCGCGAAGGTGCCAGCCTCGACAACCTTTCGAATCAATGCCGGGGGCACCCGATCGGGCCGCAGTCGTCGGATCGCGCGGGTCGTGCGTATCCCTTCCAGTAGCGGAACGTCTTCGCCTATTGTTTTTTCGTCGATCTGCGAAGGAATGGGCGAAGGGATCGGGGGCGCACCGGCCGCGACCATCCTACTGGCAGACCTCGGTCGCGGGCCGCGTTCGTTGGCACTCCATGCTGTCTCGCATGCCGGAGGAAATAAACGCACAGGCATTCAAAACCGCCCCCTCACGTGCCCCGTCGATAGTCGCCGCCGCGACCTCACGACACTTACTTCGGCCTTTGTACTCCATGCATACGTTGCAGGAGTGCGCTTGTAGGGTCATCGAGTTGCCGACGACGAACGCTATTACCAAGCCCAAGAGGACAAACCCGATCATTCCGGGGCGAGTCAAACCGCTTTCTAGATTTCGCACGACCTGACGATAGCGATCCTGGCGGTCGGCGACAATCGCTGGCCTCGCGACAGCCGACCGTACCGGCTACACCGGTGGGGTGACCGAGGCTGAATTCCTTGATGCCCTCAAGAGCACCGACGCAGTACGCTGCGAGGCGGTTCTGCTCGCGTTTCAGGAAGGGACCGTTCAAGCCAGCGAAGCGTCGATTGACGCCTTCGTCCATCTACTCGCGGCGCCGACCAAGTCCGTGAGGCGGCGTGCAGCTGGCGCGCTGGCCAAAAGTCTTGCGGCTGGACTCGGCGAGGCGCCTCTTGCGGCGGCTCTTTCCAATAGAAATCCGCTACGGCGTTGGGGGGCTGTGTTCGCCTCGGCCGAAGCTGGTCGGACCGATGAATCCACCTACTCGGGGGCTCTCGACGCCTTGGCCTCAGAGGATGGGGATGTACGTTGGGCGGCGGCCGAGATCGTTCGCCGTCTGTCTTTGACCCACGATCCGAACGGGCGTGCGTTGGCCAGGCTGGCATCGTCAGAGTCTTCCCACGCTCGAAAAATGGCCTTGTACTGTATGCGCGATCTGGGTTGCAGCGAGGCGGAAGTCTTGTCTACCGCCCTTGCCGACGAGGTCGCTTTTGTGCGATTGGCAGCGCTGGCCGCGGTTTCGCATTTCCAACGTGCGGGTGGACCAATGTTGCGCCTCATCGAAGGGTTGCTCATGGCAGATCCGGATCCGGGTGTGCAACGTGCTGCTGCGACCGTGCTTGGAACCTTGGGGGGTGGCGATTCAGCTGCTATCGCTGCTTTGGAAGCAGCGTCAGAGGACTCCGATACATCGTTGGCGAAAGCGGCTACGGGTGCGCTTGCCAGGGTCCGCGCCGAGGCCGAAACGCCCGACAAGCTGTGACGGCCCGTTTGTCGGTTCGATCGCGTCCAACAGGGAACCAAAAATGTCGAAACTCTTGACGATGAAATGCAAGCCTTGCCGGGCCGGCATCGAAGCGTTGGCCGGAGACGCGCTATCGGCGCTTGCAGCTGAGCTCGACGGTTGGGATGTGATCGCGGGCCATCATTTGGCCAAGCAGTATGGGTTCGACGACTTCGCCGGTGCGCTGGGCTTTGTGAACCGTTTGGCTGTCGTGGCGGAATCAGAAGGGCATCATCCCAACATTTCGTTCACGTGGGGAAAAGTTGCGGTTGAAGTTTTCACCCACGACATCGACGGATTGTCGGACAACGATTTTATTCTGGCCGCGAAGATCGACGCCGTTTTGTGATGGCGCTCGTTCAATTTCGCTAGCCGAGCAAGGAGAACCAACCAATGGCTTTGCCCCTCATTCAACTTCTCGTCGCGACATTCCTCGCGATTCTTTTTCTTCAGTCCGGAATCGACAAGGTCGTGGATCGCGAAGGCAATGTCTCGTGGCTCAAGGGGCACTTCGCCCAATCTCCTCTGGCAGCGGTCGTGGAGATGATGGTGACCGTGGTTACCGTTGTTGAATTGGCGGCGGGTGGTTTGAGTGCCGTTGGCGCAGTCGTGCTGTTGTTCGGTGGACAGGCGGGGGTCGCTTTTTATGGAGCGGTTGCCTCGGCCGTAGCCATTTTGATGCTGTTCTTCGGCCAACGCTTAGCCAAAGACTACGAAGGAGCGGCAGTACTGGTTGGCTACTTCATCGTTACGCTGATCGGGATTCACATCACTGGCTGACGGCAGTCACTGGTTCGAGTGGTGTCGTTACACTCCGGCGCCTTCGCCGGGCAACGCTCGCGACAGCCGACTGCGAACCGTGCCTAGATCGCCGACCTCAATCGCCACTCCGTCACGCCAAGCGATGACTTGATTGCTGAAGGGAGAGACCTTCGCGTCGCTCGGTGCGATGATGCCAACGAGATTCAGTGGATCGGCGGCGGGGATGACGATGACGTCGCCATTGGGTTTGTCTCTTCTGACCGCACGCAACGACTCTACTGCTTCGGCCAGCGCAAACTGTTCGCCGACAAACCCGGCAACGAAGCGCCCACCACGTACTTCACCGCGTGCCTCCAAGCGGCGAAGAGCCCACAGTAGGCGTCGCCACGGCGGCAAATGTCGTTCCCGCACACAAAGCTCACGTAGGACAACACCCCACCTCGCCAGCAGGCGTTGCGCCACCTGTTCGTCACGGGCATCGCTGCTGGTCTCTGAATCTTCAGCCGCGAACTCCGCGCGCAAAAGCGACCAGCGGCCGGTCGGCATCATTCGCCGTGGACTCCGTCCGCCACCGATTGCGCGTAGAGCTGCACCGCGAGTCATCGACGAAGGGCGCGCTCGCTTACGCTTCTGTTCGGGCAACAACAGAGTTCGTAACCCTGCGACGCCATCGCCGGTAACCAGACCGGTGGACACCAACTCCCACAACCCGTCTTCAACCTCGGTCGGCAAGCGGCCGCTCGTCCGCGCGAGGTCATTGAGGAAGGAAGCGCCGCGATTCTCCAGCGCCTGTAGCACATCACTGGCAATCGGCGACAAACTTTCCGGGCAGTCGGCGTTCTCGGGTAGTGGTTCGAGTAGCGCGGCGGAATCCTCGCGGAGAAAAAACGCCAACGGGGCTGATCGAGTAGGAACGCGCCTTCGTTTAGAAACGGTGGTTCCGTCTTCATCTGAATCAGGGAGTGTCACGGCCAGTCGTCCCCATGCGACTTCACCGGCCAGGCACAGTTCTTCGAGATGGGCGGGGTCGTAGCCAGCGATGCGAGCCGGAAGCACGCTTTGTTCCCAAGCAGGGCCGGGAAGCTCCAAGCCCTGGAGTTGGGCAATGACCGCACGAACACCTTCACGACCGTGAAGGCGCGATCCCTCGGCGACACGCTGCCAGCGCAAGAGAAACCGCATGAAGTCGGCGGGGCTGACGGGTTCGATTTCACGACGTAGTCGCCCGAGTGTGAGACGGTGAATTCGTGCAAGCAGTCCGCGTTCGCACCATTCCGGCTCGTCGCCGTGACGGGTGGTGAATGACCCTTGCAGCACCGCCCCCTGAGATTCGAGTCGGGCCAGGGAAATGCTTACACGCGACACGGGCCAATCCAGGGTCGCGGCGAGATCGGTGGCGGTGGTCGGTCCGAGCGAATCCATCCAACCTCGTATGACTTCCAGAGAGGCGGTTTCTTCGTCGAGTTCTCCGGTTGCCGAACGCGGGTAGTCGGGAATACGAACAAACGGCGGTTCGAACTCGCACTCGGGATACAAGACCGCGATCAACCGGGCTCTTTCCGCCGCAACCCAGGCCACGGATGAGCTCGCTCCGTTGCTTTTTTCAACGGTTACACGTGCGACACGGCTTTGTTGTTCAAGTTCGTTGAGTTGCTCCTGCCATCCGTCGGCATGGCTAAGGGGCAAGAGGCAAAGTGTCAGCAAGGCGTCGTGTACTTCGTCGGCGTTGCGCGCTTCGGGCCACGCCTGCCGACGTACCTCTGCCACCGCAGATTCGTCGAGGGCGCCGATTCCGCTGGCCAGATCGGGATCGGTGCGGCGTAAGCTGACGGCGCGCGCTCTACGTTCTTCCAGCGGTGCACCATCGAGAAACGCCCACGGGTTTGCGCCCAAGATTTCGTGGCTCATCGGCGAAGGTGCGGGTGTCTCAACGGCGATCGTACGGATGCTCCCGTCTTCGATGCCCTGCAGCATGCGTTCAAGTCCGCGCGCGTCCATCGCTTCATGGAGGCAGTTGTCGAGTGTCTCGCGAACCAACGGGTGATCGGGGGGCTCGATATTGCCCATGCGGTTGTCCTGACAGCCGAGCTGCTCAGGAAATACCGCGCCGAGTAAATCTTCAGCCTGCATGCGTTGAATCTGCAGTGGGATTTTCTTCCCGCCGCGAAAGCGAACCAGCGCCAGCGCGCGTGTGGCATTCCATCGCCACCGGTTCGTGAACATGGGCGAGGCCAGCAATGATTGCGTAAGGTCCTCGAGGAAGGCCCCGGGGCGAACGAACGAGAAGACCGTTTCTAGTGGAAAACTGTGCTGTTCGCCCAAAGACAGCACTACGCCGTCGTCGGTCGCTGCGGCTTGCAACTCGAAATCGAAACTTACGCAGAAGCGTTTTCGTATCGACAGGCCGAGGGCGCGGTTGATGCGCGCACCCCACGGCGTGTGCAGAACCAACTGCATCCCCCCGGCTTCATCGAAAAAGCGCTCTGCAATCACTGTGTCCATCGTCGGTACAGCACCGAGCATGGTCATGGTCTCAGAAACGTAGGTCACCATTTGGGCGCCGGCTTCTTCGCTGACTCCGCACTGGCCGACCAACCAACGCGCGGCATCGATCGGGTTGTTGCGGCGCTCGGCGAGTTCGCGCCGCAGGTCACAGACAGCCTCGGACATTTCGAGGGTGCGACCCGGTGCTTCGCCAAGCCAAAACGGAATGGTGGGCGGCAGCTCTCCGGCGTCTACGACACGAATACGCCCGGCTTCCACTCTGCGGATGCGCCAGGAATGGTTGCCCAGTTGAAAGATGTCGCCGGCGAGGCTTTCGATCGCGAAGTCCTCGTTGACCTTGCCGACGAATGTTCCTTCGGGTTCGACCACGACATCGAAGTCGGCCGTGTCGGGAATCGCACCGCCAGACGTGATCGCGGTCAGGCGAGCACCGCGCCGTGGAGTCAGGCGCCCGCCAACGCGGTCGTAGTGGAGGTGAGCCGCGCGTCGTCCGCGACGTGTGGACACTCCTTCCGCTACCATCTCGGTAATCTCGTCGAAGTCTTTGCGGTCTAGGTCACGGTAGGGCCAGGTTCGTCGAACGCTTTCCCAGAGTCCCTCGACCTCGGTCCCCTCGACCTCTGAAGCGACAGTTGCAACCATCTGCTGCGCCAAAATATCCAGTGGGGCCGACGGGATCTCCAAGCGATCCAGAGCCCCGGCCTGAACCGCTCGCACAGCGGCTGCGCACTGCATGAGGTCGTCGCGTGTGAGCGGGAAGAAAATGCCCTTGGGTACAGCGCCGAGAAAGTGGCCCGACCGACCCACTCGTTGCAGAAAAGTTGCCAGCGCGCGCGACGCACCTATGTGGCAGACAAGATCGACGTGTCCGACATCAATACCGAGCTCTAGCGATGCGGTTGCGACAATCACCGGAAGCTCTCCGGATTTCAGACTCTGTTCGGCGGCTAGGCGGGTTTCGCGCGAAAGCGAACCATGGTGGGCCGCTACCTTATTCTTGCCGAGCCGATCAGACAGGGCGTGCGCGGTTCGTTCGACGAGGCGACGTGTGTTTACGAACACGATTGTCGAGCGATGTTTTGTCGCGTGCTCGGCGATCGCATCGTAAATCGCCGCTTGTAGTTCGTGTGTTGCGATGGGGCCGAGTTCGAAGTCGGGGACTTCTACCGACAGGTCCATCGTTCGCTTGTGTCCGGCATCAACAATCTTGCAACGAGCGTTGCCTTGATCGTCCACGCGGCCAGCACCGACCAAAAGGCGTGCGACTTCTTCGATCGGTTTTTGGGTGGCGGACAAACCGATTCGTTGAAGCGGCCTGCCAGCCAAACGGTCGAGGCGCTCCAGAGAAAGCGCCAAATGCGCGCCGCGCTTGTCTTGCGCGATCGCATGGATTTCATCAACGATGACCGTGCGCGCCCCCGCTAGCACGCGGCGGCTCTTCTCGGCGGTGAGCAGAATGTAGAGCGACTCTGGTGTTGTGATGAGAATGTGGGGCGGATGTTTGATCATCCGTAGACGATCGCGCTGAGGGGTGTCGCCGCTGCGTACGGCGGTGCGAATCCCTGCCAGATCTAGGCCCTGCGTTCGCGCTAATTCAGCGATTGCAGCTAACGGCGAGGCCAGGTTTTTTTCGATGTCGTTGCCCAGAGCCTTCAACGGCGAGACATAGACAACGTGAACCCGTTCCTCGAGTTCACCGGCGGCCGCTTCTTCTACCAACTTGTTGATCGCCCAAAGGAACGCCGCCAGGGTTTTGCCCGAACCGGTCGGGGCCGACACTAGCGTGTCATTGCCTGCGCCGATCCAGCCCCAACCCTGAAGCTGGATATCAGTTGGTGCTTCGAAGTGTTGTTCGAACCATTGAGTCAGGAGCGGATGGAAGCCGAGGGTGCGCAACGTGGTAGCCGGTTTCTTATCCATACTGCGTGCTCGTCCCCGAAGCCTCTTTCATCGCGTTGTCCATGCCGATTGAAGTGGGCAGGTGGGTAAGGCGGGCAGGGGCAGCAGGCGAAAATTTAGCGAATATGCCTTCTTGATACCAGCGGTTGGCGGATCTTTTTCAAACTTCAACGCGGCCCACTTCAACGCGACCCGGGGGCGGCAGGAGGGCAAAGCGCTAGCGACATTGTCGAAGGCCACGTAGCTTGCGCCTCTATGAGTGAAATTGGCCGTATCGGCTCTCTGTATCGTTACCCCGTTAAATCGATGCGCGGCGAGGTTTTGGCATCGGCCGCGCTTGGCGAAGGTGGCATTCCGGGCGACCGCGCCTGGGCACTGCGCGACGAACGGGCCGGCGAGATCCGTGGCGGCAAGAAGTTTCCTGCGCTGATGCAGTGCGCCGCACGTTTTCTCGAAGAGCCCGAAGCCGGCGCTAGCCCAGCGGCAGAAATGCTTCTTCCCGACGGGACGCGGTTGTCAACGATCGATCCGACAGCGGGGGCGAGACTGTCGGAGTTTCTCGGAAAGGACGTCACACTGTGGCCCCTGCGCCCAGCTGACGACGACGACCACTATCGACGTGGCCAACCTGATAACCCCGACCTAGAAGCGGAAATGCGTGATATTTTTGGACGGCTCCCGGACGAACCGCTCCCGGATTTCTCCCAATTCGAGCCCGAGATCCTTGAGTTCACCTCACCTCGGGGAACCTACTTCGACGTTACGCCTTTGCATATTCTGACCACGGCATCGCTTTCCACATTCGCGGCGGCCAATCCGGGTGTGGCGTTTGGCGTAGACCGTTTTCGACCCAACCTGTTGATCGACACGGGCGAAGCGACAGGTTTGGTCGAAAGTCAGTGGGCGGGACATGAATTGCGAATTGGCGATGTTCGAATCGAGGTGATCATGCCGACCGTACGATGCGCGATGATCACGCAGCCGACCGGGGATCTTCCCAAAGATCCCCGTGTTCTGCGGGCCGTTGTAGCTCAAGGCGACCAAAATCTCGGAGTTTACGCGCGGGTTTTGGCTCCCGGTACAGTTGGGGTGGGCGACACAGTGGAGCTTGTGTAGGCAACCGCTCGACGCGGGCTTAGCTACTTGCATGCCGCACCGTGTCATTCTATAGGAGATCTTATGGCTACATCAAAAAATGACCGTCTCGGTGACCTCGTTCGGGAACTTGAGCGAAATGCACGTGTGTTTGGTGAGGAGTTGAAGCGTCGCGCCCCGGCAGCCGCTCCCGGCGTCCAGCGAGAACTTGAACGAGCGGTGCGCCAAGTGCTTGAAGGGCTGACTACGATGACCCGTCAACTTGAGTCCGCGATCGCAGAACTGCGCAAGCGACTTGAGGCACAAACGGCGGCGACGCAACCCAAGGCCGGTAAGCGGGCTGGGGGGGCCAAGAAGGCGCCTCGCCGCAAGGCGATCGCGAAGAAAGCTCCCGCTAAAAAGGCTCCCGCCAAAAAAGCGGCTGCTAAGAAAGCGCCTGCTAAGAAAGCAGCGGCACGCAAAGCGCCGGCGAAGAAGACCACCGCGCGAAAATCTGCCGCGACTAAATCGGTGGCCAAAAAGTCGCCCGCTCCTAAGAAGGCTTCGAAACCTCGTCTCAGCACAAAGCGATAGGGGTTCGGGGCGCGCCAGCTCAGCCGTCGCTGATGGTGGGATTTAAAGCACCAGCGAGACGTACGCTTTTTCGCGGCGTCGTCCTTGTTGGGGCCTTGTTGCTGTCTTGCTCGACCATCCAAGCTTGCAAGCTCGGCTCGCAGCCAGATCTGCGAATTGGAGCCGCCATCAGCCTGCGTTCGGTCTTTCCGCAACTTGTCGAAGCGTGGCGAGACATCCATCCAAATTCGAAAGTCGACGTGACCTTTGCCGCTTCTGGTACGATCGTGCGCCAGGTACGCGGCGGTGCGCCACTTGATGTGGTCGTGTTGGCCGATGCCCACAGTGTTGATGCTCTCGTTGATGCCGGTGATGTAGACGGTCGCACGCGCCGTGTTGTTGCGCACAACACGCTAGTCGTCGTCGCAGGCCAGTCGCGCGGCGATGTTGATCCGTTGCTCGCATTGGCACAGCTAGGCAGCAACGAGCAACTTGCCATTGGCGACCCTGCTTACGTTCCCGTTGGTCGTTACGCCCGAGCTGCTTTAGAAGCCGCCGGATTGTGGGGAACGGTGTCGGATCGACTCGTTTACGCCCCAGATGCGGCTGCAACGCTGGCTTATGTTGGTCGCGAAGAGGCCAACATGGGAATCGTATATGCGACCGACGCGAAGCGGTCGTCTGGAACGGTTGTGGTGGGCCCGCTTTTGGCGGCCGAAGGTCGGCCGGTTGTAGTCGCCGCAGCGGCGACCTACGCCAATCCACAGGCGCAAGAATTCGTTGAATTTCTGTCTGGCGACCAAGCGCGTGACATCTTCGTCGCACTCGGGTTCGATTCGCCATTGCCGTGAACGTTGATTCTTACAGTTCTCCGATTCTCCTGTCGGTGCAGGTCGCCGCGTTGGCCCTACTGATTGCAGGGCCAGCCGGAATCGGTTTGGCGTGGCTTCAGGCGCGCGTCGAATATCGGTTGCGGGCGCTGGTGGACGCGTTGATCTTCCTCCCGTTGGTTCTTCCACCTTCGGTGGTCGGGTACTTTCTTGTGGTGGCGTTTGGGCGCCACGGTGCGATCGGCCAAGTGTTAGATGAACTGCTCGGCGTGCGCCTGGTTTTCACTCCGGCCGCTGCCGTAATCGCGGCAGCAGTTGTTGCGCTTCCGATCGTAGCGAAAACAGCGCAGCCAGCTATTGAAGCGGTTCCCGGCGATTGGGAAGAAACTGCGGCTACTCTTGGGTTGTCGCCGTTTTCTGTCTTTGCGCGCGTCACCTTGCCAACCGCATGGCGCGGTATCTTGGCAGCGTTGGTCCTCGGTTTTGCACGCGCCCTAGGCGAGTTCGGTGCGACGTTGATGTTCGCGGGCAATACGCCAGGACGCACACAAACTATGTCGTTGGCCATTTGGTCTTCCTGGCAAGCGGGCGAAGACTCTCGAGCATTTTTCTTTGTGTCGCTGATGACGGTGTTTTCAATGTTCGTTGTCTTGCTGGCCGCGCGCTTCGCGCCACCGAGGCGTGGCCTATGAATTTTGCGTTGGAAGCGAAATTTGGGCTCGACGTCGGGTCCGGGGATGGGTCCGGGGATGAGCGTTTCTGCGTAGATGTCGAGTTCGTTCTTAAGCGCGGTGTACTGGTACTGTTCGGCCCGTCAGGCGCGGGTAAGACGCTTTGCTTACGAGCGCTTGCTGGCTTGGTTCGTCCACAGCGTGGATACGTTGAAGTGGGCGGTCGTATGCTTAGTGACGCCCGCAACGATGTTTGGGTGCCGGTGCATGAGCGCGGTACGGGCTATGTGCCGCAAGACCAAGCGTTGCTACCCTTTCTTGATGTTGCCGCCAATGTGCGATTCGGTTTGCCGCGCCCACGACGCGAAGGCCACGATGCAGACGTCGCCGAATTGTTGGCCGAATTGAGCCTGGAAACTTTGGCGGATCGTGGCGTAGCATCGCTTTCGGGTGGTGAGCGGCAGCGAGTCGCGTTGGCCCGTGCGCTCGTGGTTCGGCCACGTCTATTGCTGCTCGACGAACCATTTGCGGCTTTGGATCGTGATGCGAGACGAAGCATGCGGTCCAGCCTGAAAGCAGCGTTGACCGCACACCAGACTCCAGCTGTGCTGGTCACCCATGACAAAGATGACGCCTTGGAACTGGGCGACATGGTGGTTCGACTGGATGCCGGTCGGAGCGTGGCCACTGGTACTCCCGCCGAGATGTTGGCGGTTGATGAAGTGACGCAGAGACGTTGAAGCGAGCACGAAGCGAGCATGAAACACATGGGCTGTCACCTTGGGATGTGCGACGTGCTACGCTGGGCCCGTTCACGTTAGAGACTACTTCTATGACAACCATTGAAAAACCTTCGGGCGCCTACCATCACGGCGATTTGCGTCGGGCTTTGGTTGAGGGGGCGCTCGAATTGCTTCATGAGCGCGGGCCCGCAGGCCTGACGCTGCGTGGCGCTGCTCGCAAGGCAGGCGTCTCAGAAGCGGCCCCCTACCGGCACTTTGCGGACAAAGAAGCGCTATTGGCTTCGGTGGCCGAAGAAGGGTTCCGCGCTCTGTCCCGGGAGGTCGTTCGCTCGATCGACGGCATCTCCGATCCTCT
>JBLFWR010000053.1:0-19909 GCA_047611725.1 Binatia bacterium | reverse complement strand
ATCGTGACGCCGAAGCCGCCGGCGGGAGTCGAATCCAAAAACTAGTTGGGGGTGAGTGAGTCGGGGTCGCCGGTCCACCGTGCAATTTGGCAACGATCGAGTCGCGACCAGCACCGCGAAACACTCAGGAACAAGCGCTTGCACGCCGACCGTCGGCCGAGCGTGCAAACCCTAGAATTGCTTGGAATAAAGTGGTGGAGCCGAGGGGGATCGAACCCCTGACCTCCTGACTGCCAGTCAGGCGCTCTCCCATCTGAGCTACGGCCCCGAGCGGGCGCGAACATAGTCTGGACAGGGCCGGGGGACAAGCGCACTGGTCGGGGGCACGCGGCTTGGAATCTACGCGCGGCCCCGGTTTGGCTGGAGCGCTTCATCCCCTTACACTCCGCCCGCCCCAAAGGAGGTCTTCGTTGGCAACGCTCGTTTTAGTTCGACACGGTCAGTCTCAGTGGAATTTGGAGAATCGCTTTACCGGTTGGGAGGATGTCCCCCTTACCGAGTTAGGGCGTGACGAGGCCCAACGCGCCGGTGTGGCGCTGGCGGCCGAGAACGTTCACTTCGACACGGCCTACACTTCTTTGCTCAAACGCGCGCAGGACACGCTGGCGATCATGCTCGACAAGCTCGGCCAAGCCGACCTCCCGATCGTGCGCGACGAGGCACTGAACGAACGGCACTACGGCTCGCTGCAAGGCCTGAACAAGGCAGAAACGGCCAAGAAGTATGGCGCCGAGCAGGTCCACATCTGGCGGCGCAGTTACGACATCCCGCCCCCCGACGGCGAGAGCCTGAAAGACACCGCTGCGCGCACCCTGCCCTATTTCAATCGTTTGATCGCAAGCGACGTGAAGGCGGGAAAAAACATCATCGTCGCGGCGCACGGCAATAGTCTTCGCTCGATCGTTATGGAGCTCGACCAGCTTTCGCAGGCACAGGTTCTGAAGCTCAACATCGCCACTGGCATACCGATTATCTACGACATCGCACCGGACGGCTCGATTCGGTCGAAGAAGATGTTGGAGCCATGAAAGGCGGCTCCGTCGCTGGCAAGGTTGTCATCAGCCTGCTGATCGGCGGTGTCTGCCTCGCCCTGGCCTTGAACAAGGTCGATGGCGGGGAGATTGCGGCGGCCCTGAAGAGCTTCGACTTGCGCTGGCTCGCGGTCGCCGTTGGCCTAAGTTTCCTGATCCAGATTCTTCGCGCGCTGCGCTGGAAGCTGGAGCTTTCTCCGCTAACCCACGTTTCGTTCGCAACCACATGGCAGGTGGTTGCCGTCGCTTACATGATGATCAACGTGCTGCCGTTCCGACTCGGTGAACCGGTGCGTCCGGTGCTCATGTCGATGAAGAGCGGGCTGACGATCCCCGCTATTCTCGCCAATTGGGTTTTCGAGAAAACCGTCGACTCCGCCGTTCTGCTGCTCTTTATTCAGATCACGCTGGTCGTCGCCGATTTGCCCGATTGGGCCCACGGCGCTTCCAAGTTCGCCCTGATCTCTTTCATCAGCCTGCTGGTGTTTATCGTCGCTTTTTGGCTCAAGGGTGAGCAGTTCTTCGAACGAACGCTTGGGCGGGTCCTACACGGCCACGCCAGAGAACGCGCCCACAAAATTCTCATCAACGCCCGCGAAGGCCTGCAGATTCTGCCCGACCGACGCTTGGTGTTCGCGGTGTTCGCTATCTCGTTGGTCTATTGGTTCATCCCTATCCTTTCGAGCTACGCCTTGATCAGAGGCTTCGGGTTCGACCTGCCCTTCGCGGCCGCGTTCGTCGTATTCGTATGCATCGGGTTGGGCACGGCTTTGCCGAACCCACCTGGCATGATTGGCGTTTTCCAGATCGCTGCGGTCGTCGCCCTGGGTCTGTACGGTGTCGAAAAGTCGCAGGCCGTCGCCTACGGGATCATGTTGAACGCGGTGCAGTTCGTCACACTGGTCCTTCAGGGCTTGATCGCCCTTCCCTTCGTAGGGGTCGACTTGAAACGCCTCACCAAGGCCGCCGTCGTCACCGAGACTTGTGAGGAACCGAACTTAAACGGGCCATCGGCGTGAGCCCTTCCAACCGGGACAACCGGGACGCCGATTTATTCTCGCACGCAGCCGCCAAGCGCAGTGCCGCCGATGCACCGCTTGCAGAACGCATGCGACCGAAAAGCGTTGACGAAATTGCAGGACAGCAAGAAATCGTCGGCGGCGACGGCTTTCTAGGCCGAATTCTTCGCGGCGAAACCACACCTCGCTCGGCCATTTTGTGGGGCCCGCCGGGCACCGGGAAAACCACCATCGCGCGACTGATGGCCGCTCATGCGGACTACGAGCTGGTCTCGTTCTCGGCGGTGTTGTCTGGCGTTAAAGAGTTACGTGGGCTGATCGCCGAAGCGGAACAGCGCCGCAATCTTCACGGTCGAAATACGATCTTGTTCGTTGACGAAATTCACCGCTTCAACAAGTCACAACAAGACGCGTTCCTGCCCCACGTTGAAGCCGGTACGATCGTGCTGGTCGGCGCAACCACCGAGAACCCGTCGTTCGAGATCAACGCCCCACTGCTGTCGCGTTGCCGCGTTGTCGTGCTCCAGTCGCTAGACAGCGACGAGATTGCCAAGCTGCTGGACCGCGCAGTGGCCGACGCCGAACGCGGGCTGGCTGGCCGAGTTCAGCTAAGCGAAGACGCGCGCGTGTTTTTGTCGGAACGCGCCGATGGCGACGCACGCGCCGCTTTGGGTGGACTCGAAGCGGCCGCCGATCTGGTGCTGTCGCAAGGCGCCAGTGAAATCACCCTGGAATTGGCGGAGCAGGGCCTGCAAAAGCGCGCCCTGCGCTACGACCGCGACGGAGAAGAGCACTACAACGTCATCTCGGCCTTTATCAAGAGCATGCGTGGCAGCGACGTTGACGCGGCGCTGTACTGGCTGGCTCGTATGATCGAGGCCGGCGAAGATGCGCTGTTCATCGCGCGACGGATAGTGATTTTTGCCAGTGAAGACGTTGGCCTTGCCGACGCCCAGGCGCTGCCGTTGGCAGTCGCGGCACGAGATGCGGTGCATTTCATCGGCATGCCAGAGGGGCGAATTCCGCTGGCGCACGCGGTGGCCTACCTAGCAGGTGCGCCTAAATCGAACGCCTCCTATACGGCGATCAACGCTGCCCTCGAAGAGGTTCGCAGTTCCGGCGCGTTGCCGGTGCCCCTGCACCTTCGTAACGCGCCGACCAAGCTGATGCGCAACCTTGGCTATGGCCAAAACTACGCCTATGCGCATGACGACCCAGGCGGCGCACAGCAACAACAGCATCTTCCCGATGCGCTACGCGGTAAACGGTTTTTTACGGATAAATAGTCGCGTCAGTCATAGTCGACTCGCTCCAACGTCAGACCGCGGGCGGGCGCGGTGCGTCCGGCCTTTGCGCGCATGCCACCCTCATCGAGCAACCGCACGAACTCGCGTTCGTCCAAGTTGCCTAGCGCAACATCAACCATTGATCCGACAAGTACGCGAACCATCTGCTTGAGAAACGCCTTCGCTTCGATGCGATAGATGAGCAGCGAACCATCGCGGGTCCAGAAGCTTTCGTTGATGGTACGAACCGGCTTCGAAGCCGGACAGTCGGCAGCGCGAAACGCGGTGAAGTCGTGGGTTCCGATGAGATGGGCCGCGATTTCGTTCAAGCGGTCGGTTTCCAATGGTGCCGGGAAGGTCCAGCAGCGATCACGCCAGAACGGGGACGCCGGCCGTTGGTTCATGATGACATAAGAATAGCTGCGCATGGTCGCTTGGCGCCGCGCGTCGAAGTCAGCGGGCACTTCTTCAAGCGAGGTGATCGCGATCTCGTTGGGGACGAGTGCATTCAGGGCAGCCAAAAGTCGGTAGAGATCGGTTCCGTCGGGAAGGTCGAACCCAATAACCTGACCGCGTGCATGGACCCCGGCATCGGTTCGGCCGGCGGCGGCAAGGCGACAGGGAACACGCGCCGCAATTGCGAGCGCTTCTTCAATCGCCTGCTGCACGCTGTAGGCATTGTCTTGAATCTGCCAGCCACAGAACCCCGCGCCAAGGTATTCAACGACCCCTTTAGCGCGCATTCGAGCGACCGCGAAACAGTAACCGTGCAACAACGGCGCTCACCGAGAGCGCCGCTGTTGCCTTGTTCGATATCTTCTCCATAAACCTGGTCATCAAAGGGGCCGAGCGTTACGGGCCAACCTCGCGCACGGCATTGGTTTCCCCTGAAACGCGATCGCGGCGAGCCTCATACCGGTTCAACGCGTCAACCATCGCGAAGGCCGAAGCCATGACAATATCGGTATGCCGGCCGTGGCCGCGCACTCCGATTTCGCCTACACGGATGAAACAACTCACCTGTCCAATCGCATCGGTACCGCCGGTAATCCCCTTCACCTGAAAGCTTTCGAGCTTGGGGTCGACACCCGCGATAGCCATGATCGCCGAGAAGCACGCGTCTACGACACCACCACCTGTGGCCGATTCACGACGCTTTTCGCCGTCAACCTTCAACGTTACGGTAGCCGAGTGGTCGGCACGCAACGATGACGCAACTTCGACATCGACAACCTCGTAGCGGCTCGTGACATCGCCGTCGTCGGCGCAGATCGAATAGAGATCTTCGTCGAAAATCTCTTTCTTCTTGTCGGCCAGGTCTTTGAACCGTGCGAACGCATCGTTGACGTCGATTCGCTCCAGATCGATTCCCAGCTCGGTCAAGCGATCGGCAAACGCGTGGCGCCCGGAGTGCTTTCCCAAAACGATTTTGTTGCTCACGCGCCCAACCGACTCGGGTCGCATGATCTCGTAGGTCAGCACGTTCTTCAGAACACCGTCTTGGTGAATACCCGCTTCGTGGGCGAACGCGTTGGCTCCAACGATCGGCTTCGTGGGCGCAATTGGAACTCCGATGACTTTCGACAGCATTTGCGACGAAGGATAAATCTGATTCGTATTGACGTGCGTGCCGACCCCAAAGTGATCCCGGCGCACTTCCAGACTCATCACCACTTCTTCCAGCGAAGTGTTGCCCGCCCGCTCGCCGATCCCGTTGATCGTGCATTCGACCTGACGCGCGCCACCTTCAACAGCCGCAACAGAGTTGGCCACGGCCAAGCCCAGGTCGTTGTGACAGTGTGCACTCCAAATCACCTCGCCAGCGCCAGGCGTGTTTTTGCGCAGGTATTCGAACAATTCGCGAGTCTGCGCCGGGATTGCATAGCCAGTGGTGTCGGGCACGTTGCAGACCGTGGCACCGGCAGCAATCACTTCGCCAAACACTTCGCACAAATAGGCCAGTTCGCTGCGCGAGGCGTCTTCGGCCGAAAACTCGACATGGTCAACATGCTGGCGACATTTCGAAACGGCCCAAACCGCCGCGTCGATCACTTCCTGCCGACTCATGCCCAGCTTGTATTCCAGGTGCAGATCGGACGTCGCGATGAAAACGTGAATACCCGGCCGCTTGGCACCTTCCACAGCCGTCAAAGCGCGCTCAATATCGCCTTCGCGCGTACGCGACAGACTGAGCACCGTGGGCGTCGAAACGGCTCCCGCGACCTGTTTCACGGCCTCGAAATCGCCAGGAGAAGCGGCGGCGAAGCCAGCTTCAATGACGTCGACTCCGAGCGCTTCCAGTTGCCGTGCCAGCACAACCTTCTCTTCGACGTTCATTGTACAGCCAGGCGACTGCTCGCCATCGCGCAAGGTCGTATCGAATATTCTAACCCAATCTTCGCCTTCGCCGACGTTGGTTTGCTCGTCCTGTTTCTGACTCATGATCCTTACCTTGGTTCGGTTGTTCCGCGCGATTTCCCCGGCCTCAAATAGCAAAAGCCGCAGGAAATCCCGCGGCTTTTCGTAATTCGATGCCTCGGGCCCCGTCGTCTCCGTCCGTGGCCCGTTGGTGTGTAGAACCTACACTCCGACGGCAACCCCGGACGGGCAGCTAAGTAGCAGCGACTGCGCAAGCAGCGTCAAAGTGGCGTTTCGGAAATGCATCGCGACAAAGAGTAGTCCGTCACGCCTAGGGCTGTCAAACACGAACGACGGCGCCTTGGAAAATTTGGAAGTGGCGCGCGCCGGTCAACCAACGCTTTGGCCGGAGCCTGAATCGGTGCCGCCTGCGGCAGCTTCGGCTTCGATCGCTTGGGCGGGGCCGAAGGTTCTCCTGACCCAAAGCAGCGGTCCCGATGCGACGTAGATGGAAATCGCCCCAAAAATGAACACCTGGTAGGAGGCCACGGCCACCGCCAACAAAACCAGCGCTCCAACGAAGGCGCTCATCGGCTGCCGTCGATGGAGCTGCATCTTTTTGAAACTCGGGTAGCTCAACGTGCTGACCATCAAGATCGCCAACGCGTAGGTCAGCAGCAGCAAGGCCACGGCCTTGTCCGGCAAGCCCGAGCGCCCCACGAAGCGGTACATCAACACGATCGATGCCAGCATCGTCGCCGCAGCTGGCACTGGTAGGCCCATGAAAAAATTAGCGTCGATGTGACCGGCAAGAACGTTGAATCGGGCCAAACGTGCCGCAGCACAAGTGATGAAGAGTGCGACCGCCGACCAGCCCCAGAGTTCCCAAGGAATCAGCGCCCATTGGTAAATCAGCAGAGCCGGCGCAACTCCAAACGAAACCAGATCGCACATGGAATCGTATTCCACGCCAAAGCGACTGGTCGTGTTCGTCATGCGCGCCACACGCCCATCCAGACCATCGAAAACATGAGCAGCCAGAATCGCCAAAGCCGCGGTATTGAAGTGTGAGTCCATCGTTTGGACGATGGAGAAGACGCCGCAAAACAAGCCGGCCGACGTCAACAGATTCGGAATCAAGTAGACACCGCGTCGAGGAGTGCCATTTTCCAACGAGCGCAGCCTGCTACGCGATCGTTTTCTTGTGTGGTCAGACATCGCAGTCCTCCAAGCGCGCAAGCGGCGTCTCGGCAGTGCGTGTTCGGTCGCCCACTGCCACCAATGGCTCAACGTTGGGAGGCAGAAACACATCAACTCTGGAGCCGAACATTATCAGACCGAATCGCTCGGCGCGCCCCAATCGGGCCCCGTCGCTGGTGTGGCAGATGATTCGACGAGCCAGCCAGCCAGCAATTTGCACGACCACCAGACGAAGCCCGGATTCAGATTCCAAAAGCAGAGAGTTGGACTCGTTGACCTCAGAAGCTTCCTCGGCGTAGGCCGCGCGGAAACTGCCCTTACGGTGCTCGACCCGAACCACGGTCGCTGCCAACGGCATCCGGTTTATGTGGACGTCCAGGGGCGACATGAAAATCGAGATCTGTGTGGTTGCCTTGTCGTCGAAGCGGTGGGGTTTGGCGTCGCGCTTTACCGCTACTACCCGGCCGTCGGCCGGGGCCAGTACGATGCGCGGATCATCGGTCCCATTGCGATTGGGGTCACGGAAAAACAGCAAAACGGCGAAGGCGGCGACAAGCCCGATGCCTGTCGCCGCCCACCCAAATGCCAAACCCAGCGCAACAGAAAGAGCCGCAACTCCTCCTGCCATGGGCCAACCTTCGCGCGCGAAGGTCACGAGGCGATCCTGCTGCTAGTTCTTTGCGCGATCGACAAGGCTATCCTTCTGGAGCCACGGCATCAGCGCGCGAAGCTTAGCGCCAACCTTTTCGATGTCGTGGTTCTCGCCTTCCTTGCGAAGCTCTTTGAAGTGAGGCTGTCCGCACTTGTACTCAGTGATGAACTCGTCGGCGAACTTGCCGGACTGAATCTCAGCGAGAATTTCCTTCATCGCAGTACGAGCTTCGGTTCCGATGATGCGTTTGCCACGAGTCAGATCGCCGTACTCGGCAGTGTTACTGATCGAGTAACGCATGTTCGCGATGCCGCCTTGATACAGAAGGTCAACGATCAACTTCACTTCGTGCATGCACTCGAAGTAGGCCATTTCCGGAGCGTAACCGGCTTCGGTCAAGGTCTCGTAACCGGCGCGAATCAATTCGGTCAAGCCGCCGCAAAGAACGGCCTGTTCGCCGAACAGATCGGTTTCGGTCTCTTCGCGGAACGTCGTGTGAATGACTGCAGCGCGGGTACCACCGATCGCGTCGGCGTAGGCCAGCGCGACCGCTTCCGTGTCTCCGGGAGCATCCTGCTCGACGGCAATCAGACATGGGACGCCCATGTTTTTCGTGAATTCGCTGCGCACCAGGTGGCCGGGGCCTTTGGGCGCAACCATGAACACACCCGCGTCGGCGGGAGGTGAAACCTTGCCAAAGTGAATATTGAATCCGTGCGCAACCGCCAGGTAAACGCCCTTCTTCAGGTTGGGTTCGATCTCTTCTTTGTAGAGATCTCCAAGCAACTCATCGGGCACAAGCATCATGACAACGTCAGCTTTGGCCACAGCTTCGGCAACCGAAAAGACTTCAAGGCCAGCCGCCTTCGCTTTAGGCGCTGAACCGCTGCCTTCACGCAGACCAATAATGACGTTGACGCCGCTCTCCTTCATGTTGAGCGCGTGGGCGTGTCCTTGGCTACCGTAACCGATGACCGCGACGATCTTCGACATTATCTTTTCAGGTTGGACTTCGTTCTTCTCGTAAATTTTCATGATGCGTTCTCCTCGTCGGACGATTCTTCGGCGCCGTGTGCGGTGAGCAGCCGGTCTCCCCGATAGAGGGCGGCACTGCCTGTGCGGGCGAGTTCTTTAATTCCAAGCGGCCTGAGCAAACGGATCAGGGCCGCAATTTTTTCATCACTGCCGGTTGTTTCGATAATTGCCACGGCCGGGCCAACATCGACGATCTTCGCTCGGAAAATCGACGCGATGCTCACGACCTCAGCACGCGTTTCTGCATCAAAGCGAACCTTAACCAGCATCAACTCGCGATCGACGTACTCGCCTTCACAAAAGTCGACCACGCGAATGATCGAGACCATTTTTTCGAGCTGGTTACGGATTTGCGCAACCACCGAATCGTCGCCGTAGACCAACAACGTGATCCGGGAAACTTCCGGGTCGATGGTCTCGGCAACCGATAGCCGCTCGATGTTGTATCCACGACCGCTGAACATCCCAGCTACTCGCGCGAGCACGCCAAAATCGTTCTCGACTAGAATCGAGATAGTGTGCTTCTGCGTTTCGCTCATGGGTTGCTCCTATCGAGGTCGCGGAACTGGCCAGGGTTACACCGGGCCAACCACGAATGGGGATTTCGACCGCTGACCATTTTGGTCTGCGGTTGCTCTGTTGGGTGATGGGAAAAGCGTTGCGCTCAGGCGCGCTGCTGTTCTCCGACTTCCTTTCGGTGCTCGGCAAGAATCCTTACGATCTTGTCCTTCTCAGCCAACTTAAGCTTCTGTAGTTCCTTCTTCTGTAGTTCGTCTGCAGGGCTGAGACGAACTTTCGAGGTCAGCTTCTCGACGCGTGCCTTCAACCGAGTGTGCTCGGCGTTGGCCTCTTGTAGCTCCGGGTTTTCCGGAGCGAGACGATCGATCAGCTCTTGTTCTTGAGACTCCATGGACACCTCCGCAATCAGGGACACATTTGGTTCGCACCAAAGCGGGTGAAACTAGTATCGGGCTCTCCAGGAGTCAAACGGCACTCTCGGAAAAACCTCTAGCTTTCCGCGCACTTACCTTCAGGGGCCGAGGTTTTAAACAGGCCCCGGCCGCGCCACAACGCCGTTGCGGTTCGGCTTGGCGCTGATGCCCGCGAGATAGATGGGTAAGATCGCCTCAGCCGCACCACCGCGTCCGTCTGCAATCCGCTTCTCGCCTTCAATCGCGACAAACGTGGCCCGAGCGATCGGACCCAAAACAGCCGCGATGCTGAGAGCCCCGTCAGCGCTTTTCAGAGCTTCCGCGACTGTGTCGCCAACTGTGTCGCCAACTGTGTCGCCAACCGTGTCGCCGACCGTGGTGCCTTCAGTAACCACAGTCACGCGTTCGCCCGACAGGTGCGACGAAACGGCTTCGCATAATTCTTCGAGAGAAGCGGCGTGGAACGGTGCCACCAAAATCTGCTCGTCTGAAGAGAAAAGCGCTCCATAAAAGCGGCCGCGACCGGCATCCAATACTGCCAGACGCTGGCCTTCGCCTCGGCCGGGACCGGCTGCAGCCAAAACCGACAGCGCATCCAAGCCCACCACCGGTAGAGCAGCCGGAAACGCCAAACCTCGAGCCATGGCCAACCCGACACGTACTCCCGTGTAGGAGCCGGGGCCTTGCACGACCGAAATCCCCGACAATTGTGACGGCGCGGAGCCTATTTCTTGAAGAAGATCGGACAAGTCGCCCACCAAGCGCTCACCACGGGCCCGCTCGCCGGGCGGTGAGTGGCGTTGGCCGACCACACAACCTGCCTGGCAAAGGGCGATCCCTGGAGATGCCGCGGTGGTGTCTATTCCGAGAGTAAGTCCGAGAGTAAGTCCGCGAGTAAGGCTCGACGGGTGGCTCACCCGGTAACGATTTTGACGATGTCCTGCACCACGACGAAGAGCATCAACGCGCCGAGAACAACCATACCGACTTGCATTGCGCCGTCGCGGACTCGCGTCGGCAAAGGTTTGCCGCGCACCGCCTCAAACGAGATGAACGCCAGATGTCCGCCATCGAGAACCGGAAACGGCAAAAGATTGACAATGCCGAGGTTGATGCTGATCAACGCCATGAAACCGAGCAGCGGGCCGAGGCCGCTTTCGGCCTGTCGGCTAGCCTCGCGGGCAATCAGCAAAGGCCCCCCGAGGTCGTCGCTGGACAGTCGCCCCTGAATCAATCGCCACAGCGTGGTCGCGATCAACCCCGAATAGAACGTGGTCTGCTGCGCACCGACCTTAACCGATTCGAACAAGCCAACGACCTTCGAATCCAAGGGCCGTCCAACGCCGATGTACCAAGATTTGCCGGTTACTTCGCCGAACATATCGGTCTTTTCACGCATCTCGGGAACCAGCACTGCTGTGCGCTCGGTGCCGTCTTCGCCACGCAAAACCAGCGCGAGTTCGGCTCCTCCGCTGGAAATAATCGCAGGTGGGATTTCCTCCCAAGAAACGATCGCCTGGCCACCAATCGATAGGATTTGATCGCCAGGAAGTAGCCCCGCCACTTCGGCGGGTGCACCCGGCGTGAGGTCACCCACAATCGGTTCCTGAACCGGGACACTGGTTCCGTAAGTGAAGGCCAACGATGCGAAAACCACGAACGCGAACACGAAATTCGCTCCCGGACCGGCGGCGATGATCGCTGCCCGAGGCAACATTCCCTTGGAGGTAAAACCACGTGAGGGATCACTGGCGGAGAGCTTTTCGTCTTCGAACCCGTCGTCTTGACCCGCCATGCTGACATAGCCACCCAAGGGGATGGCCGCCACGCGGTACTCGGTTTCTCCCCACGTGCGCGCCCAGATGGTGGGACCGAAGCCCATCGAAAAGGTCCGAACCTCAACATCGCACCACTTTGCAACGAGGAAATGCCCCAGTTCGTGGACAAAAATCACTAGAGCGAGAACGCCGATTGCGGATGCGATACTGCCAAAAGCCATAGAGAAAACCCTACACCGGGGCTGGTGTCGTCGAAAGCCGAAAAGTGAGAAGGACTGAGAAGGGCAAGGCGGGCCGAATCGACCGCCCTACGAGTTCAGCCGGGCGGAACGGCCAATGCCGCGTAGTAGATGAAGACCACCGGCAAAACCAGAGAGTCCGTACGGTCAAGCACACCGCCGTGACCAGGCAGAATCCAGCCCGAATCTTTGGCGTCGTGGGCGCGCTTGATCATCGATTCCATGAGGTCGCCGACCTGGGCCAGAACCGAGATCACCATGGCCACCGCACACGCACCTGTCACCGAAAACAGGTCGAAGATCGTGACTCCGAACAAAACACCAATCAACATGGCGCCGCCCAAGGAACCCGCCGAGCCCTCGATGGTTTTCTTCGGGCTTACACTGGGCCACAGCTTGGTGCGGCCGAAACTGCGCCCCGCAAAGTAGCCCCCCGCATCGCTCCCCATCGTGCATGCGATGGTAAAGAACACGAGAGCCGGGCCGTCAGGGAGCCGTCTCAGCCAGATGAAATGCGGCAGGAGAACACCCGCGTACAGGGCCGAGAACAAAATTTCGGAGGCGTCGCTCACGCTGCGCTCCATGTCTTCGGCCGTCAACAGTGTCCCGAACAGGGTCCCAATCAGCGCGATGACAATACCGGCGGAAACAGCCGCGCCGGTGTGATCAATCAACATCGAAATCGCTACCACCATGCCGGCGGCTGCGATCATGATTTTTGCAGCTGGAACGCGCAGGCGGGCCATACTCGCCATCTCCATCAATCCCAGAAACGTAATCGCCATCACGACAACGTTGAAGCACCACGCTGGCGCAAGCAGGATCAGCGCAATGAGCAGCGGAAGCGCGATGAGCGCCGTTAGGATCCGTGTTCGAAGCATCAGGCGCCCCCTTCCATCTGCGCGGCCGTGCGGCCGAAACGACGTTGACGTGTGCGATAAACTTCCAATGCCGCGATGAATTCATCGCGACGGAAATCCGGCCACAACGTGTCGGTTACGTAGATCTCAGTGTAGGCGAGCTGCCACAATAGAAAGTTCGACAGTCGCATTTCGCCGCTGGTGCGAATGAGCAGATCCGGATCGGGGATCCCTGCGGTATCAAGTGCGTTGGCGATACGGTTTTCGTCGATCTGGTCCGGACGTAATTCGCCGTCGCGTACCTGACGTGCCAGTCGCCGGGTGGCGCGAACCAGTTCTTCGCGGCCTCCGTAGCTCACGGCCAACTGGACGATCATGCGTTTGTTGTCGCGCGTGCGGCGTTCAACTTCGCGTATCTCGGCCAAAACTTCAGTGGGGAGTCGGCGAAGGTTTCCGATGGCTCGCAAACGAATTTCGTAGCGCATCATCTTGTTAACCTCAGTCTTGAGGTAACGACGCAACAAGCGCATTAGGGCCGAAACTTCGCGCTGAGGGCGATCCCAATTTTCTGAAGAAAACGCGTAGAGGGTAAGAACTTCGATGCCGAGTTCGCGGGCGGTCTCGACAATCTCTCGGACGGAATCCTTCCCGCGGCGGTGCCCCTGCACGCGGTTCATTCCTTTGCCTGTCGCCCAGCGGCCGTTGCCATCCATGATGACCGCGACGTGACGGGGATACTCGGCTACTGAAGCGTCGCCCACGCGAGAATCGGTTCCCGACCGCTCAGACAGCCATGACGTCGGCTTCTTTGGCCTTGGTGATTTCGTCGATCTTGGCAATGCATTCGTTGGTTAACTTTTGGACCTTGTCGGCTGCAGACCGGTGGTCATCTTCGCCTATTTCCTTGTCGGCTTCGGCCTGCTTGAGCATATCGTTGGCATCGCGCCGATGGTTGCGAGCGGAAATGCGGTAGGACTCGGCTTCTTTGCGCACGCGCTTGACGAGATCACGGCGGCGATCTTCGGTTAGCTCAGGGATTGGAATGCGCAAAATCCGTCCATCGCTCATGGGCGAAAGACCGAGATCGGCCGAAGTGCGAATCGCCTTTTCAATCGCCGTAACAGACGTCTGATCGAACGGCTGTATCAACAGCATTCGGGACTCGGGCGCGGAGACGTTGGCGATTTTGCTAAGAGACGTGTCGGTCCCGTAGTACTCGACCATAACTCCGTCTAGCAACGAGGGATGAGCGCGACCAGCGCGAATTCTACTGAGGTCGCGCTTGAACGACTCGATCGTACTCCCCATCTCGGTTTTGAGGTCAGCTAGGATTTCTTCGATCATCGCTCGTTTTTTCCTACGACCGTACCAATTGGCTCACCGGAAATTGCACGTACGATGTTTCCAGGCTGCGACGTGTTGAACACGATGATTGGCAAGTCGTTGTCCATACAAAGGGAAATCGCGGTCGTATCCATAACCGCCAATCCTTCGTTGAGAGCCTGCAGATACGAAACTTTCGGATAGAACACGGCATCCGGAAACTTTTCCGGGTCGGCGCTATAGATTCCATCAACGCGCGTGCCCTTCATAACGACTTGGGCACCGACCTCGATGGCTCTCAAACTCGCCGCAGTATCGGTGGTGAAAAACGGGTTTCCGGTGCCAGCCGCAAAAATAACGACACGACCTTTCTCAAGATGGCGTGTGGCACGACGGCGAATGTAGGGCTCGGCAACCTCGCGGATTTCCAGAGCGCTCAATACGCGGGTCGGAACGTCAATGCGCTCCAACGCCTCCTGAAGAGCCAGGCTGTTCAGAACCGTGGCCAGCATCCCCATGTAGTCGCCGGTGGCTCGGTCCATCCCCATTTCTGAGGCCCTTAGGCCACGAAAGATGTTACCGCCGCCAACCACGATGGCGATCTCGCAATCCAAAGCGCGCGCCTGTTGAATTTCCGTGGCTAGAGCCGCCACGGTAGCCGGATCGATTCCCGACTCGCTAGAACCGGCAAGCGACTCGCCGCTGAGCTTTAGCAGAACGCGCCGGTATCTCGGTGTCCCATCTGCTGTAGCGGCTTGGTCGCCCATGGTTTCGGCTCAGCTGCCCTGGGCGATCTGCTCGGCGACTTCGGCAGCGAGGTTGGACTCTTTTTTCTCGATGCCCTCACCCAACTGAAAGCGCACGAAGCGAGTCACAGTCAAAGAGCCACCGGATTCCTTGTCGGCCTTTTCGAGAAGCTTAGTCACCGTGAGGTCGGAGTCCTTGACGAACTCCTGTTCGAGAAGACAGATCTCGCCGAAAAACTTATTGATCTTGCCTTGGATAATACGGTCGATGACCGCTTCCGGCTTGCCAGAAGCCAAGGCTTGGTTACGGAAGATTTCGCTTTCGGTATCAATGGCCGACTGCGGAACTTCTTCGCGTCGCACATAGCGCGGAAACGCAGCAGCAACCTGCATTGCTAGATCGCGGGCGACATCACTCTGATCAGCAGATGCTCCTTCGACAGAAACAACGACTCCGATCTTGCCACCACCGTGTACGTAGGCACCAACAGCGCCATTGTCGGCGCGCAAGCGTTGGAAACGCCGTAGCGAAACATTCTCGCCGATCGAAGAAATCGCGGCCGCCACCGTGTCGGCGATGGTCCCGCCACCTTCAACCGCAACACCGGCTGCGGCTTCGCCGTCGCCACTGTCTAGATTTGAAGCAAGCAGACCTGCACCGATTTTGTTGACAATCTCACCGAAGGCCGGGTTCTTCGCAACGAAATCGGTCTCGCAGTTGAGTTCCAAAAGCACCGCTTCTCCGTGCTTTTCCTGGAACACACCAACCATGCCCTCGGCGGCAACTCGCCCCGCCTTCTTAGCGGCACCGGCCAAACCTTTTTCACGCAGGACAGCGATCGCGGCGTCGACGTCACCATTGGTTTCGGTAAGCGCGCGCTTGCAATCCATCATTCCCGCGCCGGTTTTCTCGCGCAGGTCTTTAACTACAGCTGCAGTAATGCTCATCAGACGTCAGTTTTCTCGGTCTCGCTCGCCGGCTTGGCAGCGACAGGCTCAGCAGGTGCGACTGGCGCAGCCACGGCCTCCGCAGGTGCGGCAGCAGCAGGCTCGGCAGGCGCAGCCACGGCTTCAGCAGGAGCGGCAGCGGCCGGTGCAACAGCAGCTTCCGCAGGGGCGGCAGTTGCCGCGGTCGGAATCGCAGGGGCACCCTCACCGCCAAACTGAGTGACGGCACCTTCACCGGATACAGCCGCGACCTTCTCGCTCGTGCGAGTGCGCTCGTCGAACTCGCGACGGCCTTCCATCGACGACTCGGCAACCGCCGTACAGAACAGGCGAATCGCGCGAATGGCGTCATCGTTGCCCGGAATGCAGTAGGCAATGCGGTCGGGATCGCAGTTCGTATCCACGACGGCAACCACCGGAATGTTCAGGCGGTTGGCCTCGGAGACGGCGATATCTTCGCGATCCGGATCGATGATGAACAAGAGATCGGGCTGACGCTTCATGTCCTTGATGCCATCAAGGTTGAATTTCAGCTTGTCGAGCTCGCGCTGCATAACCAGCCGCTCTTTCTTCTTGTAGGTCGTCAGACTTGCAGGATCGTCAAGAGTCTCTTCGAGACGACGCATGCGCTCAATCGACTGCTTGATAGTCTGGAAGTTCGTCAGCGTGCCGCCCAGCCAACGATTGTTGACGTAGTACTGCCCGGCGCGAGTGGATTCGACCCGCACGGCCTCTTGGGCCTGCTTCTTGGTACCCACAAACAAGATGTTTCCACCTCGTGCAGCGACCTCACGGACGTAGTCACAAGCATCGCGAAACATCGTGACCGTCTGTTGAAGGTCGATGATGTGGATCCCATTTCGTGCACCGAAGATGTAGGGGCTCATCTTCGGATTCCAGCGGCTCGTCTGGTGACCGAAGTGCACACCCGCCTCGAGCAACTGTTTCATCGTAACTTGGCTCATTTAGCTCTCTCTTTTGATTCTATCGGGCGAGGTTTCAGCCCGAATCAACGGTCCCCTTAACAAATTGATCCTGTGTATGCAACGCGTCAGGGCCTGGCCCCGAACCGCTCCACACCGATCAGGAGTTCATTTTGTCAAAGAATTCCTGGTTGTCCTTAGTGCCCTTCATTTTACCCAGCAAGAACTCGATCGCCTCGACCGTGTTGAGCTGGGTGAGCAGTTTCCGCAGCACGAAAACCCGGCTGAGGATGTCCTTTTCGACCAACAAGTCCTCTTTTCGGGTGCCCGAGCGGCCAATATCGATGGTCGGGAAGATGCGCCTATCCATCAACTTTCGGTCCAGATGGATTTCGCAGTTACCCGTTCCCTTGAATTCTTCGAAGATGACCTCATCCATACGGCTGCCAGTGTCCACCAGGGCCGTGCCGATGATGGTCAGACTTCCGCCATCCTCAATGTTACGGGCGGCGCCAAAGAACTTCTTCGGCCCCCGCAACGCGTTGGAATCTACCCCGCCGGAGAGGATTTTGCCGCTTGGAGGCACAGTCGCGTTGTACGCACGCGCCAGCCGGGTGATCGAATCCAGCAGAATAACGACATCTTTGCCGTGTTCGACCAGGCGCCGGGCCTTTTCGATGACCATCTCAGCGACCTGAACGTGGCGAGTTGGCGGCTCATCGAACGTGGACGAAACGACCTCACCCTGCACGGTTCGCTGCATGTCGGTGACTTCTTCCGGCCGCTCGTCGATGAGCAACACAATGAGGATAACCTCTTTGTGGTTGGCCGCGATCCCGTGGGCCAGACTCTGCAGAAGTACCGTTTTACCGGTACGTGGGGCTGCCACGACCAAAGCGCGCTGGCCCTTGCCGATCGGCACCATCATGTCGATGACCCGGGTCGTATAGTCTTTTGGGTCGTGTTCGAGCTTGAGCTGCTCGTTCGGGTACAGGGGCGTCAAGGTCTCGAACAGGACCTTGTTCCGAGCCTTATCGGGCTCGTCGTAGTTGATCGCCGCAACTTTGAGCAGCGCAAAGTAGCGTTCGCCCTCTTTTGGGGAACGAATCAACCCCGAAACGCAGTCTCCGGTGCGCAATCCAAAGCGGCGCACCTGGCTCGGCGAAATGTAGATATCGTCGGGCCCAGGAAGGTAGTTAGCGTCCGGCGCGCGCAGGAAACCGAAGCCATCAGGGAGAATCTCCAGAACCCCTTCGCCGTAAACATTGCCGGTTTTCTCGGCCTGCGCTTCCAGGATCTTGAAGATCATGTCCTGCTTGCGCATGTTGGCGACGCCTTCCACCCCTAGATCACGGGCGACTTCAGCGAGTTCGCGAGCCTTCTTATCCTTAAGGCTTTTCAGGTTGAGAACGTTCTCATCCTGTTGCGGTTCTTTCGGTCGGGCAGACTGCCCGCCGCGGGATCGTGCCATATCGTTTGTTCCTTTCGGGTTGCGGGCCAAGTGGCCCTTTGGGCTCGATGGCCTTGGAAAGTGTTGGGAGAGTTTCCTACAGAATCGCTTCCATAGGTGCGGCCCGTTCGTGAGCGCGGGGTTGCTATCCAGCTGCTGCTTTCTTGCCTTTGGGGACGCTGCCGGCGCAGGTGACGCCGAAACTCTACGTTGAAATTGATGAAAGTCGCTCGGATTCCAGGTGTCTCTCCCCTGAAGACGGCCGCTACATCGATCCAGTGACGACGTGCGTTTCCGCTAGGCTAGGGAACTGACTGTGAGATTGGCGAGGTCCACTCGGGTAAGAGCAGGGCGCCTCCGGGCGTGCCCTAAGAAGCTAAACAATCCCCTACCGGGAGTCAACCACGTTTGAAACGACTTCTCGCAAAGTCTGAATCGCGACGGCCAAGTCGGCTGGCAGCGGAGCCTCGATTTTGAGGCGTTCGCCACTGGGGTGGTCGAACTCGATCGCGGCTGCGTGGAGAGCGAGTCGAGGCACTGCTCCAACGGCCGCAATCACTCGGCCGCCGCCCGTACGGCTCGCACGAGGGCGACTACCATAAATGGGGTCCCCCACGATCGGCCATCCCCGAGAGGCCAGATGCACCCGGATTTGGTGGGTCCTTCCGGTCAAAGGCCGCGCTTCCAGCCAGGTGGCGGCTCCAAAACGCTCCAAAGGAGTGTAGTCGGTCACTGCCGCTCGAGAAACTGTAGCCGCCGTCGACATTTTCTTGCGATCACGGGGATGGCGGCCGATGGGAGCATCGACCTGGCCGGCCTCGGCAACATTGCCTCGCACCAGTGCCAGGTAGGTTTTCGAGATCGTACGCTCGCGAAACTGGCGCGACAACGCTTCGTGGGCTTCGACGGTTCGCGCGACCAAAATCACTCCGGATGTATCGCGGTCAAGCCGGTGCACGATGCCCACACGGTGCGACTCGCCCGGTAACCCCGCTGGGCCGTATCGTCCCAGCACTGCATTGACCAAGGTTCCATCGGGATTCCCGACGGCGGGATGAACGACCATCCCGTGGGCTTTATCCACCGCCACAATGTGCTCGTCTTCGAACAGGATGGTCAGGGGAATGTCTTGCGCGACGACATCACCCGACATCTGCTTTCCCTGGCCCGCGCTGAGCTCGACAACCTCGCCGCCGCGTAAGCGCAAAGATAAACGGCCCGCCGCGCCGTCAACCGACAGTCGCCCTTCGCGCACCGCGCGTTTGATCTGAGAACGTGTAGGGGCCGAGTCTTGAGCTGCGAGCCACGTATCGAGTCGGCCGCCAACTGCACTTTCAGGAACGACCAGACGGAGTTCGGCGTCAGCCACGTTAACTGGTGTGGCGCTCGGCCAACACGGCTCGCGCCGTCTCGACGTCGCGCGCGATCTGCGCAACGAGTTCATCGGAGTTGGCGAACTTCTTCTGATCGCGCACGCGTTCAAAGAAGCGAAGGCCGATCGACTTGCCATAAAGATCGCCGAGTTCGGCGAAGAGATGGGACTCGATCACCCTTTCAGTACCGTTGAATGTTGGGGTTGATCCAATCGAAGTGACGCCGTCGATTTCCTTGCCATCCACGATCGCGGTGGTCACATACACGCCGTCCGACGGAACTGTTTCAATATTGGCTTCGATGTTTGCCGTAGCGAAACCCAATCCCGAACCACGGCCCGCACCGTGAACGACGCGGCCACGCACCATATGCGGTCGACCCAGCAGCTTGCACGCCAACGCAACATCTCCGGCGGCGATCGCTTTGCGAACCACCGAGGAGTGTGCGGCGACGCCATCAACTTCGACGGGGCCGATCACTTCAACCGCAAAACCAAAGCGGCTCCCGGCCTCAACCAACGTATCGACACTACCGGCACGGCCGTGCCCGTAATTCAGATCGTGACCAACCAGAAGTTTTTGCGCATCGAGGATTTCAACCAGGAAACGTCGCACGAAATCTTCGGCAGATACGCGTGCGAAATCGAGATCGAAACGTTGCACCACCGTCGCCGAGGGGCCTATGGCCCTTAAGGCGCGCAAGCGGTCGGCCAACGACATCAAGAGCTTTGGGGCGGCCGCCGGACGCACCACGGA
>JBLFWR010000052.1:0-20311 GCA_047611725.1 Binatia bacterium | reverse complement strand
GCGATGGGACAGGCGATGTATGTGAAGACGACGCTGATGGTGATGGCATTCCAGACGTTGACGACAACTGCCCACTTATCGCTAATACAGATCAAGCTGATGCAGACAGCGATGGCATAGGCGATGTTTGTGAAGACGCTGATGGTGATGGCATTCCAGACGTTGACGACAACTGCCCACTTATCGCGAATACCGATCAAGCTGATGCAGACAGCGATGGTACAGGCGATGTTTGTTTGGTCCGTGAGGCCTGTTCGGTTTCCCTGAAAAAAACCCACTCCGGGCAGGCGCTGCCCGGCGGTGAGCTGCAGTACAAGCTGCAGTGGTCGAACTCCTGCAGAAATCCTCTCTCGAACGTAGTCGTTGTGGATCAGGTTCCGGCCACTCTTGAGGTGATTTCAGCCTCTTCGCCGAATACTACTGCGACTGTTGTTGGCAATACGGTCACCTTCCAGATGGCAACTTGGGGAGGTGGCGAAGTGGTCCAGGGCATCGTCTCCGTCCGGATCTCCAGCGGTGTTGCGGTCGGCACTCAGATCGATAACACGGCGACCGTGTCTGACGATTCCGAGCGTACCGACTCGGTTACCGACACGCTGCGCGTACGCGACACGAACGAGATCTGTCCGGTCACGCTGAGGAAGGTGCATTCGGGCAACAACAACCCGGGTGGGGAGATCGCGTACGGGCTGCAATGGTCGAACGCGTGCAGTTCCGACCTTGATGTCACCGTAACCGATCCGCTGCCCGCGGGCCTGGAGTTGCTGTCGGCTTCTTCGCCGGACGGCACGGTGACGATTGCGGACAACGTTGCCACCTTCCATCTCGCAACCTTCGCGGCCGGTAGCGTGGGCAAGGGCTTCGTCACTGCCCGGATCGGCGACGACGTCGCTCCCGGTACCCGGATGGTCAACCTCGCAACCCTGACGGATGGGGCCGGAAACGACGCCACAGCGAAGAACTTCTTCCGCGTTCGTGGCGGGAGTACCGAAAAATCTCACCTGTCCTGTCTCGTCAGTGCGCAGAGGCACGTGCGTCCCGGTCGCAACGTGAATTACGTGGTGCGCTACAAAAACGGGTCCGACAACAACGAAATAAGTTTCACTCTTCCCGATGCGGCGCAGATCGTGGATATCTATCCGCCGCCGACCTCGCAGGACGGCCAACGAGTGTACTGGGGGTCGCTCGCGGCCACTGCCGGCAAAGTCAAGGTGAACACGCTGATCATCCAGAGCGCCGAGGATGAAACGATGATTACCGGGAGCGCGCTGATGGACGACCGGCTGGGTGAGTCCGCCGTGTGTGAGCAGGTCAGCGTGGTCTCGCGCAAAGATAAACTGTTCGCCACTCTCAAAGCCCAAAGGTACACGCGACCGGGTCAGACGATCCGCTACACCGCGCGTTACCGCGAGGGCGGCGGCCAAAACACAATGACGATGTCGCTCCCCGATGAAGTGTCCGTGATTCGCGCCGTCCCGCCGCCCACAGGTGGCACGGACAGGTCGCTTTACTGGACCGACCTTCCCGTACCTTCGGGGGTCGTCAAGATTGATACGCGGGTTGCGAACGTGATCGACGGCACGGTTCTGGTCGGAGCGTTGACGGTCAGCGATTCGACTGGGGAGATTGTGACGTCCGAGACGCAGTCCATCGTGGGAATCAGCAAAAAAAGCACGACCTCTGTCAGTAGCGGCGATTTCGGGATGTCACTGACTGCCCTGCGATCGGTGACGCCCGGAACAACGACCGACCTGACCGTGCGTTATAAGAATTTGCAGGCCCCAGGCTCGGTGCAGATCAATCTCCCGCCGGAACTGACGCCGGTCCTGGCCGTACCGGAGGCAGCAACCACAGGGACATCCGCAACGTGGACCAATCTGACCAGCGCAAGCGGCTCGATGAAACTGCGAGTGCTTGTTGACGCCGGTGCCAAGGGTGGCCGGACCTTGGCAATCCAGACGTCGGGGACCGACGGCGTTGGTGGCAGCGCATCCGCTCAAGCCTCGACCACGGTCCGCGAGAGCACCACCGGAGGTGGCGAGTTGGCGCTGTCGATGTCGCTTGCCCGAACGGTGACCATGGAGATCACCTCCGATATCTCCGTTTCTTACGACAACATGCAAGGCAGTGGGCAAGTGACGTTGACTCTTCCCGACGGCCTCACGTTGTCGAGTTCGGTGCCCGCGGGCGCCCAGACCAGCGGGCAGGAGGTGACTTGGAACGGATTGACCGATTCGAGCGCCTCGCTTAGAGCCCGCGTTCTGGTGTCCTCAGAGTTCACGAGCGGCGAGGTACTTTCGGTGGGCGGCGTTGTCACGGATAGCAGCGGCGCCTCCAGCAGCGTGGGGGGCACGACCACGGTTCGCTGACGCTTAAGCAATGTGGCGTCGAGAACCTGGACATCGAGACCAATTCGATCGACGGCGTCATCAGTTGCAACACTTACTATTTCTGGCCCGACGTCGAGGCCGGACTCCGCGAACTTCGTCGCGTGGTGAAGCCCAGCGGACGGCTAGTGCTTGCGAATCGTCGGGTGAAGAAATTGAAAGCGCTTGGGTTTTCATCGGACCGCCACAACCTCCACGAGGACGACGTCGTCATGGAGAAGCTGGTTGCCGCAGGATTCACAAACATCGAATGAGTGAAACCGGATGATCACTGCGACTCGGTGCTGTTCGTAGCTGAAAGTTGATGAGCGAAACCGAGTTTCAGATTTTACGTGGACTGGGATTCGCCTTCGCAGTAGCTCTAGCCGTCGTGCTGCAGCGCCTCGCGCCCCATTCTTCCATACGCCGCAACTGGGCCGGCAACTGGGGTAGTAGCTGGCGGGTGAACATAGGGCTGTGGGCGCTGAACGGGATTGTGATTGCCAGCGTTTGCGGCGCCTGCGCGTGTACCGTTTCGCTATGGGCAGCCGAGCGTGGCTTCGGTGTACTCAACACGGCCGCCCTGCCGTATTGGGCCGCTATCCCGTTGACGATCATCGCTCTCGACCTGGTTTCGTATTGCTGGCACCGGGCCAATCACACGTTCGGCTTCCTGTGGCGCTTCCATCAAGTTCACCACTCCGACGTGCACTTCACCGTGTCGACCGCCGCGCGTTTTCACCCCGGCGAGTTGCTCCTGTCCCTGCCGCTTCGACTTGCGGCCGTCGCCGCACTCGGTGCGCCGGTCGTTGCTGTGGTGATCTTCGAGATTGTGTTCGGAGTGGTGAACCTGCTCGAACACGGGGACATCAACGTACCCAAGGTTGCGGAACAACGCCTCGCGACGGTCTTCGTAACGCCCGCGCTGCACCGAAGACATCATGGGAAACAGTCCAAGGAACTCGGCAGCAACTTCGCGACGATTTTCAGTGTGTGGGATCGGCTGTTGGAGACGTTCGGTGACAACGATTCTACGGTTCGAATCGACACCGGTCTCCCCGGCATCGCCAATGCCCTGCGAATGCGCGAAGCATTGGCTTTGCCACTGAAAGTGCTTTCTCAAGGAGCCACGAAGCCCTGATTCCGGCTGGTGGGTTCGCCGAACCTCAAACGTGGTTGCGCAGCAGCAACTCTTTGGGATGGGGCGACAAGTACATCTGCCCTTTTAGATACTCGACTCCGTACAACTCAACGTAGTGGTTGAATAAGGTGATCGGAACGACCAGTGGAACGAGCCCGTTTCGATAATCCTCAACCGAAGCCGCCAACGCAGCTCTCTGTGGCGCGCCAAGAATTTTTTTGAAGTGACCGAGCATGTGGTGAAAAGCATTGGCGTGTCGGGCTTTGGTCGCCTGGCGGCCCAGGGCGCGCATAAACGTTTCCGGGTAGCTGCGCGCGACCTCAGCACGACCCAATTCTTTGGCATTCGCCACGATGCGACCGAGTTCCTTTTCCGCCTTGGGCTCATGCGCCAGAATCAGAATTTTCTCACGCGAGTGAAAGGCGACAAGGTCTCCACGAGTCCAACGCCCGCCGAACAGGTCGCGCACTCGCTTGTAGGCGAACACGCGCTCAATAAAGTTCTCGCGCAGAACCGGATCGTTCAAGCGCCCTTCTTCTTCGATCGGAAGCAACGGGAACCGCTCCATCAGCGCGGCAGCAAAAAGACCTGCCGTCGATTCGCTCGGCATGCCAGCGGTTGTGTAGACCTTGACCCGCTCCATACCGCAGCTCGGAGATCCCTTCTTGAGCAGGTAACCGTGCAGATTCATCTCGTCCAGCGCCTTTACCCGGCGCTTCGAGTAGCGGTTCATTACGACCGTCCAGTCTTTCGAGGTCTTGCCACCACGCATACGAAGTTCGCCGTCCTCACGGACCAACCGAACCGTCTCTCGAGGAATGCCCATGCCGACTTCGACCTCAGGGCACACGGGCACAAAAGTGAACCAGCGCCCGAGCGTATCCGTCACGAACCGGTCGTGCTTATGGCCGCCGTCAAATCGGACTTCCTGCCCAAGAAGGCAGGTCGAAATGCCGATACGAATTTCGTCGGATGTTTCTTGAATAGGTTCGCTCAACGTTCTTCTCCTAACTCACGGAAACGCCGGATGAAACGCGATCTTTCGCGCCTACAACGAACAGCGCAGCCGGAAGCATCCCAGGCGCATGCAAACGGTCATGCAGGCAGGGTCACGCAGGGTCACCAGGACACTCGGGGACCCAGCCAATAGCCAATACTCGTCAGTCGTTCGAGATCGGCCAGGCGGCAGGTTCGAACAGCTCTGCGTGATGGTGAACGAGATCGATGCGCGCCGGCCCGAGTCGGCGCAGGTCGTGTCCCGGAATAATCAACACACCGCCCGCATCACGTACCGCGCGAACACGGTTGCGTGTCGCTGCGGCCCGCTCCGGATCGCTAGCGATTCGTTCAACGTCGTCCAACTCAAGCCAGTCGAAGTGCACGACCGCATCACCGGTTAGTAGCACGGCGCCGCTGGCCAAATTCACCAACGCCATCACGTCTTCGGGTGTGTGACCGCTTCCGCCAGCGATCAACAAGATGGATCCGTCGCCGAACAGGTCGATTGCCTTCTCGAAAGGACCAACCGGTGTGCCGTCGGTTTCGAACGCGATCTCACGCCAGTCTGGCGTGGTTGCAGAATCGAACGGCGAGTGCGGATCGTTGAGCAACTGCGCGCGGCTGCCAGAACCCGCCAGGAACACCGCATCGGCGAACTCGACAGCCACACCGGTGTGATCGCCATGGAGATGGGAGACCACGACGTGACCGACGGCGGCCGGTGACAGGCCGTCTTCTCGCATTTGTGCTTCAAGCGTAAAGCCCACCCGCCCGCGGCTTTCCATGAGCCAACCCACCGGCGGCGGGATCGCCTTCTCTCCACGCTCGGCAACTTCGTGCGACAGCCCTAGATCGAACGCGACAAGGCCATTGGTCGGATGCTCGATGATGAACGCCGGTGCCGCACGCCACGGCAGCGCCGGGCCAACCAGCAGCGATGGCGGCCACCACGACCCCCACGAGAACTTTGGCGACACGCTTGCGGTTGGATTTCATAGGGAGCTGAGCTTGTTGGAGTGACACATTCAATGCGTAACCGTAGTTTAACCTATTTCCTACAACTATCGAAAACCATTCAGATATAGGATCGGCGATGGTCAGGGTTCCGCCGAACCAACCGCCGACGGCGTTTCCTCGTGAAGCTTCTGCCGCGCAGCGTGGGCAAGACCAAAGCCATCGTGATCGCCAAAGGCGCGAACTTAGTACTACCCACCCCAAGTTCCGGAACGGCGTTCTTCTACCTTGCGCCCAACCTTCAGGTGCAACTCTTCAACAGCGAAGGCGAATGCTGGTCGTCCGAGTTCGTCGTCGCCAAGAAGAACCCGGGCAAGCCTCGGGTTCTCGCCACTCATCGTCGTTTCGAAATCTTAGTGACTCGATTCGACGAACACCCACTTGCCGAGAACTTCACGTGGAGTTTGTGCGAATGCCCTGGCCCGCCAACACTCTGCGCAGACTGTTGAGAACTTTTGTGCCGTAAGGATTGGGCGGTAACACGAGCGCCGGACATCCCGCTCCTCCAAGTCGTTCTGGCGGCAGCCTTAGTCTAGGGTCGGCGCCATGAGCGATCTTTCTTCCCGCCCTTTCGATATCGTTGTCTTCGGCGCCACCAGTTTTGTTGGCGAAATTCTTTGCCAGCACTTGGTGAAACGTCACGGCTGCGATGGGCCTCTTAAGTGGGCCATTGCCGGACGTTCTCAAGCCAAACTCGACGCAATCGCGGAAAGCACTGGCGCAAAGGTTCCCCAAATTGTTGCCGATGCAGCCGACGAAGCCGCCATGGCGGCTCTTGTCGCGTCTACGCGTGTCATCATTTCCACCGTTGGTCCTTACGCGTTGTATGGGTCGGAACTCGTCGCCGCAGCGGCAGCAGCCGGCACCGACTACTGCGACCTAACCGGCGAACCGCAATGGATGCAGCGGATGATCGACGCGCATGCCGAGACCGCGGCCAAAAGTGGCGCCCGCATCGTTCACACCTGCGGCTTCGATTCGATCCCTTCAGACCTCGGCGTGTGGTTCACGCAAAGCAAAGCGAACGAAACACTCGGCGAGCCGTGCAGTACAATCGCGATGCGCGTTAAGGCGATGAAAGGCGGCGCCAGCGGCGGCACGATCGCCAGCATGATGAATGTGATGGAGGAAACGGCGAAGGACCCGGGGCTTCGCAAGGTACTGGCGAACCCCTACGCTTTGGCCCCGGCTAACATGCGAACTGGCATTCGCCAAGCCAACGTCACGCTTCCCGAAAGCGACGCGGTCTCGGGCGCTTGGGTTGCACCGTTTGTCATGGCGTCGATCAACACTCGCGTCGTGTTTCGCAGCCACGCGCTGCTCGGACACCCTTGGGGAAGCGAGTTTCGCTACGACGAGGCGATGATGATGGGCAGCGGTATCGGCGGCGCGTTGCAGGCAACAGCGTTGAGCCTGGGTCTGGGTGGATTCATGGCCGCCGCTTCGATTGCGCCACTGCGTAACCTCCTCAACAGCTATGTACTGCCTAAGCCCGGCGAAGGGCCGAGCCCAGCCGAACAAAAAGCCGGGTTCTTCGACATCCGCATGTTCGGCGAAACGCCCAGTGGAAAAACGATCAAGACGAAGATCACGGGCGACCGCGACCCCGGCTACGGCTCAACCGGCAAGATGTTGGGCGAAGCAGCAATCTGCCTTCTCGAACTTGACCGAATCAAAGTTCCGGGTGGGTTCTGGACTCCATCCACAGCTTTGGGACAGGCGCTCGTCGATCAATTGGAAGAGCACGCGGGGCTTACATTTTCCGTGCTGTAGTGAGGACGCAGATACTCGACCGCCATGGCTCAGCAGCAGCATTGACGGGGCGTAGGCGCTCGACTAGAAGTCGTTCTATGTTCCCCCGCCTGATTCTCACGTTACTACTGGCTTTTGCCTCACCCGCGGCGGCTGGGTCCGCCGACAATTCGCTGTGCGAATTCGACACGCACTGCCCGACAGGTCAGAGGTGCGATGAATGCTCGCTAACTTGCGAGGACGCGCGTTGAATCCGAGCCTACGTCCCCGTACTCAAAAACCACCCGTCAGTAAGAATTCGGAAACAGGATACGCAAGTAGCGCAAGACCGCGTCTCTAAGTCGTTCCCGCTGGCTAACGGGAAGCGGGAGCCAGTCGTGACTCGTTTGTAACACCCGCTGCAACACAACCGGCGCAACACGGCCGCCGTCGCCAATAGAACCGGTCTTACGCACGATCCCCAAGCCGGGCCAAACGGGCAATGACATCGCCTCGAAACGGTCGCTCGTCATGACGACTTCGCGCAAATACTTGCCGACCCCGAACGAGTATCCCGCGTATCCATCCTGGACTTCCGAGTCGTGGCACAGAATCACTCCAGCGTCTTGGACCAGCTCCGCGTACGTTTCGAAGTCGGTTTTGAAGCCCGTGTAGGAATGATCAGCGTCGATTAACAGCAAATCGATCGCCGGTAGTTTCTGCTCAATGTGAAGCTCGGCGAAATCCACAGTGCTCATGATCTTGACCGTCATTACATCGGCCACACCGAAGCGTTGCAGCAACTCTTCGACCCGGTCACCGTCACGCCAGAATCCAACGCCCCCCATCCCGGCATCGGCGCCATCGGCGTTGTCGTCATAGGCCGCATCAACCAGAATCAGTTCGCCCGATTCTAAATTGTCACGAATCGCGAGCGCCATGGACACGGCCGAGAAACCCATCTTAGAGCCCAGTACGACCGCGAGCTTCGGACGAAGAATTCGCCCCAGCGAATAGTAGAGAAACCCGAAGCCGATATTGCGGTCGGGAGTCGAGGTAGCCTGGGCTGACGGAGAGGCTTCGCTTAGCAGGTCGAACAGCGTCTGGTCGGTGAGCGAACAAACCCCGTTGGGAATTTCAGGTGTTTCCGCTTCACGTCGATAAGCAGACGCATCGACTGCCCTTTCGGAATCAGGAATTGAATTCATTGAGACAATGGCGTGTTTCGATCCGAACCACGCGGGTGCCGACGGCACCCGCGTGTGTCAGGCATTCGCCCGGCTAAATATTGTAGCCAGACTCATCGTGAAGCGCCAAGTCCAAGCCTTCGGTCTCTTGTCGGTCAGTGACGCGAAGCCCGATCGTGGCGTCGACAACTTTCAAAATGATGAACGATGCGAGTCCCGTGTAAATGGCAGTGCCGAAAGCGCCAATGCATTGCACGACAAACTGACTCGAAACGACGACGTCCGGCTGATTGCCACCCAGCGCGGGGATGGCAACGACTGCCGCCAGCAACGTGCCGACGAAACCGCCGACCCCGTGAACGCCAAAAACGTCGAGCGAGTCATCGTAGCCAAACTTCGATTTGATGGTGGTCGAACACAGAAAACACAGACAACCCGACGCCGCGCCGATCATCAAGGCACCGAGCGGACCAGCAACCCCAGCCGCCGGAGTGATGGCCGCAAGGCCAGCGACAGCTCCGGTAACAAAGCCCAGCACGCTAGGCTTCCCGTGCTTGACCCATTCGATCGACACCCAGGCCACTGAGGCCGTGCAAGCCGAAAGATGAGTAACGGTAAGCGCCATCGCCGCGCCGCCGTTGGCGCCCAACGCGCTACCCGCGTTGAACCCGAACCAACCAACCCACAGCATCCCCGTACCGATCACCGTCATTGTGAGGTTGTGCGGACGCATCGAAGCACTCGGGTAACCCTTGCGTGGCCCGATCACGATGCACGCCACCAGCGCGGCGATTCCCGCAGTGATGTGCACGACAATGCCACCGGCAAAATCGAAAACTCCGATCTCGGCGAAGTACCCGCCGCCCCACGTCATGTGGCAAATCGGTAAGTACACGACCACCAGCCAAACCGAGCAGAAAAGAATCATTGCCGAGAACTTCATGCGCTCGGCGAAGGCCCCGACGATCAGTGCGGGCGTGATGATGGCGAACGTGGCCTGGAACGTGAAGAACAGAACTTCGGGAATGGTTCCAACCAAAGAGTCTGCGGTGACACCGAGCAAAAACGGCTTGGAAAGCCCGCCAATGATCGCGTTACCCGGTTCGAACGCGAGGCTGTAGCCGAAGGCCAGCCACAACAGCGTCACGACCGAAGTCAGGGCAAAGCACTGCATGAGTACCGAGAGGACGTTCTTCGTTCTCACGAGGCCGCCATAGAACAGCGCCAGCCCCGGAATCGTCATGAACAACACCAGGGCCGTTGAGACAAGAATCCAGGCGGTGTCACCGGTATCAAGGGCGTCTGCAGCGTGCGCGTCGGCCGCCAGCAAAAGGGCGGGCAAGGTCGTTAGTAACGTCGTTAGTAAGGTCGTTGCTAACGTCGAAATAAAGATGCGGGCGTGTCGAGCATTGGTCATCAGGTGGTCCTGTCCTAGTGACTACATTGTGAGCAAAAAGTTGCGAGCAAAAAAGATGATCCGTAACACCACCGGTCGAGCCTTTCGTGACCAGAAGCGTGTGGGGCCCCCCGCATGTGCCACACGAGCGGTGGTGTGGCAACGATAGGACTGTGGGTAGCCAGCCCCTTTTGCCTACGCGACATGCACTTCGCCCCCAAAGTCCGGCAAGCGGCCCTGCCTCGTGCCCAAAAGCTACGCGCCGATGAAACTTCGCATCCTAACGATCGCATCGACGCGGATGGATGAGACTAGAAATCACAAACCCGGCGTCAGCTCGTCGGTTTGCAAGCGCTGCGGTAAAAGCCCTCGAAACGCTTCGTCAATATGACGGTTGATCGCCTGCACGCGGCGCTCGGCCGGCCAACTCTCGGTCGGCCGAGCGCCGCCGCAATCGGCTCGCCGAACTCTGCGCTGCACGCGCCACATCGCGGAAAGGTCTTGCCGTTAGGCCAAGCGCGATCGGTTCCCTGCAACGCGATCGGCAGAATCAAAACGCCCGTTGCCAACGCCAAACGAGCGGCTCCCGAGCCTAGGCGTTGCGTTCCGTGCAAACCGTTCGAACTGCGCAGTCCCTCCGGGTACAGGCCCACAGGATGACCGGCGCGCAAAGCTGAGAGAGCCACGCTATAAGCACGGCCCTCGCTGTCGTTGCGGCGCATCGGATCCCCCCCCCCCCCTTTTTTCGGAGCAAGCAACGCGATCGCATCTTCGAACCCTTTCAATTCCTCGCCCAACGAAACCGTATCCTCTTCGGCTTGCCCTTCTTGGGGCGGATCACAGGGATCCGAGGTAGGAAAACATTTGCCCTCGGGTTGAGCCACAGCCCCTCGACGCCGGTTGGTTGCGCCTCACCGTCGCCCTCGCAGTTGCAAGAACTCACAAAAAACCGCGGTCGATTTCCATATTTGGCAACGGTCGACGTGCAATCTCGTCTGCTTCCTCACGCGCCAAACCGAGGGTCTGCAACACCGAACTTGCAACACGTTCGGCGATGTTCGTCGTATCGGCGTCAAATTGTTTAATGAGTTTGGCCGGGCCGTGACCAGAACCCAACTCAACTTCGACACTGATCGCCGCGGTCGCGGCACCGCCCACGGATAGCAACGTCATTAAGAAATCATGTGAGCGAAAGCGCCCCGAATCGATACCGCGCTGCAAGTCGCGCAGCAGGTACTGTCCCATTCCGCTGCCTAGGTTGTGGAAAGAAAACGCGTTGCGACTCAGGAAGCGTCCCCACAGGGGTTCGGCCCGCGCGCGGCGCGCAACATAACGAATGGATGAACCAAGGATTTCGGCCGGGTCTTCGAGTTGCTGATCGATACGGCTAAGCGCTTGGCCGAAGCGTGTGAGGACCTCGTCTACAATCGCCTCGTGAATCGCGTCTTTAGATTCGAAGTGGTTGTAGAACGACCCAAAGCCGACATCCGCCGCTTCGGTGATCTCGTTGATGGCGACTGAGGAAACTCCCCTCTCCGCCATCAGATGGTAGGCAGCGCGCATCAATTTCTCGCGGGTTTGCCGCTTGCGGCGCTCGCCGCGCGCCGGGCGCACCGGCTCGGCCTCGGCGACCGCTGACTCTTCATGCTTGGCCACGCGCCCTTCCCCCGGGTTCTCACCACCACTCATCACGCCGACCTGCTTGGAATCATCATTACGGGACAACCTAGAAGAAACTGGGGGCATAATCAAGATTGACACTATTGTCACTTTTGATTAAAGCCTACAGGCAATGACCGCCCACGACAGTGACAGCCCCGCTCCGCAGCGCCTCCCGACCAAGGTTGATGTGTTGATCGTCGGCCTCGGCCCCGTGGGGGCAACTTTGGCCAACCTGCTTGCTCAGCAATCGGTCAACACGCTGATCATCGACAAGGCCGACGACATACTGATGGCGCCCCGCGCGATCGGCCTCGACAACGAAGCCCAACGCATTCTTCAAATGGCCGGTTTGGCAGACGATGCGTTCGAGAAGTTGGCGATTCGCGAGTGCCGCCTGCTCAGTCCCTGGTTTGGAGAGTTCGCGCGCTTCGCGACGACCGGCGTCATCGATGGCTACGCACCACTCATCACGTTCTATCAGCCCGATCTCGAGCGCGCCCTTCGTCATCGATTGGCGACCTGCGACACGGTGCAAATGGCTACCGGAATGGAGTTGGTCAGTTTTACCGACGGTGGAGAATCCGTCACCGCAACGCTTCGTTTGCGCGACGGTTCCACGACAGAAGTCGAAGCTCGCTATCTGATCGGCGCCGACGGTGCGAGTTCGATGGTACGCCGCGCGATTGGCCAAGAGTTTAGCGGGCACTCCTACGGTGAAGACTGGTTGATCATCGATACGCGAAACTCAACCCGCTCCATGCAGCACATCGAGTTTCATTGTCACCGCGATGGTGCCCGCCCTCATATTCCAGCGCCCGGTTCGCGCGAACGTTGGGAATTCATGCTCGGGCCAGAACAAACGGCCGAACAAACGCCCGAACAGATACTGTCGGACGTCGAAGTGTCTCGATTGCTCGCACCTTGGGGCGATTCGAAATCACTCGAAATTGAACGACGCGCGATCTACCGCTTTCACGCACGTTGCTGCGAGAACTTTCGCAAAGGGAACGTTTTCCTCGTCGGAGATGCGGCGCACATCACTCCACCGTTTGCGGGTCAGGGTTTGGTTTCCGGACTTCGCGACGCGGCCAATCTCGCTTGGAAACTAGCATTCGTCCTTCAGGGACGCGTGGGTAGTACGGTGCTAGATTCCTACGACGTCGAGCGGCGTCCGCATGCGAAGGCGATGATCGACCTGGCCCGCTTTGTGGGCAGCGTCATCATGCCCAACAATCGCGCGAAGGCCTTTGTTATTCACGCATTGTTTCGGGGCCTACGCCTGTTCGGGCCCATTCGCCGCTACTTCGACGAACTAAAGGTAAAACCTGCCCCTGCTTTTCGAGAAGGCCTGTTCGCTACGGGCAAAGAACGGCTTCGGCGTGGCGCGTGGATACCGCAGGTTCTACTACGCACCCCGAACGGCGACACCATTTTGAGCGACGAAGCACTGGGAGATCGCGTGACGCTGGTCGGCTTCGGTACCGATCCACGCGTGCACCTCGATGCGGCGACACTCGCGAAATGGGAAGCGATCGGTGGCGGTATCGTCGAGATCGCTTCGCGCAGCCAGGCCGTAGATCGCTCGGCCGACGCGTATGAAGATCTAACCGGCGAGCTCGTTCCCGGCACCGCCCCACCCGGCTGGGCGGCGATCATTCGTCCCGACCGCACGATCTTACACGATGGGCCGGTCGCCGATTCAGCCCGATTGATCGCCGAGTCTTGTACGCTACTCGGCGCAACGAAACCCAGCTCTACAACCGACTCTGTGATTTCAAAGGAGGCCGTGTGATGGCCACGCTGACAACACCCGAACCTACGCGCCACAGCGAGCCCACCGTAAAGGCGCAACGCTTGGCCTATCTCATTTGGGAGCGCCCCGACCTCGACAAGGCCACGGCCTTCTTTCACGACTTCGGACTCGTGTTGGCTGCACGCCGCGAAGACACTTTGTATTTTCGCGCCGCCAACACCGCGCCCTACTGTTGTGTCGTGAGACTCGGTACTCAGGCACGCTTTGTCGGCTTGGCCCTGGAAGTTCGCGACCAAAAAGACCTAGAGCATCTCGCCGCTCTTCCCGGTGCAGCGCCCATCGAGAAACTGAACACGCCGGGAGGCGGCTTCGTGGTGCGCCTTCAAGATCCGTCCGGGTTCCTCGTTGAAGCCATTTGCGGGCAAGAGTCACAAGACGAGTTGCCGGTAGACACATCGTTGCCAGCCAATTGCGGATCGTCGATTCCCCGGGTCAACGCCGGGCACCGTCCGGCCGTGGCTCCGCCGACAGTTATGCGCTTGGGCCATCTAGTTCTGGAACTCGCCGAATTCCAGAAAACCTGTACCTGGTACACATCTCATTTCGGGTTTATTCCCAGTGACATTGAGGTACTGCCTGATGGGTCGCCTGCCGCCACGTTCATGCGCTTAAACCGTGGTGACACCCCAACCGACCATCACTCACTCGCCCTGGCCCAAGGCATTGCACCGCGCTTTAACCACGTCGCTTTCGAAGTTGCCGACATCAACGCAATCGGCATGGGGCAGCGTGTGCTGCGGCGAGCTGGCTATGGACATGCGTGGGGCATTGGCCGCCATCTTCTGGGCAGCCAGATTTTCGACTACTGGCGCGACCCGTGGCGTGACAAGTTCGAGCACTACGCCGACGGCGACGTATTCACAGCAGACACTCCCACCGGCATAACCGCTGCCGGCGGTGACACCTTGTCACAATGGGGGCCACCGCTGCCCTCGGACTTCCTGCGACCCGAAGCGAGCATCGGTTTGCTGGTCGAAGCGATCCGCAACGTAATCAGCAGCCCAGACCTGTCGATCGGGAAACTGCGCGCCATGCTGAAGATGGTGAGCTGAAGCTCACCCGAAGGAGACAGTAAATGGCCGTTCATGCCCTGCACTACGAAATTGAAACCCGCCTTGAATGGGGCGTACTTCGCGGCGACGCCGTTCTACCGATCCCCGGTGAATTCCCGACCACCGGTGACTTCGTGCGCAACGTCAACGTTGCCGATCTGGAAGCACTTGACGGCGCGACCGTTCCGCTAGCCAACCTGCGGGTGCTTTCGCCGGTCACACGCAATCAACGTTTCGTGTGCCAGGGAGCTAACTACCGCCAGCACATGATCGAATCGGGAATGAACCCCGACGACAAGAACTTCAACATGATTTTCACGAAGGCGCCGAGCTGCATCGTAGCGGCGGACAGTGACATTATTCGGCCGCCCGTGTCGCAGTTTCTCGACTACGAAATCGAACTGGGGTTAATCCTAGCGAAAGACATCGGTCGCTCGGTAGACGTAACCAACGCCAACCTTCACGAGTTCGTTGCCGGAATCGTAATGGTCAACGATGTGACGGCGCGCGACATCCAGGTTCCGCAAATGCAGTTCTACAAGGGAAAGAGCTTCCGCACCTTCGGCCCCGTCGGCCCTTGGCTGTGCTTACTTGGCCCCGACGAGATGCACTATGTCGAAGAAATGGAGCTGCGCCTGGCGGTAAACGGCGATGTCCGCCAACAAGACAGCAGCGCCAATCTCGTCTTTAAGCCTGGAGAAACGTTGACCGAACTTTCGCAGGTGCACGACTTTGCCGCCGGCGATTTGCTTTCCACCGGAACGCCAGCGGGCTGTGCCCTCACGGTTCCGCCGCCGATGGTGCAACGCCTTGCCGGACTCCTGCCCGAGGCCACGAAGTGGAAAATCTTTTTGAAAAAACAGGCTGCGCGGACCCAGTACCTAAAGATTGGTGATCGAATTGAGTCTACGATCCGCAGTCGCGACGGGAAGATCGATCTCGGGGTGCAACGGAACTTGGTGGTTCAGGGGTAGTGGCTAGCCGGCAATGACGGCTGCGAACAATCCCAGGGACTTTTGGTGACAGAATTCCCACTGGTCTCGCCCCCCATATCTTCCGGCATAACAGGGAACCCCAGCCAGCGACGAGTTCGCCCAAGACTCCCTCCACCACCATTTCTTCTTCGGCGGAACGGAGACGCGCGTTGCGGACGATCGTTTGCGGTTTTTGCCGATCGTCTCTGTCGGCAGACACGACGTCCCCACTATGAGTGGGAACGATCGGGAGTTCTGCGGGGCTTTACTCTGTGAAGCCGAGAATTTCGCGCTGCTCTGACCACGAGAGCGGCAGATGGCCGATTCTTTTGAGGCGTGTCGTCGTTAGGTCAGTCGGCTGGCGATCAGCCACAATGGATTCCACGATATCGGGCGCGAGGAAGGCCAGCCGGATCGTCCGCCCGATGTCCGATCGATTCAGACCCTCTCGCTTGGCGAGTTCGCGAAGCTCCGTGAACCAGCAGTACGCCTGAGCGACCGACTCAACAAGTTTAGGATCGGGCGCTGCGGAGACTTGGCGGATAAGCCGTTCAAACGTAACCGTTCCTTTAGACCCGTCTTGAACGAAGGTCCTTCGATCGTGCATTGTGGATCGCAAGGAGGATCGCGATGGCAAACACACAGAGGGAAGCGGCGGCCACCGTGCTGCGATTTTGTTCTCGCTGGTGACCACGGCCAAGCGACTGGAGATCGAGCCGCAGCCTTACCTGGCGGACGTGATCGCCCGCATCGGCTCGCACAAGATGTCGCGCATCGGTGAACTCACACCGTGCGGTTGGAAAGAAGGGCGGGCTTAGAGCCCGCCCTTTGCGCGACTGACTGCCCTATCTTTAAAGATTGCTGAGGCTCAAGGGCTCGACGATGACCGTTGTCGGGTGTGTGTCGATACGTGTCCAGGGGAACGGTACGGAGAGGTTACATTTAGAAACGCCCCGACACCGTTAGGTGCCGAGGCGCTCAAACCGCTGCGTTGGGAATTGCGGATAGGTAGTTTAAACACCCTGCCCCTGCAGCCCCAGCGTCCGAACCCTAATTTCCGTCAACTAGAACGCGTAGTGCGCATCCGCGTGTCGCTGTCCAGCGTTGATGCTGGCCGGTTAGCGCGGAGGAACTGCATCAGCTTGATCGGTATTATAAATCAATAAGTGGGCAGTTGTCATCAACATTTGGAATGCCATCTTCACATACATCGCCTATACCATCGCTATCTGCATCAGCTTGATCGGTATTAGCAACAAGTGGGCAGTTGTCGTCAACATCTGGAATGCCATCACCATCAGCGTCTTCACAAACATCGCCTATACCATCGCTGTCTGCATCAGCTTGATCGGTATTAGCGATAAGTGGGCAGTTGTCGTCAACATCTGGAATGCCGTCACCATCAGCGTCTTCACAAACATCGCCTATACCATCACCATCTGCATCAGATTGATCGGTATTAGCAATAAATGGGCAGTTGTCGTCAACATCTGGAATGCCATCACCATCAGCGTCTTCACAAACATCGCCTATACCATCGCTGTCTGCATCAGCTTGATCTGTATTAGCAATAAGTGGGCAGTTGTCATCAATATCTGAAATGCCATCACCATCAGCGTCGTCTTCACATACATCGCCTATACCATCGCTATCTGCATCAGCTTGATCGGTATTAGCAATAAGTGGGCAGTTGTCGTCAATATCTGGAATCCCATCACCATCGCCGTCGTCACAAACATCGCCTATACCATCGCCATCTGCATCAGCTTGATCGGTATTAGCAATAAGTGGGCAGTTGTCGTCAACATCTGGAATGCCATCACCATCAGCGTCTTCACAAACATCGCCTATACCATCGCTATCTGCATCAGCTTGATCGGTATTAGCGATAAGTGGGCAGTTGTCGTCAATATCTGGAATGCCATCACCATCAGCGTCGTCACAAACATCGCCTATACCATCGCTATCTGCATCAGCTTGATCGGTATTAGCAACAAGTGGGCAGTTGTCGGCAACATCTGGAATGCCATCACCATCAGCGTCTTCACAAACATCGCCTATACCATCGCTATCTGCATCAGCTTGATCGGTATTAGCGATAAGTGGGCAGTTGTCGGCAACATCTGGAATGCCATCACCATCAGCGTCTTCACAAACATCGCCTGTACCATCGCTATCTGCATCAGCTTGATCGGTATTCGCGATAAGTGGGCAGTTGTCGTCAACGTCTGGAATGCCATCACCATCAGTATCTACAGGAGGGGATGCGGAAAAAGTCGTTATAGTCGAATCGTCATTATCATTTGCTGTACCTGAGGCATCGGTTACACCACCTGCATCAGTAGCCGTAGCCTGATTGGTTACATTACCTGCAGCGACATCGGCTGCAGTAATGGTGTAGGTTCCTGTTACATCTGAGTTAACAACCCCCACCGGCAAAGAAGCAATTGGGCTTCCAGTGATCACAACCCCTGTCTTTGGGTCCGCTATCTCGACATTAGTCAAAGTCTCAGGGCCTGTATTGGTTACCGTAAAGGTATAGGTAACTACTTCCCCTAGAAGGCCCGTTCCGGTTCCCCCTATGCTGGCGGTTTTCACCAAGCCACAGGCTGGATTCGGCCCCAAACCTGTTGAAGTAATACATGCTGGATTATCATAAAGTACAGCGGTGTCAGTATTAACCGCTCCGAACGTAGAATACTGTCCGCCCGCCATAAATACACCGGCTCCTGAGTTAGAGGCTCCGTTATTGGCGATAAAATACCCTGACACTTCAGAGGATGCTCCGATATTAACGGCACCGGCGGTACCGGCGGCGGTGGCTCCACCAACCCAAAAAACATTACAACGTTTCGCACCCCTATGTAGAATCATTTTTGTGTTACCCGCGACATTAATTGCCCCGGCAAACCTTAAAACAAATATAGCATCTGGATCATCCGCCGCATCAAGAACAATAGTTCCACCCACTGACCCTGCTGTGGTTATCTCATAAACCCCCGGAACAATGAATTCATTAAAAAAAGCCGCCCCATGAAGAGGGAGGGCTACCGGCCGCCCTGCGTTGGTATTTGATATCGTAGGTTCCAAAAGCATAAGCGCGTCATAGGCGTCACCTAAATCTAATGCCGCCTGGGCTGTAACAGCATTTACCGTCTCCTTAGTTCCGATATGAACTCCACCTTCGTAACCAATTACAACGGTCGAATCTGATCCAATAGCTCCACTAATCCCAGAAATACCAGTATTGCCGACGGCACCATTACTAGCAAAAAGTGTAAATTCTTTAACACTTCCTAAAACGTCAACGGGGCTAGCAGAATCACAATCCGACTCACAAAACACTTCGATGGTGCTAGCGTCAGGTGGAGGGGTTGCGGTAGCACCAAGGCCCAACGTTATAGCGCCAGCCATGCTAAACATTCTTCCGTCAAGGTTAACATCTGCACCAAGACCAACAGCACCGCCCTTTGAAAACAAAGTTCCTACTATAGTAGGTCCTGCAGCAACAGTAACAGCGCCATTAGCTAGCCAAAATACATTGGCAGATTTTACGCCACCGGTTAAGGTAATATTTGCATCGGCGGCAGCTGTTAATGCTCCGTTAATTTTGAACACGAATTTGTCATCAGGCCCGCCGTTCAGGACAAGGTTTGGTCCTATAGATGCAGCGCTAGGTATGTAATAAACGCCAGGGGCTAGCGTTTCACTCGCGAAAATCGCGGCATGAGCAAGGCCAGACGGAGGATCAATGGCGTTAGGGAAATCAACAAAAAGCGAGTTGAGATGAATATACAACCTAAGCAAATCGAATTGCGCCTGCTGAGTCGCAGCATCCTTGCTGTATACATTACCAGTGTAAGGTAGCCCAAACCCGAGAGCGACGCCTACGTTTGCGCCAACATCACCGTTAACGGTTCCTCCAGAATTGGTAATGTCACCCGAGCCAGTATAGGCCTCAAAACTCTCAAGTATTCCCAAATTAACAGTACCCGTTGATTGAGCAAAGCTTATTGTTGAAAACAACACTAGAGCAATAGCGGTTAAGGGTATAGAAATATATTTTTTCATAATATTAGAAGTTCAGGTGCCCTCCGGGGGGCATCGGGCTGTCGTGCAGAAGTTTCGCTAACGCCGCGGCCACATGTACGCGATAGAGCGGCCAACTCGAACTTTGTCACATACGCACACAAAAGCCCAGTAGGCGCGAGGCCTACTCGGCTTTTATCTATGAATCTGGGCGGATAGGTAGATATTAAAGACCCTGCCCCCTGCAGACCTAGCGTCCGATTAACCTAATTTCAGCGACACACGGACGCCTAGTGCGCGTCCGTGTGTCGCTGTCCAGCGTTGATGCTGGCCGGCTTGGCGCGGGTTCGCTCTTCCCGTCTCTACCACGGTCAAGAAATCAGCTAGTTAACGAGTTGGCCCTTGCCGACGTTGGTCACTTTTTTGCTGAGAACCTCACCCCGCCATAGGTGACCGAGCCAGGGTGGCGTTGATGCTGGCCGGCTGGCGCCGGAAGAGTCAACAGCTATAAATAAAAAAGCCCTAAATTAATAGGGCTTTTTCATAGTTAAGAAGTTAAAAAGTTAATACCTACTGTAAGTATTAATTTAACCGGCACTAGATGGTGCCCTGTTCGTCATCGTAATATCAACAGTCTTAATTATTCGCAGTCGCAGTAGTCGGCGCCGGAACCCTCGCAGATACCGAAACAGAGACCGAGGTCGAACATTTCGTAGGCGAAATCGTCGCTATTTACTTCGCCTCCGGATCCGCCGTCGCAATTGACTCCCTCGTCGTAATTTATTTCCTCGTCGTAATTTATTTCCTCGTCGTAGTTTACTTCCTCGTCGTAGTTTACTTCCTCGTCGTAGTTTACTTCCTCGTCGGAATTTACTTCGCCTACGGATTCGTCGTCGGTGATTACGACGTCAGAAAATCCGAGGCCATAAAATTCGTCGAGCATGCTG
>JBLFWR010000051.1:0-20708 GCA_047611725.1 Binatia bacterium | reverse complement strand
ATCGCCGACTGGTCGATGCACCTGACCACACTCTTTCCGGAGGTGAGGCTTAAACGCTACATCGAGATACGGCAGGCGGACAGCCAGGGTGTCGAGCTCATGCTCGGAACACCGGCGCTGATGAAAGGGATTTTGTACGACGACGACTGCCTTGGGGCCGTTTATGACGAGCTAGCGTCATGGAGTGCCGAAGATGTCACTAGATATCGTGAGGATGCGGCGCGGCAAGGCTTGAGCGCCAGCGTCGGGAGGTTCACACTAGGGGAACTCGCTCGCGAAGTTGTTTCGATCGCCCGGGAGGGCCTCAAGCGTCAGCAACAGCTCGACCCCGAAGGCCGGGATGAGTCGATCTTTCTCGACAAGCTGGAAGAGGACGTGCGCGATGGTAGATGCCCAGCAGATCGACTGATCGAAGCTTGGGAAGGTTCCGGGAACCGTAGTGTCGATCGCCTTATTGCCGAGTCTCGATATCTAACGCCAAAACAAGATTGACTTTCGCTATATTTTCGCCTAAGTTTGCGGTGTCATGCTTACCGCAACACAGTCACGCCCTGAGCGCCGATCCGATCAGCCAGATCTAATCTCGCCTCCGAGAAGGCTATCGGCAAGGCGATTCGAAGAAATGTTTGGACTCACGCTGGGGGCTTGGAAAGGCCGGCGTCTGTTTGTTGTCCGCGCATCCAACGATCGATTTGCGCCGATGGGCATAAGGGGCGGTGACTATTTAGTTATCGAGCCTGGGGCTTGTGAAAGAGAAGGGCAAATCGTCCTTCGTCGCACGACGGATGGACTCAGCCTGAGTCGAGTTCCAACGGCCACCGCCGACCCTATGGCAGATTCGCTGTGGCTACCTTTCCGCCAGAACAACGACCGCCCCCGCACGACAACTGTTGGAAGCCTGATCGGGGTCGCCCGTACAACACCCTCTGGAAATCTCCAGCCCCTGGGCCGCAGCACGCGGCATTCATCTTCTAGCAGTAGGTCGGAAATCGCCTATCGAAAACGTGTCCCCCCCCAGCAAAACCCACAAAATACCGCCAGCACGCAGGATCGCATTGGTGAGTTGCAAAAAAGGCTCACGGCTTGGACCGCCTGGATAGAACAAAGCGCGGTCTCACTTGCTCCAGACTCTCAAACCGTAGTCGGCTGGAGACGTTTGGGGACTGGGCTACGGACGTTGATCGAATGCCTTGAAGTCGCCCACAGTCCCCGGCTGGCATCTGCTTTGTTGCGAGAAGCCAGAACCACGTTGCGTACCATGGAAAGTGAAGCCTCCCGTCATCGTATGGCGGACGTCGATCGAATTTGCGCATAGTTGAAGCGTGGTCTCAGGCGGGTCTTCAATCTGGAGGCCCGAATCAGATTGACACTTAGCCTGCCTCAATGGTCTCATTCCCCGTTGGTTGTTGACGGTCTGGCGAGTCTCTCGCGCCGTGTGTACACCTCAGAGCACCTCAATTTAGTTTACCGTCCGATGACGTCTAGCATTTGCCTGGTTTTTTCTAGATGAAAATCGGACATGCCCGTCAAAGCAGTACAGATGCTTATAGTTAAGCGAATTTTATTTCATCACGGTAATGCTTCCATGAAGTGTGCCCGTGGTGCTATACATGACGCTCCGCATTAGGGGCCAGCCGAACAGCGGCCTACTACGACAGGAGAAACCGATGGCAGATCGATTTGTGAACCTATTTGAGCCCGACACGCTGTTGCCGGCACAGTACTTTGCCGCATTCGCCCGCGAAGGTGGCTTGGTGCGCGAACGCCGCCTCATGCTGGCCGTGCTCCAAGATGCCGTTGAGTGCTACCAAAAGTACGCGCTTGCCCGCGATCCTCGTGGTCGTCTCCTCTTCGAGGACGCCCAAGAGTGGATCGATTCCAAAGAACGCGAGTGGCCTTTTGCCTACGAGAACATCTGTGAGGTACTCGGCCTAAACCCCGAATACATCCGGCGCGGCCTTTACAAGTGGCGTCAGCAGCGTGGCCCCGTTCGAAGGTCCGAGGCCCGGATCGTTCCTTTGGCCGAGCGCATGGCTCGGTTGGAAACTGAACCGGCCGAGACGCCTGCGGAGCTTCTCGAAGCTTCCTAAGCGACCGAAACCGTACATTGCCAACCTAAGCTTGGCCCAAAGGCCCTTCTCCTCGGAGAGGGGCCTTTCTCATTTTTCTCCTTGCAGACATCCTAGCGGAGTGGTTCCATAGAAGTTGGTGGAACGCGTTGATCCGACCCCAGACCTTCGATCTGGCACTTGTCGCCCTTCTGGCCCTCGTTTTTTGCGGCGGTGACGCCGAAGCGAACGGTCGTCTCCTTCCGCCGGACCTCCCCGACCACGTCGTCCTTACCGACAGTTCCGGCACGCTAGAACGGGCCACTGCTGGTTCGTTGAGCATCTACCGCGAGGTTCCTCTAGAGCTCAGCGCGGCCCTAGCCGAACGAGAAGAACAGCGATCGCGGCCCATGAACTGGCAACGTTTGGCTGACGAAGTGGATCTGACCCCGAATTACTCAAGATTCTCTCAAGGGCTAGCCACCGCCCAATCTTACGAAGACAACCGGGGCCTCAATGCCAACGGTATGGCGATGGTGCTGCAGAAAGAGTACGGAGCGGGCTCGATGTTGGGGCGTAGCGCCTTGACGATCGCACGATGGGCCGAGTTCTACGAAACACGAACCCAAATGCCGCTCGACAAAATGAACGTCGCGACCGACACCATCGTTGAGAAGGCCCGAATCGCGTTCCGAATGCCCAACATCCCCGTACTTAACCTCCGATCACAGGTTTCTACCAAGGGAGTCGAGATTGGCTTTCGTCATCGCTGGTAGCCGTTCGGCTACCAGCCACATTCTCAGTTAGCAGACGCCTCGCCGTCACCAGCGATCATTCCGATGTCAGTCGGAATCCCGCTTCGAGCCTGAATCGCGGCTCGAAGCAGTAGTGGATCGACAAGCGAGGAAACTCCCAGTTTCGCCAATAGCTTCTCCGCTTCAGCGTGTTGGTCCACTCCCATCTCATAAATGTCGTCATGAACCTCGATCAAAATTCGCCCGTGATCGGTTCCGACTTTTACGGTCTGGTAGACGAACTCCCCAACTGAGCCAACTTTCACGATCGGAAAGAACGAGGCAATATCCTCTGGATACATGCGGACACAGCCATGGCTGACAGACATGCCCACCCCGTACTCCTTGTTCGTGCCATGAATGGCATACGAAGGAAGGGTCAACTCGATTCGATGCTTCCCGAGCGGGTTTTGTTGAATACCACCGGCAATTGACCTTTCGGTTGAGCCATCTTCCTCAAAACGTTCTTTTCGAATGGTCTCAGGGATCACCCAAACAGGGTTCTTCGTTTTCCCTGCGATCCGAAAACCGCCCTGGGGTGTACGCCACTCCTGACGCCCCAAACCTACAGGGAAGGTATAAACCTGCGCCCCGCTCCCCGAACCTTCGTAGTAGTACAAGCGCATCTCAGGGATGTTCATCACCAACCCAGCGTGACGCGTGTCAGGAAGAATCCATTCAGACGGCAATACTAAGTGGGTCCCAACAGTTGGCACCCAAGGGTCCACACCCGGGTTGGCCATGAGTATTTCGTTGTAGCCAAGGTCCAGGTGCCGGGCGAGGTCAACAAACGTATCCCCCGGAACGACCTGGTGCGTACGAATTGTGCCCACGACCGTGTCTTGGCTGGTAGGCGCAACCCGATGTCCGGCAAGAAACGAGTGCGCGACGATCGGCCTGCGATCGAGCCAGTTTCCTTCGGCTTGACCCGGAACCGTCCAGATCGCCAGCGCCAGACCCGCCATTGCGACGATGTGTCTTTTCATCGTAAACCGAACCTCACCGGACGCTTGGCCGGGTCTCAAGGAGTCCCCTCAAATCTTCAACATCCGTAACCGGGGCCTCGCAGATTGTACCACGACACACGTAAGCAGCGGGACTTCCTTCTACTGTCACCTTGGAACGGACCAACTCCAAGGGCACCTGGCCGCCACCCTCCAAAACCTGCAACACCGAAACTTCTGGAGCCGGATTCTCCAGCGCCGCCTGAACAAGGGGGCCCTCGCCCACGACGACAACCGAGATATAGCCTCGGCGGTGGCGCTCAGCAACGCCAACTAAATGAGCGCTTCCATGCGGATTCGCCAAGGCCTCAGAGAGAAACGCATCCACGGTGCGTTCTCCCGGGATCCGATAGCGATCCTCTCCAGTCAACTGCCAAAGACGTAGCAGGAGCTCGGCGGCGACCGAGTTGCCCGACGGAATCGCACCGTCGTAGAGGTCGCGGCTACGGGTGAGCAAACTTTCTGCATCGTCCGCGGTAAACCAAAACCCACCTCGTTCTTGGTCGGCGAATCGTTCCAAGAGAGCGTCTGCGCACGTCTTTGCTAACTGCAGGTCTTGCGGACGCCCCAACGAAAGAAAGCATTCCACCGCCCCTCTGCCAACAAACGCATAGTCATCCAGAAAACCACCGACCCCACCTTTCCGATCAGCAACCGAATGAATCAGGCGGCCCCCGGCCATCTGCTCTTCGCGAAGATAGTCGAGTGCTTTTGCCGCGCTTTTCACGAGGTCGCCACGACCAAACAGCCGGCCCACGGTTGCCATCGCGCCGATCATCAAGCCGTTCCAGTCCGCTAGGATCTTCTCATCACGTCCGGGAGCAATGCGACTGCTGCGGTGTGAGAAAAGCTCGCCTCGAGCCTTCTGGAGCCGGTCACGTACATCGTCGGGTTCCAGCCCGAAGCGTTTTGCTGCCTCATCGATCCCGAGAACACGGTTCAGGATCGTCTTGCCTTCAAAGTTTCCTTGCTCAGTCACCCCGTAAACGGCGCAAAACAAATCCGCATCGGCATCGTCGATAACCTGACGGACTTCGGAAAGGTTCCAAACAAAAAACTTCCCCTCGACCCCTTCGCTGTCGGCATCTTGGGTCGAGAAATACCCTCCCTGTGGCGAGGTCATCTCGCGATCAACATACTCCAGAACCCCCAACGCGATCTCCCGATACAGCGGCTCTCGAAAACGCTTCCAAGCTTGAGCGTATAACGGTGCGAGCAGGGCTTGATCGTAGAGCATCTTCTCGAAGTGGGGCACAAGCCAAAACCGATCAACAGAGTAGCGATGAAATCCTCCACCGAGATGATCGTAGACGCCGCCCCAGGCCATTCGATCTAGGGCGGTTCTCACCAATGCTGTATCGTTGTTGTCCGGTTCGAGTGGATCAGCCGCAAGCAACAAGTCCAGGCACATCGATCCGGGAAACTTCGGAGCACTCCCAAACCCGCCCCATTCCGAATCCATACTCTCTCGCAACCCGCGCGCCGCGTTCAAAAAGCCGGATTTCGAAAGTTGCGTAGGATCTCCCGTCTCCCGGTCAGCACGCAGAAATTCAACAACCCGATCGGCGCTTTCCAAAACTTTGTCACGGTCTTCGCGCCATGCTCGAGCCACACCCAATAGGACTCGGCCGAATCCGGGCATATTCCCGCGATCCTCGGGGGGAAAATACGTGCCCGCGTAGAACGGTCGACCGTCCGGCGACAGGAATACCGTCATCGGCCAACCACCACGGCCGGTCATTGCCTGCAATGCCTTCATGTAAAGCCCGTCCAAATCTGGACGTTCTTCACGATCGACTTTGACGCACACGAACAGGTCGTTCATGAGCGCCGCGATCTTTTCGTTCTCGAAGCACTCCCGCTCCATCACGTGGCACCAGTGACACGCGGAATAGCCGACACTTATGAGAATAGCCTTGTCTTCCACCCGCGACCGTTCCAGCGCCTCTTCTCCCCACGGATACCAATCCACCGGATTGCTCGCATGCTGTTGAAGATAGAGGCTGGTTTGGCTGGCGAGGCGATTCTGGAATTTTGGGTCGCTCATTTTTTTATCCGTGGTGCGACTCGAATTGGTCCGAGCGGATCAAAAAAAACGGCGGCCCTCCTAGTGGAGCAGCCGCCGTCAAAACTCGCTTGAGTCGAATGAAGCTCAGCCGGTAACCGCAACACGTGCTTGCGCGCGCTTAACCGCTCGAAGCATAGAATCGACGGCTTCGGGGCCGTCCCCGCCAGCTGCTGCGTCGGCCTCAAGCTTGGCCAGTTCCGCGCGTTCCGCGGCCGCGTCAAGATCGCCTGGCGCCAAAGCATCATCCGCAAGGATCATCACCAGGTCATCACGAACTTCGGCGTACCCGCCATCGATCACGAGACATTTTTCCGAGCCGTCGGCCGACCTGTAACGCAAGACGCCGACATCGAGCCCGCCCAAAAAAGTCACGTGCCCAGGAAGCACACCAAACTCACCGACGACACCGGGCGCGGTGATCTCGCTAACTTCCTCATCGACCAGAAGAGCAGTGGGTGTAACGACTCGAAGCTGCATTATGCAATCCCTCAGGCGGCCATCTTTTCGGCCTTCGCACGAGCCTCGTCGATGGTCCCTACCATGTAGAAGGCCTGCTCAGGCAGATCATCGTGGTCGCCGGCAACGAGTTCCTTGAAGCCACGAATCGTATCCTCAAGCTTCACATAGACTCCAGGAGTACCGGTAAAGCCTTCCGCAACGTGGAACGGCTGCGACAAGAAGCGCTGCACTTTTCGAGCCCGCGAAACGACCAACTTATCTTCTTCCGACAGCTCGTCCATTCCGAGAATGGCGATGATGTCCTGAAGATCTTTGTAGCGCTGGAGAACCATCTGCACGTCGCGCGCGACGGCGTAGTGCTCTTCACCCAAAATATTCGGGTCAAGAATTCGGGACGTCGAATCGAGAGGATCCACCGCAGGGTAGATGCCGAGCTCGGCGATCTGTCGTGAAAGAACGGTCGTCGCGTCCAAGTGAGCGAAAGTCGTAGCTGGCGCGGGATCGGTTAGGTCGTCAGCGGGCACGTAAATGGCCTGCACCGAAGTGATCGAACCATTGTTGGTCGTGGTGATTCGCTCTTGAAGGCCACCCAAGTCGGTTGCCAAGGTCGGTTGGTAACCGACTGCGGAGGGCATGCGACCGAGAAGGGCCGACACTTCCGAGTTCGCCTGCGTGAAACGGAAAATGTTGTCGATGAACAGGAGAACGTCGAGGCCTTCCTGGTCGCGGAAGTACTCGCAAATGGTCAACGCGGTCAGCGCGACGCGAGCACGAGCACCAGGAGGCTCGTTCATCTGGCCGAACACCAGAGCCGTCTTGTCGATAACACCGGTCTCGGTCATTTCACGCCAAAGATCGTTGCCTTCGCGCGTTCGCTCTCCGACGCCGCCGAACACCGAGTAACCACCATGGTTCTGCGCAACGTTGTTGATCAGCTCCATGATGATAACGGTCTTGCCTACACCGGCACCACCGAACAATCCGATCTTACCGCCCTTCGAATACGGGCAAAGAAGATCGACGACCTTAATTCCGGTCTCGAAAGACTCAACACTAGTGGCCGTGTCGATGTATGCGGGAGCCGCGCGGTGAATCCCCATTTTCGGGGCCCCAACAATCGGTCCTTTACCATCCACTGGTTGACCGACGACGTTGATGATCCGCCCCAGCACTTCTTTACCAACCGGAGTCTGAATTGTATCTCCGGTATTGGTTACCGGCATTCCGCGTACCAGACCTTCGGAAGAATCCATTGCGATCGCTCGCACTGTATGCTCGCCAAGGTGAGCGGCGACTTCGAGAACTAGGTTCTCTTCAGTATCATCGATGGACGGGTTCGTGACCGTCAGTGCGTACAGAATCGGGGGCACTTCGCCCGGCTCGAATTCAATGTCGACAACCGGTCCGATGACTTGAGTGATCTTTCCCTTGGCCATTATTACTCTCGCTCCTTCAAATCAGCCGTTCAGGGCTTCTGCGCCGCTAATGATCTCCATCAACTCCGTAGTGATCGCAGCTTGACGCGCGCGGTTCATTTGGAGTGTCAGGCGGTCGATCATTTCGGAAGCGTTTCGGGTGGCGCTATCCATTGCCGCCATCCGCGCCCCGTGCTCGCTGGCCGTAGCCTCGAGCATCGCTTGAAAAACTTTAGTTTCGACGTATCGGGACAAAAGCGAACCTAACAGCGAAGCCGCGTCGGGCTCGTATAGGTAGTCAGCATTTGTCTCCGTGTCGGTCGTTTCTTCTTCGTTCGCCGCAACAGGCAGCAACCGCTCGACAGTCGGCACTTGCAGCATTGCCGACTTGAATCGCGCGTACACTAGATAAACAGCGCCCGCCGATCCATCTAGAAACCGCGCCGTCGCGTCGGCCGTGACTTCGCGTGCTAGCGCAAGATCAAACCCACCTGGTCGATTGACGTGCTCGGCAGTAATCCGATCGGCAATGCGAGTCTTGAAATGGTCATGACCACGCCTGCCACAACAGACCACTGTTGCGTCTTTGCCCTCATCACTGGTTAGAAACGACTCGGCAAGTTTGATGACGTTCGTATTGTAACCGCCACAAAGGCCACGATCCGAGGCAATTACGATGACGTGCGCCGGACCATCGCTACCTTCACGCAAAAGCGGATGCGCATCGCTTCCGACCCGCGACCCAACGTTGCTCAACAATTCGCCAAGCTTTTCAGCGTAAGGGCGCGCACTCTCCGCCGCGTCTTGGGCGCGGCGCAGCTTGGCCGCCGAGACCATCTTCATGGCCTTGGTGATTTGCTGCGTATTGCGGACCGAGGAGATCCGCTTGCGGATGTCTTTTAGATTCGCCACAGCTCTCTATCCGCCGAACGTTCCCTTGAACTGAGCCAAGACCGACTCGAGCTTCTCACTGACTTCTTCAGTAAGCGCCTTTTCCTTCTGGATGAGCGTCAGCAGATCCGGATGCGAGTTGGCCACGTAGCTGCGAAGTTCCCGCTCGTAGCGACCGACATTCTCGATCGGCACTTCGTCGAGATACCCTTTGGTCGCAGCGAAAATCACGACGATTTGTTCGGCAATATCCATCGGTACGTACTGGTCCTGTTTAAGGACCTCAACGAGCCGTTCACCACGTGCCAACTGACGCTGCGTTGCTGCGTCCAAGTCCGATCCAAACTGCGCGAACGCGGCCATTTCACGGTATTGCGCTAAGTCGAGACGCATCGTGCCGGCAATTTTCTTCATCGCCTTGATCTGCGCGGCACCACCTACGCGTGACACCGAGAGACCTACATTCACAGCAGGTCGCACACCGGAATAGAACAAGTCGGTTTCCAGGTAGATCTGACCGTCTGTAATCGAAATCACGTTGGTCGGGATATACGCGGAGACGTCGCCAGACTGCGTCTCAATGATCGGAAGCGCCGTCAACGACCCGCCGCCGCGCTCATCGGACATCTTCGCCGCACGCTCGAGAAGACGAGAGTGAAGATAGAACACATCACCCGGGTACGCTTCCCGGCCTGGCGGGCGCCGTAGAAGCAATGACAGCTCGCGATAGGCCACGGCCTGCTTGGAAAGATCATCGTAGACAATTAGCGCGTGCTTGCCGCTATCGCGGAAGTACTCGCCCATCGTCACGCCGGTGTATGCCGAAAGAAACTGAAGCGGGGCCGCTTCGGAAGCCGTCGCGGCTACAACAATCGTGTAATCCATTGCGCCGTGCTTCTTCAGGCGCTCAACAACCTGCGCAACCGACGACCGCTTTTGGCCGATAGCAACGTAGATGCAGACCACGCCTTCGCTCTTCTGGTTGATGATCGTGTCGAGCGCGATCGCGGTCTTGCCGGTCTGTCGATCACCAATGATCAACTCGCGTTGGCCACGTCCGACCGGGATCATCGCGTCGATCGCTTTGATACCGGTTTGAAGCGGCTCTTCGACCGGCTGGCGGTCGACAATACCAGGTGCTTTGAGCTCGATTCGACGCGTCTCGGAAGTCTTCAGATCTCCGAGTCCATCGATCGGCTGGCCGAGCGCGTTGACCACGCGGCCGAGCAACTCTTCGCCCACCGGTACCTCAGCGATTCTGCCGGTCCGCTTGACCTCAGAACCCTCGGTAACTGTTTCACGATCGCCGAATACTGCGGCGCCAACATTGTCAGCCTCAAGATTCAGGACCATCCCGAACACGCCACTTTCGAACTCCAAGAGTTCACCAGCTGCTGCCCGGTCTAGACCATGAATGCGCGCAATCCCGTCTGCGGTAGACAACACCGTGCCAGTTTCTCTGACATCGACGTCGCGTCCGTAGTCGCGGATCTGCTGCTTAATGATATCGCTGATCTCGGATGCTTTGATCTGCATCGAGTGTGGTCCTCCAAAACTTTCCCGTTACCGGGTGTCGAGCGGCAAAGCCGCTTCAGGCACGGCCCGCCATACGGCTTTCGAGCCGCGCGAGCTGGGTACGAACGCTGCCATCATAGACGCGTCCTTCGATCTCAACTTGGATTCCGCCGATCAGTGAATCGTCGACGACAACGTCGGCGATTACCTCACGGTCAGCCTTCTCTCTAAACTTACCGACAATTGCGTCGAGCTCCTCGCCGCTCAACTCAGACGCGGTGGTGATCACGATACGCACCCGACCCGAATTCGCGTCGCTAAAATCACGGAAAGCACTCGCCACTGCTACCAGTTCACCGAGCCGATCTGCCTCACCGATCACGCCAAGAGCGTGAGCCAGAGTTTCTTCAGCGCCGACACTGTGGCCAAGCTTCGCGGCCAGATCTTTGCGTTGGACTGGCGTTAGCAACCCGGGCGCCAGCATTGTGTCATCAAGCTCGGCAACACCAGCGGCGATCACCTCTAGCCCGCTCCAAACGCTGTCGAGACTCCCTTCTTCGCTGGCCAACTCGTAGAGAGCCTTGGCATAGCGTTTGGCTACAGTCTTGGAACTCATGTGCCGGACACTCCCCCGAGGAAATCGTCGAGTAGTGCCTTACGACCGGACACATCCAATTCTGCACGCACCTGAACTTCCGCCAATTCGGCCGCCAAACGAGAAGCTTCAGCGCGCAATTCGCGACGTGCCGCAGCAACCTCGTTGTCGGCACGAAGTTCTGCGTCTCGCTGCATTCGCTCGGCCGCCTCGGCGGCTTCGGCAAGAGCTCGCTCGCGATCCTTGGCCGCGATTTCCTTGATTTCGGTGATCATGGCGGTTCGCGTCTCGTCCAGGGCAGCGGCTTTCGCCTGGTAGTCCGCCTTAAGCTGGTCGGCTTCCGCTTTCGCTTTCGCTGCCGCCGACATCGCCGCAACAACGTCTTCGCGTCGAGTATTCAAATAGTCGGTCAACGGAGCCTTGGTGAAACGGACCATCAAGAATGCGAAAATCGAAAAATTGATGATGGTGCAGAACAGCAGAAACCAGTCGGATCCCGTCGGGCCTTGATGCTCAGTCGCATGGGCCGCCTCGGACGCCAGAGCGGGCACGGTAATCAACCCCAATCCAAGTACGATTGAAGTCAGCAGCACTGGAATCAGCGAATTGCGTTTCATGCGTCCGCCCCTCGGCCAAGCACCGCCGACACCATCTGGGAAGCCAACTTTGCCGCGTCGGCGCGTAGAGCGGTTGACGCTTCCTCTCGAGCAACTGAGATTTCCGAGCGCATCTGTCCGAGCTTTGCGGCGCTAGAATCGCGCGCTTCCCCAAAAAGAGCAGACTCTTTCTCTTTCGTCTCGCGCCGCAGCGCATCGACCTCAGTCATCGCTTCTTCTCGGGCTTTCGCCAGGTCGCGTTCAACGCGAGCGGCAAGAGCTTCAGCTTCGGCCGTTTCACTGATGGCGAGTTGTGCGTCGCCCTCGGTGCGCTGCTCGCGTTCCACCAACAATTCCTGGAACGGGTCGAACAACATCCGTTTCAAAAGAAACAGAAGGACAAAGAAGCTAAAAAGCTGAACAAGGAACGTCCCGTCGGGCGGAAAGGTCAGCATCGCGTCCTCGTGTGAACTAGATACCCGCGGAGGGTATCGGACTCGCGTCTCATGACTCCGTTCCAATCAAAGGAACGGTGAGTGCAAAAATTGACTCGCAATTATTTATGAACCGCTGCGCGTCGAAACGGTGTCGGCATCGACGTTTACGCTCTGCGTCGAAGCGAAAGCACGCTTCGGGTAACATCCGATGGTGGGGTTGTCAAAGACGCGTAAGTTACCGGACTAGGAAGTTAACCGCTCAATAAGCCTACCTAATTCTTCATTTGAGAAGAATGCGATCTCGATTCGGCCGTTGCTTGACGTTCCGCGAATCCGAACCTTCGTGCCAAGACTCCGGGTCAACGAATCTTCGAGCGGATTGCTTCGCCCCTTTGGCTTTCGGTCGCGCGCTGGGTCCGAGGAAACCGTGGAGCGCTCAGAAACAAGCTGTTCAGTTTCTCGCACCGACAGGCCTTTGCGAACAACTGATTTCATCGCTTCGATCTTGGCCGCAGCACCATTCAAGCCGAGCAATGCCCGAGCATGCCCCTCGCTCAGCAGCCCCTCTTCAATCCCGTCCAAGACCGGCTGCGGCAATGCGAGCAAACGCATAGTGTTGGCCACCGCTGTTCGCGACTTTCCGATGCGCACGGCGATTTGCTCCTGGGTCAATCCGTGACGAGCCACCAACCGGTCGTAGGCCCGAGCGCGTTCTAGAGGACCCAAATCTTCGCGTTGCAGATTCTCGACCAACGCGAGCTCAAGGATCTCTCCTTCGCCTGTCGCCTCTCGCACAACAACGGGGACTCTATCCAAGCCAGCCCTCGCGGCCGCGCGAAGGCGTCGCTCTCCTGCAATCAACTCGTAGCCAGCAGCGCTTTTGGCGACCACCAGAGGCTGAATGATACCTTGCTGCCGTATAGAAGCCGCTAGCTCATCGAGGGCATCCTCGGCAAAGACACGTCGCGGCTGTCCACGACCGGGAACAATCCGCTCGATCGCAAGCTCCATCGGCTCCCCGCGACCACCAGACTGTCGAGGCTCCCGCGCAGCTGCGGCTACCTCGACATCGGCAGGCGCGTCGTTCGTTTTACTAACAGGCCGGTCGGCCGGCCCTCCCAGGATCGCGTTCAACCCTCTACCGAGCGCTTGTCTCTCCATTGGGTCCTCCCTTTTCATCACTATCTAAAACTTCGTTAAGATATTGATTTATAAGCTCTTTAGCAACTTGTCGGTACGCTGCGGCGCCGCTAGAAGAGGGGTCATAGACCAAAACAGGGGCGCCGTGGGAAGGTGCCTCACTGATTCGCACGTTGCGCGGCACGACGGCGCTAAAAACTCGGTTCGCGAAATGCGATCGAATCTCACTGGCAACTTGGCGACTGAGCGAAGTCCGAGCGTCGTACATGGTCAGGACGATTCCCTGCAACTCAAGATCAGCGTGAAACGTCCCACGAATTCTGCCGATGGTGTCCAGGAGCGCACTCAAGCCCTCCAACGCATAGAACTCGCATTGAAGCGGAACCAAAACTGAGTCCGCCGCACACAGCGCATTCAAGGTCAGCATCCCTAGGGCTGGGGGACAGTCTATAATGATGTCGTCGAAGTCCTCGGCAATCGGCGCTAGTGCCAATCCGAGCTTGGTATGACGATCACTGAATTCGACAAGTTCGACTTCTGCCCCGGCCAAGTCGCGACTAGACGGCAGGACGGTGAGGCCAGGAACTCCGGTAGCAAGGAGTGTCTCTCGCGCTGGGATCGCGCCGATCAAAACTTCATAGCTACTGCGTCCCGGCTCCGCCCGGACACCAACACCGGTGCTCGCGCTGGCCTGGGAATCCAGGTCGAGCAAAAGCACCCGACGCCCCTGCTCCGCGAGCGCTGCGGAAAGATTCACGGCGGTAGCCGTTTTGCCTACTCCGCCTTTTTGATTGGCTATCGCCAGTATCCGCGCCAAGAAACCACCCCTCTTACTTCTCCAACCACAACCACAATCGCTGGCTATCACAGCATCGTAAGAGGCGCGAGCCGTCGTACGTGCAGCGCGCCACCAACCTTCGAAACCTACTAGTCGTAGTGTTTCACGTGAAACATCTGGGGAATCGCGCCACAGACCAGCCAATGGACCTGCCTTGGCCAATGCGGCCAGAAACCTGCGACATTACCAAGACCAATTCTGTAATACTCAACAACAACAAGGAACTGATTGATACTCATCGCCACAGATAGACTGCACTGCGCAACAGGCCTATGGGTCAAAACAGCGTCTCTTCTACCCGGGTCCTACATCAAAAAACCCGGCCAGCATGATCAATAGGACTGTTTCACGTGAAACAGTCGAACTAGGCGGGCTGCGGAACGGAAAACCCTCGAACCCCACCGCCGACTATGCTCCGCCGGATGTAGGCAGCGATGACAACTGCGGTTTGGCCTATGTAAAGGAAACTTTGTGGCCTAGCCCCGAAGTCGCGGCAGTGTTTCACGTGAAACATAGCGAAAGGGGAATGTGGGCCGAGGAAGAAACGCGTTAATTAGCCGCGGAGGCCGCAACGGGCGAGGGTTCGAACTTCTCCGCCCCCAGGCAGAGCAACACCGCAGGTTTCGATCACGTCAAAACCAGAAGCCTCTGCCACCGCTCGTAGCTCCGAATCCTCAAGGATCGCCGCCATCACAACCGCCTCACCGCCCACCGTCAACAATCCCGAGGCCTGATCCAAAAACTCCCGAGGTCCTCGAAAAGCCCGCGAGATAACCGTGTCAAAACTTTGACCCTCGAGACTGCCCACATCTGCGTGCACGACGGTCACATTCGTAAGAGCTAGATCCCGTCGCATCTCGGCGAGAAAATTCGCTCGTCGGCGATTTGATTCGACCAGGGTAAACTCAAGGTCTGTTCGAACGATCGCCAAAGGCATACCCGGGAACCCGCCCCCGCTACCCAAGTCAACAACTGTTCCTTGATCCCGAAGAAATGTTACCGCGGTAAGGCTGTCCAGGACGTGAAGCCGGATCGCATCGGCTCGTGGGATGGTCGTCAGACCTGCGGATTTGTTCCAGAGATAAACGCCATCCAGGAGGCTCACTAGTGTCGATGAGGAATTCTCGTCTAGAGACAGGCCAAGGCTCTCAGCCCCGCTACGCAGTGCGTTCCGCTCTCCCTTCATCTCGCAGCCAGCTTCCTTAGATGGACCGCCAGTGCGCTAACCGCAGCCGGCGTAACACCACTGACTCGGGAAGCCTGGCCCAGTGAATGAGGACGAGCTCGGGTAAGCTTTTCCGACGCTTCAATCGAGAGTCCGGCGACTTCAGAGTAGGGAAAATCAATTGAAAGCCTAGCCTTTTCAAGCCCTTGCACACGCTCAATCTCGCTCTTCTGACGCTCGATGTACCCTTCATAGCGGGCTTCGATCACAAGCTGTTCGGCGAGTTCGGGCTCCAGCCCATCAAGGCCGGCGATCTCGACAACCGCCGCAAAGTCAGCTTCCGGACGGCGCAGCAACTCGTAGGCTGTAGACGGCGCATCCAATTCAGGCTGGCCCGCAGCAGCCAACTTCATGTTGACTTCCTTGCTAGGAGTCACCGCGGTCTTGCGAAGCAGCGCTCGAGCGCTGTCGAGCTTCTCACGCTTTAGCGCGACGCAGTCGAGACGTTCCGGCGTAAGCAATCCAAGATCAGACGCCTGAGAGGCAAGGCGAAGGTCGGCGTTGTCTTCGCGTAGTAATAGCCGGAACTCAGCTCGCGACGTGAACATCCGATAGGGTTCGCCGTCGACACCCCGGGTGACCAAGTCGTCGATCATCACACCAATGTAGGCTTGCTCGCGGCCAAGTACCAAAGGTTCCTGGCCACGCACCCAGCTCGCGGCGTTGAGTCCCGCCATCAGTCCTTGCGCAGCTGCTTCCTCATAACCAGTGGTCCCATTGACCTGTCCGGCGAGGAACAAACCCGGCGCGTCTTTCACAGCCAGCGTCGCATCAAGCTGCGTAGGAATTACGTAGTCGTATTCGATTGCGTACCCAGCCCGTACAATTTGCGCATGCTCCAACCCCGGAATGGTCGCAAGAAAGGCGCGCTGCACGTCTAGCGGCAGAGACGTCGAAAGACCGTTGGGGTACACCTCGGTGGTGTCCAGACCTTCGGGTTCTAGAAAAACACGGTGCCGGTCGCGATCCGGAAATTTCATCACCTTGTCTTCGATCGACGGGCAATAGCGAGGGCCTGTGGACTCGATGTCCCCGCTGTACATAGGCGAAAGATGGACTGAATCGCGAATAACGCGATGCGTCTTTTCGGTCGTATGAGTAATGTGGCAAGCGAGTTGAGTTAGCCCTGGAGCCACTCCATCCCAAGAAAACTGAGGAACCTCAGGATCGCCGAGTTGCTCCTCCAAGCCTGAGTAATCAATCGTCCTCGAATCCAAGCGCGGACATGTTCCGGTCTTGAGACGACCAGTTTCCAGCCCCAGGGCTCGCAAGCTTGCACTCAAACCTTGGGAAGCACGATCGCCAGAACGTCCTCCAGACTGCCGACGCGAGCCGCAGTGCATGAGGCCCTCCATGAAAGTCCCCGTGGTTAGCACCACTGCCGATGCCCGGATCTCTTCCCCGAAGTCGGTAAGCACCCCGCAGACTTTACCTTGCTCAACGATGAGATCGGTCACGTGAGCTTGCCGCGACAATAGGCCAGGGGTCGTTTCGACCACCCTCTTCATGCGTGTGCGATAGCGAGCCTTGTCCGCTTGAGCGCGGGTCGCGCGCACCGCGGGCCCCTTGCGGGTGTTCAGACGCCGGAACTGAATTCCACAAGCATCAATGGCGCGCCCCATTTCGCCACCTAGCGCGTCTACCTCGCGAACCAGGTGTCCTTTGCCGATACCGCCGATCGCGGGGTTGCAGGACATCTGACCGATGTTGTCGAGATTCACAGTCAGCATGAGGGTGCGCAGGCCGAGTCGAGCCGACGCTAAAGCAGCCTCGACACCAGCGTGTCCCGCGCCCACGACAATCACGTCAAATTCTAAACTCGTCATGGTTGGGTCACCGGGTTGCGCATCACTTACCAATACAGAAATCGCGAAAGATTATGTCGAGGACTTCTTCGTTGTCGAGAGGATGGGTAATGGCTGCAAGCTCGGCGGCAACCTCACGAAGCTCCAGAGAGGCTAGTTCCGGCTCAGCGCCTCGTTCTACGAGAACCCGCGCCCCAGCCAGAGCCGCACGCGCGCGCTCAAGCGCCTTTCGATGGCGAACCCGGCCCGAAACCGCAGCTGGATGACCATCGTCACTGTGGGCGATGGTCTTCAAAGCCTCAACCAAATCGTCGAGCCCGTCACCACGAACAGCACTAACTTCGAGAACCGTACGATCCTCACTGGCCACGCGCTGCTGCTGCGTGGCCGATAGTCGCGACGGCAGGTCTACCTTATTCAAGACTAGAAGGCGGTGTGGGGCGTCGAGTCCGATGCTTTCGTGGTTCGTGGCATCTCCGCGATCCACAACCTCGACGACGATATCGGCTTCCGCAACAGTGTCGCGGGCACGTTGGATCGCCGCGATCTCCGCACGACTCTGCGTTTCCCGAATCCCCGCCGTGTCGGTCAGCACAAATGCAGTCCCATTTAGATCTACGGTTTCTTCGACCGTATCCCGTGTCGTCCCCGGCTCGTCGGAAACAATCATCCGTCCTTGGCCCAGCAATGCGTTGATCAGCGACGATTTACCGGCATTTGGCAATCCGCAAAAGACCACCCGCCACCCTTCGCGGCGCCGACGGGCCGCGGGAAACCCGGACAAAAGCCCGTCGATTCCGGCGGCGGCAGAATCCAAGACTGACAATCTCGCGGATACGTTCTCTTCGGGAAGTTCTTCGTCACTGAAGTCAACGTTCGCCTCGACATCCGCGAGCACTGAAAGAACGTGGCCTCGAATCTCCGCAAGGTCGTTAGAAAGCGCACCTTGAAGTTGGGCCCACGCCGCTCGGGCGCCAGCCTCAACCCGGGCGTCAACAAGATCGGCGACTGCCTCGGCCTGAACCAGATCCATTTTTCCATTGAGTACAGCGCGTCGGGTGAACTCACCGGGATCGGCGGGACGTGCCCCCAACCCGATCACAATCGCTGTAACCGCTTCGATGACCGGCGGGGAACCGTGGCAGTGGATTTCGGCGCAATCTTCGCCTGTGTAGCTGTTGGGGCCAGGCATGAGGGCGACGAGAACCTCGTCAACCCGGTCACCTTCTTTGGGTTCTCTTATCCATCCGTGTCGCAAGCGCCACGGACGCAGATCGCCCGCTCGGCTTGACTCAAACACCCCATCGAGGATCGCGCGAGCATCCGGGCCACTGATCCGCAATACCGCAACTGCACCGGCGCCCGGCGCACTCGCGCAAGCAACAATGGTGTCGGTTCGGTACATCCGCGCCACGCGGATAGACGAATCAGCTTTCTTGGTTGTCTTGGACAACGTCCTGCGCCACAGGCCTCTCCGCCTCTGCCGAATCGGGTCCAACCGGGTTGCGCGGCACGACGACCACGCGACGGTAGAAACCTGCACCCAGTGAACGCGCTTCCACCATTTCGTCTCCAGCCAGGGCCGCCTGGAAGAATTTTCGGTCACGCGGGCTCATCGGGCTCACCTGAACATTGCGGCCTTCGGCGATCGCGCGTTGTTTTAGACGATCGGCAAGCTCAGACAGCGACTCACGGCGGCGTTCCCGGTACTCACCGATATCGAGAAGAACACGCGCCTCACCGCCTCCGTCAACGCGAACCGACATCCGGTTTAGAATGTGCTCGAGAGCGTCTAGCGTCTGTCCACGGCGACCGATCAACAGCCCCTCAGCATCGCAACGCGCTTGTATGATCGCCTCGCCTTCCTCGGCGTCAACGCGGGAGCTGATTTCCGCTTCGAAGCCCATTTGAGTGAGCATCTCGCCAGCCAACCTGGCAGCGGTTTCCGCTAGCGCGTCGAGATCAATCGGCTTCTCTTCGCGTGGCGGTTCAGCGGGCACCAGCTCTGCGGCGGTTTCGGCCAATGGCTGCCGGCTATCTACACGAGGAGTCGCTTCGACCGGCGGCGTTTGAGCAGCGTCGGATTCGGAAACCGGTCGCGAGTCGGTTTTCGTCTCGGGTCCGCGGGTATTGCCATCCGCCGCCTTGTCGCGTTCTGCGACATTGCCATTCCGTTCTTCGGTCGACGCCTCTGTGACCGACGCGGTCGTCTCGACCTCGTTTTTCTGGCCACGACCGCCGCGACCACGGCCACCACGGCGGCGACCTCGGCCCCGCCCTTCTTCACCCGCAACAGCCTCTTGAGGCGCAGCCGAGTTACCTGACCGAGCGTCCGGACGAGTATCCTTGGCCTTCGGCTCTGGACGACCGCTTTGCCGCGGCTGCTCTTTCGCAGCCTTGCTTGCGTCACCGCGCCCTTCGTTCCGATTGGCCTGATTGCCGTCACGACGATCTTTGCGATCGTTTCGATCGTTGCGTGACCGAGAATTGTCTGCGCCGTCGCGTGCCTGGCGACCGTCGTTGCGACCGCGCTGGCCGCCACGATCACCATCAGCCGCTGCCGATCCAGATCCAGATCCAGTCGCAGTCCCAGAGGCGGAAGCTGCCGCGCCAGAGTTTGGCCCCTTGCTGCGGTCACCGCGACCACGTCCGGAAGAGCGCTGCTCGCCCCCGCCAGATCGGCCGTCGCGGCCGTCTCGGCCCCTGCGGTTTCCTTGTCTTTGACGCTGGCTGCTGTCGCCGGCGCCCCGAGACATGTCGAACTCTTCGCCGTCCACCATCACGCCTTCACGGACGGTGGCGCGCACTTTTGCGCGACGTGCGCCGATCCCGAGGAAGCCACGCCGAGGGTGGTGGACGATCACAATTTCTACTTTGTCACGACTGGTTCCGAGCTTGTTGAGGACGATTTGGATCGCCTCGTCAACGGTCGCGCCTTGAGCTTCGATACTACTTGGCATCGGTTTTCTCCTAGGCCTTGCTGCGTTCAGCAAGAGCCTGCTGTCCGATCGACAACAGGTTGTTGGCAAGCCAGTACAAGACCAATCCGGCCGGGAAGTTCACGAACATCACGGTGAATACGACCGGCATGAGCATCATCATCCGCGCTTGCTGCGGATCGCCCGTGGCCGGTGTCATGCGCTGCTGCAAAATCATGCTCGCGCCCATGAGTAGGGTCATGACCGGAATTCCGGGTGGTGTAACAAAGGGAATCGCCAGCGTTCCCAACCGATCGGGTTGGGAAAGATCCATGATCCACCCGAAAAACGGGGCGTGGCGCAGCTCAATGGCTTGCATGAGTACGTTGTAGAGTCCGATGAAAAAGGGCAGCTGAAGAACCATCGGCAGGCAACCCGAAAGCGGATTGACCTTGTGCCGTCGGTACAGTTCCATCATCTCTTTGTTTAGAGCGTCGCGGTCGTCTTTGTGCCGCTCTTGCAGCCGTTTCATCTCCGGCTGAATTCGCTGCATCCCTTTCATTGCCTGCATCTGGCGCGCGTTGACCGGCCATAGCAGCAGCCGAATCAGAACGGTCAGGACAATGATCGCTAGGCCGTAGTTGCCCAGCATCTTTTCAATCAAGAGCAGTAGATAGAGCAGGGGGTTGGCAACGATCGAGAACCATCCCAGGTTCACCGCACCACGAAGGTCGTGGCCGAGGTCGTCGAGCAGTTTCACCGTTTTAGGCCCAGCAAAAAGCTGGTAGCGAACGCTTCCCTCGGCTGCGCTGTCCCAAAGTGTGGAAACACCGACATCACCGGAGATTGTTCCCCGTAGCTCAAGCTGGCGGGGTTCAGCGGGGACGTAAGCCGTCAAAAAGTAGTGCGTCGCGTAACCGGCCCAGGAAGTCAGGCCGGAAAAACTCTCCGGCTCCTCCA
>JBLFWR010000050.1:0-20747 GCA_047611725.1 Binatia bacterium | reverse complement strand
ACCCAACCGCAATGACGTCATCCGCCGTCAAACTCGCCTTGGCTGCACACACTGAGGGGATTTCGGTTTTCTCGATCGAAGGAAAGGCGGGAGCGACGTTGCGGTATGCTCTTGGGGTTGGGCTAACGCCCCAGTTCCGCGCCGAGCTGCCGGTGCTCGGGAAACGTGGGGCTCTATACGAGTTCGTCGATCGCGAATAAGCGCGCTGACGCGCCCCAGGAATACAACCAATATAATTGACTGGACAGTTTTTATGTCCAGTTATAGGTTCATGTTCATGAAACCTATCGCCGCAGCGAAGTTCAAAGAACAGTGCCTGGCCATTCTCGACCGCCTTGAACCTGAGGGGCTGGTCATCACGAAACATGGGCGCCCGGTCGCCAAGCTCATGCCCATCGAACACGAGTACGCGTCGCTGTTGGGCTCAATGAAAGGCAAGATCGTCATCAAGGGCGACCTCCTATCGACCGGGACGAGTTGGGATGCTGAATCTTGACACTCACATCCTGATCCACGCGCTTTGCGGCAGCGCCACGAGAAGAGAGGCGAGACTGCTCTCCGAAAACCAGTGGGGCATCTCGGCGATTGTGCTTTGGGAACTTGCGACGCTTTCTCAACTCGGGCGCATCGAACTGAACCTCGACGACGCTCGGTTTCGACTTGTACTGACTCGAATTCATGTTTGGCCGCTAACCGTGGAGGTTTGCAGGACGAGCTGCGCCCTGGACATTTCGAGCGACCCCGCAGACGAACTCATCGCGGCGACCAGCGTCGTTCATCATCTTCCTCTTCTAACTCGCGACAAAAAGCTACGACGTTCCAAGCAGGTACCGTTGGCGTAGATGTGGGGCTGCTCGGTTTGCAGGCTTTCACCGACAGTAATTTGGCCCCGACTATCCGGTGTGATGCCAATTGCACCTAGCCCCAACTCGTCGGTGTTTCCGGTACGGCCGTTTGCCCAAAGCAAGATGTCGCTTCCGAGCTTCTTGCCGGACTCCAATTCCAGCACCACACCGTCGTCATTGGCATCAATCGAGCGACAGACTTCGCGATGTCGAATGCGGATTCCGAGATCGCGCATGTGATAGGCCAACGCATCGATGATCTCGTCGTCGAGGAACTCAAGCAGCTGCTCGCGGGTGTTCACCAGGTTGAGCTGCACACCTAGATTGCGAAACATCGACGCGTACTCACAACCTACGACCCCGGCGCCATAGATCGTCATGGCGCGTGGCGTGCTGTCGAGGTCTAGAATCGTGTCGCTGTCAAAGATTCGTGGATGGTCGAAATCAACGTTAGGCGGGCGGTAGGGTCGCGACCCCGTCGCGATGATAAAGTTTTTTGCCGCATAGGTTATCGCTTCGCCATCAGCGTCGGTTACTACGACCTTGTCGCTGGATTCGAACACCGCACTTCCGTTCAGGACCACAACATTGTTGCGTCAGTAAGGTTTGCGCGAGGCGTCCCGTTCCGCATCCCAGCTCAAACACACTGCGGGCATGCGCGAAGTCGCCGTGAGCGAGAAGATCCTCGACGGCCGCCGCTTCATAAAAATCCTGGTCGTCCTGCTTGGCGCCGAACAGGTAGTAGAAGCTCTTGGCTTCGCTGGAGGTCAGAGCTGCCATCGCAATGTCTCCCGTTTCTAGGGGCGAGCCCAATGTTCATCGCCAGCAGGCACGGCCCCGGGCCAGCTAGAACAATTCACAATTTCGGTCGCGCCGATGGGTTTTGGCGTCCAGGCTGCAACGTCGCGGGTAACCGCGAATGCACGGTTGTAACCGGTGATTCCGGTCAGAATCAGTACAGACGCATCCGGCGCACGTTGGCACAGCAGGGTCACCGCGCCGTCAGACTGTTCCAAGCCCGGACTCACAAACCAAGCCGCATCGCTCGGGGTCGCGGCGCCTAACGCCGCTTCGGCATCGGCTAGGCTGGTTCGTTGAACATTGGCAGACGCGAGCGCTTCGGTGATTCGATCGAAGTGGAGCCAGCCAAGGTCGGCCTTCGACGGGTGTTCGACGATGTGTGCCGGTGCCGACTGCCGCCCAGCTGCACGCAACGAGATTGAGAGAAACGATCGTTCCAGCTTCTCCGCGTCCGCAACGTCGAACAGACCCACGGCCAATGTAGCGGCGGCCAAGGCCCAACCCACGGAAACGAGTTGAAGCCGTTCGCTAACCAATGTTCTGGCGACGCCATGAACGCCGACGGCTGCAAGCATGGCCCAAAGCGCGGGCGCGCAAAGCATTCGTGTGTGCGAGGGGCGGTCGTAGGACGACAACAAGCCGGGAGCCATGCAAAGCGCCAGCGCCACCACCAGCCAGGCCGCTTCCGGGCGACGACGTGCCGCGCGTAACGCCAGTAAAAGCCCGACTCCAAACGCGACAGCCGAGAGCGGGTCGTACAAATTGTCGCCCCAGGCGCGAAGCGGAGTTCGCGCCGACAGCCACGGCGACAACATCGCCGACAACGGAACATCGAAGATGCCGCTGTCTCCGATGCTCCAACCTTCGATGACGTAGCTCGGGGCCAACTGCCCCATCAGAACGCGTTCCAATGTGATCCACACACCCGACCCGGTGGTGTAGTCGGCGACCATCCGGTCGATCGTCGCGGCAGAAGGAATCGCGGGTAGTGCGATCGCCACGAGCGGGATCAAAAACGCTGCCAGCAGCAGCGCAGATGCACCCCGCCGCCACGCGGTCCACAAAAATGTAGCACCTGCCAGTCCTGCGATCGGGACCAACGCAGGCACACCGGCCGCAATGCCGATCACCGGGCCGGCCAACGCCAACGACCAGGCAGACCCATCGAGCCTCCAACGATCAATCAACCAAATCAGACCGACCGTCGCCAAGGGTCCGAGGAAAATCGGCAGCAGCGAATAGTGCGTGTGGAGCGCGAAAGGCGAAAAAAGCAATGCGGCCGCCGCAACCAACGCGGCCGTTGGGCCTAGGCGACGAGCGACGACCCTTGCGAGCAGCGCTGCCGAAACGCCCCACCAACAGGCGTGTACGACGATCAGACTCATCGCCGACGGGACGCGATCGAAGAGGTGGAAGAAAGGGACGCCCTCCAGAACCATATAGATGTTCGGTGCGCCCGGAAGGAACTCGTCACCCAACAAGCCGACCGTGCCACCGGCGACCGCGCGCGCACGCTCCAGCCCCATCCACGTATCAACCGTATCGGCTAGCCGCATTGGGTCGGGGAAAAAGCCGACCCGCCATACGAGCCAGATAGCGACTGGTGCAAGCCACGGCGAGAAAGCCGGCGTCAAGTTAGCACCAGGGGCCCGGTTGGACACCGCCAGTATCAAGGCGGGCAACACCGCCGCGATGACCCAAGCCCCCTGCCCGGCCAAAGGAAGATCCCCAATCCAGAACCAAGAGACAAGGTGCAGCAACGAAACGGCAACCGCTGGCACTACCCCTTGAACAGGCTTTGTCTCTGAGATTCGCGGATCGACGGGCCAATACCCGGCCCTGTGCAAGGCAACGGCTGTCCAAGCGAGGATCGCGACGAACATAAATCCAAGTCGCGCGCCTACCCAAGCGACATCGACACCGGGATACACTCGACCGAACAAGCCAGCATCAACACTTGGCGGAACCGGGGGCAAGGATTGCGGCGCCCACCACGACAACGCGACCAGCGCGAGCATGGTCGCACAAGCCAACAGCCAAAGTAGAGGCGAACGCTCCTTGTCAGTCATGGGTGAACGATTGCGCCGACCGAGGTCAGGATTCTGTGCCAGCCAGCCCCATCGCTAGCGGGCCTTTGTACCGCAAATTGCAGCACCCATTGCAGCCGGCGAAGACCTTGTGCGCGCGAATTCGCTTGCGCAGATTGCGAGAAGCTTCTGAGTTCCATGCATCGCTGAGAGATTGAGTGCGCGTATCCCCTTCACGCAAGTAGAAACAAGTCGGTGACCAGCGACCGTCGGCACCGGCCGCCATTCGCGACCACGCGGAACCGCACTCGTACTCACTTGCATCCAAGCGACGTTCTTCGATGCTCCCGTAATGACGAACGAACTCGTCGATTGGCACGACCGGGGTTAGTCGAATCTCCAAACCGGCTTCTTCCGCACGCACATGGGCAGCGATCAGATTGGCCCGCATCCGCTCGCGGTCTACACCTTCGGGCGGCGTCTGGGGAATGTCGATGCGATCGCCGGGGTCACTTTCCTTCAACGTTCCGGAGTGGGAGACCAAATCATGCTCGGCCATGAAGTTGACAATGTTTGCACCGAGTGATGCGGCGAGATCGACAAAATCAACGAGACCTTCGAAATTGTCTTTGGTCACAACTAGCTTGAGATTGACCTTCGGGAACGTCTTTCCCAGTTTCGCCCGTATCCCCGTTACGCGCCGCACACCGTCGGTGGATCGCTTCCAGCTTCCCGGTCGTCCCACAATTTGATCGTGTGTGGCTTCGTCACCTTCCAGGCTCACGCACGACAACACGTACCCGTTGTTCCAGGTGTTCTGGGGAGCCAGCCGGTTCCACTGCTCGGCGATCTGATCGTTGATCAGCGCGCCGTTCGATATCACGTGAGTGCGGTGACGGCGGCTGGCATGCTCAAGGATGATGCCGAAATCTTTGCGCATCAGGGCTTCGCCGCCTGAAAAGGAAATCAGGGTGCCGGCCGGCATTTGATCAACCAGCGCCATGATCTCCTGCATCGTCAGGTCTTTCCCCGCCGGGCCGACATGTTCTGCGGTCCCCTCGATGATGTCGAGATACTGGCAGAAATTGCAGCGCAGATTGCAGGCGTAGGTCACTTCGATGAACAGATGCACCGGCGGAAGGGCATGCCCAGTCGGGACAAGCGCCCGCGGCAGTGCCCCGTGCAGACGGAAAATTCCGTCGAGCAGTGTACTCAGATTTCCCACCGGCGGAGCGTAAGGCATGGGGGAGCTTCAGGCAATGAACATCGTCCCCGATTGGCGTGAGTCGGTCGCAGGGGGCAGACTTCCCCACTATGTGGTTCTCCGCCTCAGCTGTCATTGTATTCGGTTTGTTCGGGCTACTCGTGGCCGCGGCGAAGGCTGGCAACCCCACCGATTTGCCGCTGCCCACCTCTTGGTTGATCCATGCACGGACCCCGATCGGACTCTTGGCAGTGCTTGCCGCTGGGGTCAGCTTGGGGCTGGCCTCGGTGTGGCGGGCGCCACGCTGGTTCAAATTCCCCGTGATCGCCCTGGAAATCGGCGCCGCCGGACTGCTCGCCTTCTACTTTCTGAGCATGAGCATGCTTCCGGACCGGACTTTGGGGATCGGCGTCGGCGATACGTTCCCCGCCTACACGCTGGCCGACCAAGACGGCGTGCTGCGTCGCTATTTGCCGCCGGGCACTGCCCGAACAGATGAGTTTCACGCCCGCAACCGGGCTCTCTACATTTTCTATCGAGGAGACTGGTGACCATTCTGTCGCACCGAGCTGGTCCAGCTCGAACAATATTACCAACGTATTACTGACCAAGGGGTCGAACTTTACGCTGTCAGCGTTGATCCGCCTGAAGCCAGCCGCGCCTTGGCCGACCGCCTTGGATTGAGCATGACCTTCCTCGCCGACACCGAGGGGATTCTTCTAGATCGCTTGGGCATCCGTCATCGTGACGCCGGCAGCCGCGGGGACATCGCCTACCCAACATCCATTCTCGTAGACGCGGAAGGAGTCGTGCGTTGGATCTACGCGTCCGACACCTACCGAGAACGCGCACAACCGCAGGATGTATTCGAAGCAATAGGACGAATCGGTCAATAATCGGGGACGGGTACCAATTTTTAATTGGTACCCGTCCCCGATTATTGACCGACTAGGGAATTGTTATGACGACTACTGTTAGCGACGCTGTCGCTTCTCGAAAATCTGTTCGCCGCTTTCTTGATACGCCCGTTGATAGCGAATTGGTCTGCAGCCTTCTGGAGAAAGCAGCGCGCGCACCTTCAGGCGGCAACCTGCAGCCTTGGCGAATTTTCGTGCTGAACGGCCCGGCGGTGCCCCGCTTTATGGAGTTCCTGGCCGCGTACGACAAACCGGATGCACCGCCCTATGACATCTACCCAAAAGGCCTAACCGAGCCCTATCGATCGTCTCGCTACAAAGTGGCCGAAGACATGTACGGACTTTTGGAAATCCCCCGCGAAGACAAAACCGCACGCTTCGCGCAGGTCATGCGTAACTTCGAGTTTTTTGGGGCACCGGTCGGCCTGTTCTGCTTCGTGGATCGACAGATGGGACCACCACAGTGGTCGGACCTCGGAATGTTCCTACAAACCTTGATGCTGCTAGCCCGCGAAGAGGGATTAGATACCTGTCCGCAAGAAGCGTGGGCGGCACGCGCCGGCGCAGTCACCGAGTTCGTACAAGCACCAGAAGAACTGACGCTATTTTGCGGGATGGCGCTGGGCTACCGCGACGATAGCGCGGCCGTGAACCGACTCGTCACTGAACGCGAACCGTTGGACGCTTGGGCACAGTTTTTGGAAAGCTAACATGGCCCTGACTCAAGACGCCGCACAAAGCGCGCCACGAATTGGCTTGGCCGCACGATTGGCAGTGCTCGCTTCGATCTTCGTCGTTTCATTCGCGATCTACGGCCGTTCACTGGGCAACGGCTATTCCATCGACGACTACTTCATTACCCAATGTCACCACCAAACCTCCCGAGGCCTTGAGGCCATTCCGGAGATCCTGACGACGAACTACATGTACCAGGGCTCCAATGGCGCAGCCTACCGCCCGGTTCCCCGCATTGCCTTCGCCGTCCAGCACGAGTTGTTCGGTGATGATCCGCGCCCCGGACACATCGCCAACGTAATCCTGCACTGCCTGGCAGCATTCGTAGTCTTCGGACTCGTGGCTGCGCTATTTCCTTCTTCCGGCGTGATGCTACCCGCAATCACAGCGCTGCTATTCGCCGTTCACCCCATCCACACCGAAGTCGTCGCGAGCCTCAAAAACCGCGATGAGCTGATGGCATCGCTGTTCGGAATCGCCTGCCTCAGGGCATTTCTGCAATGGAACCGTCGGGGCACGTTGCTCTGGCTGGGGGCCGGCACGTTGCTGTTTGCGCTTTCGCTTCTATCCAAAGGAACCGGTCATCAGTTCCTCGGCTTGATCCCATTGGTCATGTTCTTCGACGAACGCCGAGTTTCCCCCCGATTTTTTGCCCGAGTTTTTGCCGCGTTGAGCGCAGCGATCGCCGCCAGTGCCGCTTTTTGGTTCTACGTTCTGAATTTCCTCGACCAGCCAACCGCGATCTTCGTTGCGCAGTCAGTAGAAGAAGGCGCGTTCACTTTTGCCGAACACCCCCTTCTATATATCGAAGGCTGGAGCACCGCCTTGGGGACCGCTCTGTATTCTCTTGGATACTACGCGCGCCTCATGGTGTTCCCACATCCGCTGAGCTTCTTTTACGGCTACGGCGCGATTCCGATCGTCGGAGTCGCGAACCCCGTCGCCATAGTGTCCGCCGTTTTGTACCTTGGCATGGCTGGCTACGCGTTCGCGCAATCTGGAAGGCGTACGATTCCGGCTTTCGCTATTCTGTTTTACTTGGGCGGCCTCGCGATTTTCGCGAACCTTCTAATAGCGATGCATGGAATCATCGCCGAACGTCATGTCTATACGGCCGCTACCGGTTTCTGCCTATTGGCAGCATGGTTGGCGACCGACGCCATCAAGAACCGTGGAGCTGCGATGCGCAGCGCAGGGACAATCGCGTTGGTGATCTTCGTTGCGGCCTTGGGTGCCAAAGCCTTCGACCGCAGTGCCGATTGGCAAAGCCATCGCAGCTTGGCCGAGAACGACGTCCAAAGCTTTCCCGATGCCGCGATCATTCACGCGATGCTGGCTAAACTGGATTTGGACGAAGCCTCCAGACTCAACGATAGCGAAACTCGATCCGCAATGTACCAGCGTGGACTCGGTCATTTGGAAACGATGGCCGACATCGCACCCGTCTATCGAGCGCGCGTGGACTTCTCGAAAGCGCTACTGGCAATACACGTTGACCACGAACCCGAGACTGCCTTAGAGTTCTTGGCGCAGGCCCTCGCCCACGCGACCCCTCGCTCGGACGACCAACCCGCCGATGCCACCCGCTACATTGAACCGACTCGCATTCACCTCCTGCGGTCCCGTGCGTTTAGCGAACTCGGAGTCATGGATAAGATGCTTCAGGCCTTGGGTGAGGCGGTTATCGCCTGGAACGAGTCAGGCAAAGAGCCGGTTGCCCCCGACCTCATCAAAACTCATTCGCCAGCGGCGATCCGGACACTGCTAACCGGAAAACTCGGCCCTGATGATCGTGCCATAGACAACAGAGCCTGCCCCTAAAATTGTCGGGATACAGTCAGCCGAGCGTCTTCGCCCAACCGTTCGACCACAGGTCGAGCGACTGTAGAATTTTTCCTAATCGACGCCCCTGCGCGGTCAACGCGTAGCCCTGTTCATCATTCGAAACGATTCCGTTCTCGCGCAGTTCACGCAGTCGAGTGTTAACGACTGTTGGAGACAGCCCCCCGCAAGCTTCCTGGATTCCTCGAAACGTCAACGGCCCGCTGTTTCCGATTTCCCAAAGGATCCGCAGCGTCCACCGACGGCCGAGTAGATCGAGGGCGGCCATAACCGGGCGCCCCGAAAGTGAACCTCTGACTTTTTTTCCAGGTTTTGGTGTCGGCATAGCCAATCACCCATAGCGCATGCTCTTGCGCTACACAAAACGTAGTGCTACGTTTTGTGTAGCTAGCCAGCCAAACCCGAGGACCCGATCAATGACCCAAACAATGACCCAATCGATGGCCAAGCAACGAATCGATCCTGTGAACCCCCCGTACTCTTCCAAGACACAGTCGATGTTCGACGTCGTCATGCCCGCCGGAATGGAACCGCTGAAGCTATTCCGAACGCTGGCGACCAACGATCGAGTGTTCTCGCGGTTCATGCGCGCAGGGATACTCGACAAAGGCCCGGTAGCGATCCGCGACCGCGAGCTCGTCATTCACCGCACCACCGCCCTGTGCGCGTGCGAGTACGAATGGGGTGTTCATGTCGCAGCGTTCGGCCGCCCTTTGGGATTTTCTGATGAACTGATTCAGGCAACTGTCCAGGCCGATGCGGACGACCCGATATGGACCCCGGCACAGAAAACGCTGGTTGCGCTGTGTGATCAGCTCCACGCCACATCGACGATCAGCGACGAACTGTGGGAGCAGCTCGGCTGCCACTACACGGAACCGCAGCTGCTGGAGCTAATTTACCTGGTGGGCATGTACCACTCGGTATCGTTCCTGAGCAACGCGCTTGGGATAGAACTCGAAGATTTCGCGGAAAGGTTTCCAGCCGCCAGTTAGCTTTCGTACCAGCGAGGTTTCCACAGGCTGTTCACGCCGGAGAAGCCGCGGAAGCTGTGAGTTCCACGTGCTGCTTCCCACGCATCACGAGCAAGAACTCGATTGATGCTCCAGAAGAACCACCAATGAAGAGCCCGGCGGTTGGGTTGCGGCGAGAACATGCGCGAGGCGTAGCGAAGCGGTTTTCGCAACACGAACTGGCGCTGACACCATGCCGTCCATCGCGCAACTTCCTCGCGAGAAAGATGCTCGGTCGGCATCACTGGATAGAACATGTCGTACTTGGAAAAGTCTTCCTCTTCGATCCAACCGCCGGCACGCGCCTCGTCATAGAGTGGTGTTCCAGGGAACGGCGTACACGGATGGAACGCGGCGAAATCGAAATCCGCGCGATGGGCAAGGTCAACCAACGACTTGATGCTCTCTTTCGTGTCGCTGCGGATGCCGGTGATGATCGTGCCGTGACGAAAGACCTGTGGGTACTTTTTCTTCAAGAGCTGAAAGGCTTCCACAGTGACATCGTCACCGTAGCCGCGCTTTTTCAGCCAACTCAGGTCAGGAGTGGTTCCGCGTTCCACGCCGACAAGCACATGACGTAACCCGGCACGCACATAAGCCTCAGCAACGCCCTGTTTTTCCTGCTTGAGGAACTGATCGATGCGGAAGAAGGCCCACCAACCCAGCTCATACTTGCGACGGATTACCTCTTCGGAGAACTCCATGAGCCAATCCGAATTGAGGTTCCAAGTGGGATCGACCCAAAACAGATAGCGGATTCCGTACTTGTGGTAGAGCTCATCGATCTCGCCGAGCATCTGCTCAACCGACTTGGAGCGATAAAACGTGTTGTGGGTAACCGAACCGTCCGCGTTGCGCACGTGGCGGGCTTCAAGCGCGATCCAACTGCAAAACTTGCACGTGTCGATACAACCACGCCCGCGTTGCACGGTTGCAGCGCGAGGCCACAACTTGCCAAACGGCGAATAGTTGTTCACACCCGCCAGATCGTAGGCGGGCATCGGCATTTCGGTCATGTCGACAACCGGATCTCCCAGCGCGGTCTCGGCCATGGAACCATTGTGCATGTAGCAAAGGTTCGAAACGTCTTCGATCGGTGCGCCATCAAGCAAGTGGTTCAGCAACTCTTCCAAGGGCTTCTCACCCTCGTAGCGAATGATGTAGTCGAGCACGTCGCAGTGATCGAAGGTCCACTGCGGCAATGCACCAAAGAGATGCCCGCCCGCGACCGTAACCACGTCGGGGTTGATCGACTTCGCTAACTTCAGCGCACGAATTCCCTCGTGCCCATAAACCGTCTTCTCGCCGATACAGATGATGTCCGGCTTGCGCTTTTCGAGTTCACCACGCAGCGAGTGCCAGCCGATGTTTAGGGGGCAGCAATCAAGAATTTCCTGCTCGACTCGAACGCCGTGGGTCTTGCGGACCCAGGCAGCCAACGCCGGATACCCGAGCGGCAGAAGAAAATTGTCGGATTCGTTCAGGATCGGCCAGAAGTGGCGAGGAGGCCGAACGTAGAGAATTTTGATTTTCTCTCGACCGGCTAGATCAGCGTGCTGCGGCATCGTGGGCTTCCCTATTGCTCAAACGGGTTCGGTCTCAGACGGAGTGTGGAACACATTCATCGCCCGTCTTGCTGTCTGCCGCAGAAGGCTTCGTCCAGCGAAATCCGTACAGTGAACCGTTTTCTTCGATCGATGCTGGCTCTGGAAACACAGAGTCGCCCATCTCGCGAGCACGTTCGAGAGTATACCCGGGGATCCCCAAGCCGAAAACGCGCAATCGGAACAACGAGTCCAGGGCATCCACGAAACCCTTGACCGGCGCCTGGTCGAAAATCCAGATTACCCCGCCAGGCTTGGCGACGCGCAAGCATTCTTCGAGACCGCCAACAGGCGAGCGCCAAAGATTGATCGAGCCCGTCGAGAGTACGAAATCAAAACTGTTGTCGGGGTAAGGCAAGGCGTTGGCCGAGCCGACGCTGGCTTCACAGCTATTGCGGCGCCGGACCGCCTCAATATTGGCCGCGCCCATCTCAATCTGGCTGGCCGACTGGTCAATCAGAGTAAATTCTCGACCTTCGAGACTCTCTGACAATCGGCGCGCAAAGATCGCATTGCCGCAGCCAATGTCGATGACGCGCCGCGCCGTTCGGAGGTCTTCTCGAATACAATCCTCAGCCCAGACGTAGATCGGCGTGGCCAAGGCGCGCATGACAGCTTCGAAAACTCGACTATTGAGAGCAGAGCGAAAGAAACTCTCACGCTGCCAAACTCGATAGGTACCGCGAAAAGGATGCTCTTCCATGAAAATTGAAGCCGACTGGAGCTAGGGAGCAGACGAAACAAGAGCGCCACAAATCGAGTCCCCTTCCCAACTGCGACAACCGTGGTATGTTCCCGCGCGATGGGTGAGTCAAACAAGGATTTTATTGCCGCCCAAGGGCCGTCAGTCTTCTTCTTGATGGCGCCCTGTAGGCGCCTCCAGTTCAACCTTAGCGACCTGTATCCGGTCCCGAGGCTGGGCATCGGCTATTTGGCCGCGTACCTCAAAGCGAACGGGTACAAGCGAGTAGAAGTTCGCGACATCATCGCTGAACGAGAGTGGATTCCCGAGCTGATCGCTCGCTTCCACGCCAACGGCGCACCCGACCTTCTCGGGATCAGCATCACAATTTTGAGCCTGCGCGAAGCCTTCGAAATCGCGACCGCCGTCAAAGCTGAGTTTCCGAAGACCCGAATTGCGGTCGGCGGGCCCGGAGTCGGATTTACGCCAGAGGCTCTGCTTCGCTACGGAAAGGACGTCGATTTCTTCGTGCGAGGGGAAGGCGAAGAACCGATTCTTCAACTCGTACGCCAAATCGAAAGCTCATCTCCAGACTGGCACGCGGCTCCGAACACGATCTGGCGAGACAGCGACGGCACCGCGGTCCAAAACCCGCCCGGCCGCTACCGCGATCTAAACGATGGAATCATGGTGGACTACGACTCCATGCCAATGGACCGGTACCAGCTGCATCCTCCGATGGGGATCTACCCTCCATCGACGATGATCGAAACCACGCGTGGCTGTACCTTCCCCTGTGAATTTTGCTGCCTGTCGATGCCAGCGCGCTACATGACGCCAGCCAATGTAGAGGCCTTGCTTCGTGACCTCATAGAACGCTACGGCCTGCGCGAATTCCATTTTATCGACCCCACATTCACGCTGGACCGCGAGCGCGCCCTGGAAATCATGGAGCGCATCGGCAAACTCAACATTCATTGGTCCTGTAAAACGCGAGTCGATCGCTTCGACGAAGAAATCGCGGCCGCGGCCGCCAAAAGTGGCTGCTATCTGGTCGCTTTTGGGGTCGAGTCGGGCGACGACCTGATTCTGGACGCCATCAAGAAGAAGGCCGCTGCTGGGGATGCACTGGAAACCTTCGAGCGCTGCCGTCGCTATAAAATCCGCACGACCGCCTATTTGCTCGTGGCCAATCCTCAGGAAACTGAGCAGTCGATCCAACGAACCATCCGTTACGTGCGTGAACTTAAGCCCGACTACGTCCTCTACGACATCCTGATGGCCGACCCGATCAATCCGCTGACCCGCCAGAAAATTAAGGACGGCTGGATCACCGACGACGATCTCGAGCGATATTACCTCTCTGACAAACCGTCGCGGTTAGCCGAAGTGACTGTGTCCGGCCATACGATGGACGAGGCGCGGATTTGGCTGAAGCAGTCCAGTTCCGATTTCTACGTCCGGCCCAAGTACTTTTACGAGCGGATCCGTGACCTGCGAACGCTCCAAGACGCAGTAAATCTTGGTGCTGGCGGCCTGACCTTCGCCAAGGACTTCTTTGGAATCGGGCGCTTGTGGGGATTCCCCGGTTGAGCAACGGCCGCGTCCTGCTTCTGCACCCTCCTGGCCAAGGGCGCGCGCGCTACCAACTCGACGGCTATTGCTCGCAACCCCAGAAGGGCCCGTTTCGCTGGCACCCGCTAGACTTCTGCGCGTTCGCAGCGCGTCTGGCCACTGATGGAGTCGAAGTCGACATTGTCGATCTCGGCTTCAAAGGCTCGGCTGCACCGGCGAACTACCAAGGCTACGACGCAATCATCGGATTGGTCGGTGCCTGGGGTTGGATCGATCAACGTCGGTTCTGGCGCGAGGTCATAGAAGGCGACAACCCGCCGGTTTTTCTCTCTGGAGATTTAGCTCGCCACGAGCCTGCCTATGTCTTCGACGAACTGCCCGGTCTGGCGGGAATCATTCCTGAGCTCGCAGACCCTCCAACGCTCCACGACCTAACGGGCAGCAGCCCACGAGTGTGGCGCAACGAACAGGACCAGTTTCACCTGCCCAGGCCTGCCAAAGGTTTTCGCCTGGGCGTGCAACCGTTCCAGGCTTGGGACTTGGCGCGCTACCGTCTTCCCTTTGATACGCCGGAACCATTTGCGAGCGTGTTCACTCAGGTCGGATGCCCTCACCATTGCGACTATTGCATTCTGTCGACCTACGATCCGGCCTTTCGCGACATCGACGAAATCTTCGCTGAATTTGAGGCAGCCAAACGGGCGGGGTGCCGCCACGTTTACGTTCGCGACGCCACGTTCAACAGCGCCCCCGGCCACTATCTGGCGGTTGCCGAGCAACTCGGTTCACTCGGCCTAGCGTGGAACGCGTTTGCGCGGATCGATGGAATCGCCGAGCACGCAGAACTTTTGCACGCCAACGGTTGTCGGGTTCTCCAGTTCGGGATCGACTCGCCCGATCCCGAAGTGCTGGCAGATCGTCGTAAAGACACGCGCAGTACCGATGTTCGCGAAGCGCTGAAGGCAGTAAACCAGGCAGGAATCCGCACCGTCGGCCATTTTGTGTATGGCTTGGAGGAACCTCCGTTATCGCCTCGGGCAATCGCAAGCTATGCATCACGCGTCGGACTGGATTGGCTGACAATCTCGCCGCTCATGGTTAGACCCGGCACCTCGCTGTGGTCGGGCACCGAACCGGAACGATTCGACTCCCTTGACGCGCGAAAAGTACCAACAGTGCTGCCAGCCCTGTTGCAGTTCTACGGGCACCCGGGACGCATCGCTTCGACCACCCTGCCCACGCTGGCCAAATACGCGGCCGCGTCTTTGAATCGTTTCTAGGCCGGGGCCGCTTCCTGGCTAATGGCTAATGGCTACTGGCGTTGGGCGGCGGAAGCCTTGGTTGTCATCTCAGCAGGATTTTTAACGCTGCGCGTAAAGCCTTTCGGTGCATGCTTACCGAACTGTCACCCCGGCTGGTAAGCAACGTGTCCGTACCTTAGTATCCGGAGCCTTTTGGCGACCCACGCATGGACTGTCTACTTCTCCACGTACCCAAGTTTTCAAGTGTTTATGCTCCCCTCGGCGAGTTCATGAACATCACGTACATGCCTATGGGATTGCCAGCGATCGCCAACTGGCTCGAGCGAAACGGCGTTTCGACCGAAATCATCCATCTTGGTGTCGAATGGATCAAAGACCCTAAACACTCCACCGTCGAAGAGATTTCCAACATGGACGTCTCGTTGATCGGCATGGCTTTGTATTGGCACTACCAAACCTTCGACGTACTTGACGTCGCAGAGCGAATTAAAGCCGCCAAGCCGGAAGCGTTTATCTTTCTCGGCGGGATCACAGCCGCCTACTTCGCCCGCGATATCTTAGCCGAGTATCCTTTTGTTGACGCGGTCATCGTCGGCGACGGCGAGATCTCGGCAGTCGAGCTGGCCGAGGCTCACGCCGGCAAGCGCGAGATGAGCGACGTGGCCAACCTCGTGTACCGACGAGCCGACGGCGAGATCATCTCCAATACACGTCGGGTGGCCAGCGATCAGGACATGATCGACCAGCTGACCTTTGGCGACCTGTCGATGGTGCGAAACGCCGATATCTACGTTGACCGCTTCGGCTTTCCGCTAGCCTACCCAAAGCAGTTCTCTGCTGGCCGTAACGATGCGACGCAAAAACTTGGCAAGCGCAGCTTCTTCCCATTGTTCACCGGCCGCGGTTGCGCCTGGGAATGTACGTTTTGCGGCGGCAACCGCGCAGTGCTCGGCGACCTGACCGCCACCGCCAAGCTTCGCTTCCGTAATTACAGCCGCGTTGTTGACGACATCGAACTCGCCTTGGGCCACGGCTACCGCACGATGGCCCTGTGCTTCGATCCGACCCCTGATCGCGACGACTACTACGTAGACATGTTTCGCGAGATTCGACGACGTAAGCTGGATGTCGATTTTTACTTCGAATGTTGGGGTCTACCCACACGCCGCTTCCTGACCGAGTGGGTCGAAACATTCGGCCACAACAATGAACATTCGTACTTGGCCTTGAGTCCGGATGCCGGCAACGAAGAAGTCCGTCGCAAGAACAAGCAACCGTTCTATACCGACGAAGAGTTCTTCAAGTCGATGGATGACTTGGAAGAGTTCGGGATCACCGCTGACATCTTCTTCACCACGGCTTTGCCCTACGAGAACGTCCACACGGCCCTGGACGCGAATAAGATGATCCGCCGTATTCGCGACAACTACACGATCTCCAAGCGCATCATGATCTGGAGTGTACAGTTGGAGCCGGGCAGCCCTCAGTACGAAAGGCCTGAGATGTTCAATATGGAGACCGATCGCAAGAGCGTGGTCGACTTCTACAATCTTCACGGTGGCGGAAAGGGTGGCGGAGATACCTATTCGTCGCTCGGGTACAAGATTCTCGACTACTTCGGAGACGCACGTGACCAGGGATCGATCCAAGATTTTGAGGCCAACATTCAGGGCCTGAAATGCATGGAGTTTTGCTTCTACGGCGAGGATGCGACGAAGCCTTCGCAACCTGCCGACGGGCGACGCTGGTGCCTCGGACGCCGCAACGAAATCGCCGCAAGCGTCGGCCTCGGCGAGCAAACCGAGATTTCCCGCTCCTATCCATACGCCAAAGCCGCTCGGGCACTTGCCCCGGCGTTCCCGAAAACGAGGCCTCGCTATGCCTGAGCGGCTCGTCGATGGGATGCTCGTTGACAACACCTTGCGCGAAAGCGAGCAGGTCACGGGCGTTGGTTTTGATGCGGCGGCGCGCCGCCGGATCTTGGCGCGGCTTGCTGCGGCCAAGGTCGACCTCATCGACCTCGGCCTGCCGGGGGACGAAACGCATTGGCGCGATATCGCCGACATGAATGCGTCGCTACCCGATTCCGTAACAGGTGCCGCCAGCGTGCGAGCCCGAGACAACGACTTAGCCGCCGCTGCCAATCACGGAATACGTGACGTGTTCGTCGTCTTTCCCGCCAGCGAAATTCATATTGAACGCAAGTTCGGCTGGACAACTGACGAATTTCGTCGCCGCGTCGCCGATACTTTAGACGCCACGGCAAAGTACGGACTTCAAACCTGGGTGGTTGCGGAAGACAGCTCTCGTGGGTCTCAACAACTTATTTCTTCGTTCGCGGAACAGTGCACGGATCAAGGAGCCAAGGCTCTGTTCCTGTGCGACACCGTGGGCACGATGACCCCTTCGCGCGTCGAGGAATGGCTCTCTCCGGCTTTGTCTCGCTCAGACGCTTTGCCAATCGGCGTTCACTGCCACAACGATTTCGGCATGGCCACCGCCAATACGATTCAAGCCTGGGACTGCGGAGCGCGCTTGCTTTCGTGCACCTTGAACGGCCTCGGCGAGCGCGCAGGCAATGCGGACACATTGCAGGTTGCTGCCGCGCTGATGAAGTTGCTGGGAGTATCCGGGCACTGGGATTTGGCTCAGCTCTGCGATGCCTCTCGCGAGTTGGAGAAAGAAAGCGGCATCCCGCTTCCCATACAGGCTCCGTTGGTCGGCTGGACTGCGTTTCGCCATGAATCGGGAATCCATGTCGACGGTATGCTCAAGAATCCAGAGGTCTACGAAGCACTGGACCCGGCCGATTTTGGTTCCACACGGGCTTTCACGCTGGGAACCAGCAGCGGACGCGCACACATTCGCCACGTGCTGGCGACCTGGGATGTGACCGCCGACGACGATTTGATCAACGACCTGTTCTGGGCCGTTCGCGAACTGGCTACCACGCGTACCACTTCTAGTCGCACCCACATCGACGCGCTCTACGGTGCACTCGAAGGACGTTGCCTCGAAGACAAGGATCTCCTGGCGTTGGTCGACGACCTACGCCGTAAGGCTCACGCCTGATTCATCGTCGTGCCGACACCAATCTCTCACCGGCTGCTCGACCGACATCGCATCCCCGGCATCGATCCCATCGGCCGCCACTTCGCCGTACGACCTGACCTCTACCTTCTACCCGAATACGCCATTGCACTGGTCGGTGACGAACTCGCCCGGCTGGGTGGACCTGTAATCAGCCAGGAAAAGGTCTTGGTTGTCGCCGATCATTTCGCGCTTCCCAGTTCGATTGAGCGCGCCGAAATTCTGTCACGAGTTGGCGAGATCGTTCGCGACTTCGGGTGGCAGGATCGCTACGAGCAGTTCACGGGAATTTGTCACCAGTTGCTGCTTGAAGACTCTCGTCTCGGCAAAACGTCTCTCGTGGTTGGGGCCGATTCTCACACGGTCACGGCTGGAGTCACCGGTGCCTGGGCAGCCGGATTCGGATCGCACGACCTACTCTATGCGCTACGCAAAGACGCAATCTGGGTTGAGTACGAAGATGCCGTGGCCATTCGTATCGTCGGCAAAGGCCTGGGCGAAGGGACTGATCGTTGGTTAAGCGGCAAGGACATCATCCTCGAAGTGTTCGCGCGCCTTGGTCCTGAAGGGTTTCACCGCCGCTGTCTTGAGTTCTTTGACGACACGGAAAACAGCCTTTCTTTCGAACAACGCGTACCGCTAAGCAACATGGTCGTTGATGGCGGAGCGACCAACGGTTTGTTCGCACAGGAGCCTTGGGAAGCTGAACCGGCGCGCGCACAGGCCTATGAATCGGTGATCGAGATCGACGTTGACCAACTCGCTGCGCGCGTGGCGCGTCCTCATTCTCCCTTCGATGTCGTGGAGGCGTCCGAAGCCGTCGGCACACCCATCACACAAGCATACCTGGGGTCGTGCAATAGCGGGCGGCTCGAAGATTTCGAAGTCGCCGCTCGCATTCTTCGCGGACGCAAAGTCGCTCCAGGAATCAAAGCGATCGCGATTCCTTCGTCGAAGCAGGCCTTTCTCGATGCGATGCGTGCGGGCTATCTTGAGGTGTTGTTGGAAGCAGGCTTCGTAATCGGCAACCCGAGCTGCGGCCCCTGTGGCGGAATCGACAAAGGAATCCTCGGCAAAGCTGATGTCTGCATTGCCACGATGAACCGAAATTTTCAGGGTCGCATGGGTTCGTCCGAAAGCGAGATCTGGCTTGGCAGTGCGGCAACCGTCGCCGCCTCAGCCGTAGTGGGTTCGATTGTGACACCCGACCGGTTGCCACCCGCATGACAGCGCCAGCTCAGATTCGCGGTGGCGTCGTTCATATGGGCGATGACCTGAACACCGACGTACTACACCCAAGCCGGTTCTACAGTCTGGACGCGTCGACGGTGAAGGCGGGCTTTCGTGCTGGCTCACGCGAAGAGACTGAGCAAGCAGAAGCGAAAGCGAATGGCGCCACGCCCTCGATCATCGTTGGGGGGCGCAATTTCGGCTACGGTTCGAGTCGCGAAACCACGCTGCAGTCATTGGTTTTGAACGGGTTCCAACTGGTGATCGCCACAACCGTCAGTCGCATCTTTTGGCGAAACGCCGTCAACGCCGGCCTGTGGGTATTGCAAGCCGGGGAAGCGATACAAGCCCTTCGCGGCGTGGACGAACTGCTGGTCGTGCCCGAGCTTGGAAGCATCGCGGACGCCCACGGAAACGTACTCGCCCAAGTTGAACCGCCCGACGCCTATGATCTTGCCTTGCTTTGCAGAGGCGGCATGTCGGCCTGGCTCGTCGACCCATCACAACCTCTTTAGAACCATGAATGCTGCGGATCCGACTGTCCCGTCAGACAAGGCGAACAACGCCAACGCCAAATCGAACGACATCGACTTCGACGTAATCGTTGTCGGTGGAGGCCCCGCGGGCTTAGCTGCGGCGATTCGTACTCGTTGGGTCAAGGGACACGGCGCCATTCCGTTGGAAACCGCAGTTTTTGAATCGGGAGTTCCGGGCGGCTTGGCGGCCTGGCGCGGAATTTTTCTAACCGGGCCGAGCTTCTACCTGCAGCGTGAAGATCTCACCGGTCGCCTGCTCGCCGACTGTAAGAATTTCGAGATCCCGATTTTCAACGACCGCGTCGTCGGCGCCAAACGAACCGGGGATGTCTGGCAGGTAACGACCGCATCGGGCCGAACACTGCGTTCGGCCGCGTTGATCGTCGCTACGGGGCTTCGCTCCCAGGGCAAAGAAGCTCCTCTGTTTTCGCACGGCGTCTACGTCACCTACATGGGCTATGACCATCTGTGGCGGCTGTTTCGCCAGATCCCACAAACTCGAGGTACTGAGCATCCGATTCTGGTCGTCGGCAACGAACACACGGCACTGCTTGCGTCCGTCTTCTCCGATATTGCAGCAGAAACCGACGCTAGATTTCGCTTTCTGCTCGACTTTTCGACGACCCCCGGCAGCCGTGATACCCAAGACGACACCCAACACGAAAAACTGCGCGCAGACTTAGCGGCCAAGTTACCCGGCGAGCTGCTGAACGGGCACTACAGCGAAATCGTCGACGACAACGACAACCTTACGGCGACCTGGCACGATCGAGAAGGTGGCGAACAACACAGCCGTGTCGCCGCTGTCATCATCGACTACAACGCTTTCGAAATTCGGCCCGACTTTTGTGTACACGGCGACCTCGGACGCGACGAAACCGGATTCATGATCGTTGATCGCAACTCACGAACGTCTCTGCCGTTCCTATACGCGGCAGGTGACATCACCGGCGGCTACGCAATGGCATTGGGCGCAATGAGTGAGGGAGCCCACGCTGGCTTCGCCGCCTACGAAGATCTGTATCGCGCACGGTTCAAAGAGGAGCCGTCGCTGTTCGCGTACAAGCCGAAGAGCACGGCCATCACCCGCGACTATCGGGCTTTGCCAAAGTGGCTCGCCGACGACTGGATCAAGCCACTCATCTCACCGCAACGCCTCGGAGAATTCCGACTGGCCACCGAGGTCGATCCCAAGGCATGGCTGTCGATGGACGGTTTTTTCTATCGACAACTTAGCGCGGAACTCGGCGACGAGGCTGCCTCGTGCGCACTAGACGGATGGGTGGAGCGCAAAGTTGTCACTGTTCGACGAGTGGCGGTGGACGTGGCAGTGGACGTTGCCCTGGCCAAACAGTCGCAGGCCGGGGAGCCGCAACTGTAGATG
>JBLFWR010000049.1:0-20919 GCA_047611725.1 Binatia bacterium | reverse complement strand
AAGCATCGCCACAAAAATTGCCGCAGAGACCCGCGCGATAGTCGTGATAGTCGTGATAGTCGTGATAGTCGCGATAGTCGCGAACTTTTCGAACGTGATTCTCATCATCAAACTCCGTTGTTTTCGTTAAGCGTGCCAGCTTCCGAGGCACGCGAGAACGGCGCGATTGTGGAGTATCTACGATGCGGGACCCAACGATTCATTCAGACGAAACCAAAGACATAGCCCCTGCGTTCCAGGGCTAACCAGTCCGGTTTGTAGTCGGCAGCGGCCAGTTGGAACGTTTCTTCCGAGCTCTTAGAAATCGATAGAAACTTGGTGTCGAATTTTCCCGAAATCTGTAATTTTCGAGTTACAATTCCCAGTCGTGTGGATCGAAGCGCAAGCGCCTCACTGTTTTAGGCGCGCCATTCCGTCAAAAAAAAGAGGCCGAGCAATAAGCCCAGCCTCTTCTATTAACGCGCGATAACGGAAGTCTTCAGTCTCTAACCGTAACCGTAACGGAATCCGCCGCGGTATTGCCCAAAAGATCCGAAGCCGAAGCTGCCAACTCCAACTCTTCACCTACATTGACGCTCGCCGGTACCTGATGAACCACCGTGATGCGAGAGTTACCAGGGCCGGCAACGGTATCTAAATTCCAGCGAATCACCGTACGCCCGTCGATCGTATCGACAGTGGACGGCGCGGGTGTGGAGGAGACAAACGTCAGCGACGCGGGTCCGTCCAAAACCGCCTCAACGCTCGTCGCGTCAGCCCGGCCCGCATTGTCCACGACTAGAGTGCTTCGAAGCTCGCCGCCTACAAGAACCGTGGAAGCGGCCGTGTGGTCAATGAACAGCACGACGTCGTCACCCGGGATTCCGGGCTGACGCACTACAACCTGTCGGGAATCTCCACCTGTACGCCCGATCGCGTCTGAGACCTCGCCTTGCAGCGTAAGGACCGTACCGTCTGGTGTATCCGCTGGAATTTCGAAATCCAGAGTTCCATTAGAGCTACCGGGTCCGGCGACCAAGCCAGCCTCAAAATCGTAATTGACCCGCTCACCGAGCACGCTCGTGCTTTGCGGGAAAGGATTCGCCGAAACCAAACCGAAGGCGAAGCCCTAGCCTTTGCCGGAAGCTCTTCGGCCACGACCACAATCGCGAGCATCTCTTCTGAGTAGATAAACATGCGCGCGAAAAACTGCAGTACGACAAAGTCGATTACATTTAGGGAGAACGCAGTAGCAAAGGTGCACACCGTGAATCCGAGAATCGTCACAAGCAGAAGCCTGCGACGTCCAATACGGTCGGCCAGAATGTTCAGGGCCAACGCCGGGATCACCCCGAAACGCACGAGGCCCGCCATCGTTCCAACGTCGGACTCGGCCCCCCAAACCCATCTGAATCTGGGGCACAGCGAGGTTGAGAATTCCGAGGTTGTAGGAATTTACGATGTAGCTTGCGCCAAGCGCCCCAAGTACAGCCCAATGGCGACGAGTCACACCGCTTGGCGGGGGGTCGCGTAAAAAAACAGGAACGACCACCAAGCGGGTCGTGAGGATCGTTGTGCGCGCATGGGCAAAGCAAACTAGTCTCGAACGTGGACAGACACAGGTCGCAACCGAAAGCCGCAACCCAAACGTGGAATTGCGCTCAACTACGACCGGCACGACCTCAATCTTCGGGGATCACCTGTAGCGCAGCCGCACGACCGCGAGCTTCGTCAACGCCGCTAAGAATGACCAGACCGACCACAAAAAACGCCATCGTCGCCAACAACCCCAGCCGGTGTTGGCCACCGCTGGCCCAGGCGACCAGTCCATAGGTTGGCGGTCCTAACACTCCGGAAAGCTTCATCGCCAGACCCCACAAACCGAAGAATTCACCCTGTCTGCCCGCCGGCGCGAACTGGCCGACCAAGGCCCGTCCGGCTGACTGACTGCCGCCCATCGCGAACCCCATCGTGTGACCCACAACCCAAAACTCAAGATTGGTTTCACCGAGCACCGCGCCAATTAGAGCGGCAATCCACAAAAGCAACGTGAACGACAAAGTACGAACCGAACCGAAGCGATCCTGTAGATGCCCGAACGCAAACGCTCCAACCGCAGCTGCCACGTTAACAACGAGAATCAAAAGCAGTGTTTCCTGCGTCGTGAATCCGAGTACCTGCTGCGCATACACGGCGGCCAGAACAACAACGGTATTCACCCCGGCAGCATAGACAGTGATCGATGCCAGAAGCCGGAATAGATCTTGAAACTCATGCGCAGCACGTATCGTCTGCACTAGACGTGCAAGCGCTTGCCGCGCTCCCGCAACCGCACTAACACCTGATTCGCCCACCGGTTGCGCCCGCTCCTGGAGCCACAAGAACGTTGGCAACGCAGCAGCAACATACACCCCGGCCACGATCAGCATCGCCGTTGGTACCGACTCCGCCCCGGTTCTCCCCGCCGCCTCACCAGCTCGAATCCAAACCAGGGTAGCGAGTAACGTGGCCAGCCCACCTACGTAACCGAGCGCCCAGCCGTAACCGGAAATGCGCCCCATGTTCTCGCGCGTAGCGATCTCGGGGAGGAAAGCGGCAATCAGGTCTTCGCCGGTGCCAAACGCGAACGCTGAAACCACAATCAAAACGAAACCCAGTACCACGTCGCCGGGTCCAACCGTGGCCAACAACGCCGTCGCGCAGCCGCAAATCGCGGTCGTCCACGCGAGCATTCGTTTCTTGGCCGCTCGCGCATCTGCGTAAGCGCCGACGATCGGCGCCGTCAACAAAACAGCAGCATTGGCGGCCCCAACGGCGAGCGTCCACAGTAAGGTCGCGGCGCCCGAATCCATTGCGCCAGCAACGTGGGCAACAAAGTAGGCGTTGAACACCGCCGTCAAAACGACGGTCGTGTAACCTGAGTTCGCAAAGTCGAACATCGCCCATGCCAAAACCTCACCAGTACCGGCTGGGCCCGGTAGTGGTGAATTTTGTGTCGAACGCGTCGCCTTGGAAGAAACGGGAGGTGTGCCTCAGCCGGTTACCGCGCCCTTGGAGGCGCTACTTACGAGCTTGGCGAACTTGAAAAGAACGCCGGTCTTGTAGCGAGGTTCCGGGGCTTTCCAAGCCTTGGCGCGACGGGCGAACTCGGCCTCGTCGATGTGAAGATGTAGGTCGCGAAGATCGCCATCGAGCGTGATCGTGTCGCCCTCTTCGATCAGGGCGATCGGGCCTCCGACAGCAGCTTCCGGCGAGATGTGTCCAACCACCAAACCATAGGTGCCACCAGAAAAACGACCATCGGTAATGAAGCCAACGCTTTCGCCAAGCCCGCGACCGATAATCGCACTGGTCGGCGCCAGCATTTCGCGCATACCCGGGCCGCCCTTCGGCCCTTCGTAGCGAATCACCAGAACATCACCGGGTTTGATGCGGTCGCCCATGATGGCCTCCATGGATTCCTCTTCGGAATCAAAGACCCTGGCCGGGCCAGTGATCTTGGTCATTTTCAGACCAGAGATCTTCGCAACTGCACCTTCAGGAGCCAGATTCCCGTGCATCACAGCAAGATGACCGCGCGCGTAGATCGGTTCGGCCACAGGACGGATGACGTCTTGATCCGAAGACGGCGCCGACGGAACGTCCGCCAGGTTCTCAGCAATGGTTTTACCTGTGATCGTGAGGCACTCGCCATGAAGAAGCCCAGCGTCGAGCAACATCTTCATCACCATCGGAATTCCGCCGGCACGGTGTAGATCGATGGCGACGTACTTGCCCGAGGGCTTCAGATCACAGAACACGGGGAGCTTTTCGCGCAGTCGTTCGAAATCGGCCAGGGTCAAATCGACCTCAGCCGCATGGGCGATGGCCAGCAGATGGAGCACCGCGTTGGTTGATCCACCAACGGCCATAACGACGGCGATCGCGTTCTCGAAGGCCTTCTTCGTCATGATCTTACGCGGGGTAAGGTCTTGCCGAATACACTCGACCAACGCCTTACCCGAAGCGTACGCGCTTACGGCCTTCTCGGCATCCTCAGCCGCCATCGTCGAAGAGCCCGGCAAACTCATGCCCATAGCTTCAAAGGCACTCGACATCGTGTTGGCGGTGTACATGCCACCACACGACCCCTTACCGGGGCACGCGTTGCATTCAACGGCGCGTAGAGCTGCCTCGTCAATGCGCCCGGCGCCATACTCGCCAACAGCTTCGAAGGCGCTAACGATAGTTAAATCTTGCCCGGCTAGGTGTCCGGGCTTGATCGTCCCGCCGTAAACGAACACCCCGGGGATATCCAAACGCGCAAAGGCAATCATCGCGCCGGGCATGTTTTTGTCGCAACCACCGACAGCGATTACTCCGTCCATCAACTGCCCGCGACAAACCGTCTCGATCGAGTCGGCGATTACTTCGCGAGAAACCAACGAGCACTTCATCCCCTCTGTTCCCATGGAGATGCCATCTGAAACGGTGATGGTGCCAAAAGTCTGCGGCATGCCGCCGGCCTCACGCACGCCGCGCGCCGCTTCGATGGCAAGCTCGCCCAGCCCAGCGTTGCATGGGGTAATATCACTTTGGCCGTTGGCGATCCCGATAATCGGCTTGTCAAAGTCGCCGTCCGTAAAACCAACCGCACGCATCATTGCGCGGTTGGGGACACGTTGCGTGCCCTGTGTGATAGCGCGACTGCGCGTGTTCAATTTTTCGCCGTTCCCAGCTGCTTTGCTCATGAGTTTTCCGTGTCCGTCCGATCTGCCCCGCGAAGCGAGGAGTTCACATTTATTGGCGCAGTGTTGTAGTCGGGGCCTCAATCAACGTGCTCGTCGTCGAGGTAGTGGTCGAGGTAGTGGTCGAGGTTGACGTCGTCCCGTAGCGTGCCCCCGAGGCGGCCCCAGCACCGAAGTTGCAGTTTGGAACCTCCGGCAATTGGACCGCAAAACGAAGGATCAAGAGTGCATCCGTAGCCCGCACCGAGCCGTTACCGTCGAAATCGCAAACTCGGATATCACAAATTCCGAGCCCGACGGCCGCCTGTAGCGTCAACAGCGCGTCGCTCGCCAACACACGGCCACTAAAATCGACATCGCCACAAATAAGATTCAACGGCAGCGTGCTGCTTGTCGTTGTCACACAGGTTCCATTGTCCACCCTGCGACAACCAACCGCCGGGTTGCAAACCGGGTCACTACAGGGGCCGCTGGTACAACGGTCATCAAACGGGATGTTCACGCATCGGTCGTTGAGTTCATCGCAGGAATCATCCGTGCAACTAAACGGGTCGTCGCACACGACGTCGGCCACATCTTCACATCCGGTGACAGCGCTACAAGTTTCGGCGCCGTTGCAGAAAATGCCATCCTGGCAAGCGTCATCGTTGGAAGCGTGCGCGCAGGCTCCTTCTTCGTCATCGCAGGTGTCAGTTGTGCAGGAAATCCCGTCACTGCAGTCCGGCGGCACCCCAAACACGCAAGCACTTTGCGGGTCGCAGGTTTCGGGGCCGTTGCAGAACGAACCATCGTCACAACGAGTGTCCACAGGAGTGTTGACGCATACATCGCCAGCACAACGGTCCGTGGTACAGGCAACACCGTCGTCACAGTTCACAATGCGAATACAAAGCCCGAGCGTAATGTTGCAAGAGTCGACCGTGCAGGTTTTAGCGTCGTCACAAATGGGGACATTGGGGAAATCCGGGGTTTGCGCAACGCAGGCATCAAGTTGGCAAACGTCAGCACAACCATCGCCCGAGACAACGTTGCCATCGTCACAGGATTCACCCTGATCGATCTCCGAGTTGCCGCACACCGGGCACCCAACCAGCGATTCGCGAAGTTCAAGACTTGGATCGGGAGTAATCGTGCCCAGGATTACGGGCGCTTTCTCCGCCGCCCTGTAGACCAAAGCATTTGCCCCATCTGGTGCCGACAAGCGTCCACCAGACTCGATACGCATACTCTCCCGAACCTCAAGTTCGTTGAGTCCGTCGACGGACACGTTGTTCAGGAAGCCCGTCGACTCAACGGTGAGACGACAAGCGGAAAAGAACAAGACCGCGGAATCGCCGTTTGTCAGCATCTCTCCGCGGATCATCATCTCCGCTTCGGAACTCACGAACGCATCGCCACCGAAACCGTCCCCCTGAATGGCGCGTAAATCATGCGATCCTCCGAAATCCATCACACCCACGGAGGTCGCCTCAAGCGTTCCGGCACCGTCGCCCGCTGTGGTGTCAAAATCTGCGGCGTCCTCTACCGTGAGCGCGCCGCCGGCAAACAATACGATTGAACCACCTTCGCCGGCTGATCCTTTACTGCTGGCTTTGAGGTCACCGGCGATGATCAAGTCGCGAACTGCATCGAGAGAAATCTCACCGCCAAAGCCCTCTGGGCGCGCGCCAATGGTGGTGATCTCAACGAACTCGTTGATGATAATGTCGCGCCCGGCCAGATAGCTATGATCGCCGCCGTCGCCGGAAAAACTGTCGGAGTCTTCGTGCCCTTCGGAAAAAATCTTCACCGGGTTGGAAGGCCCGCCCCCTGAAATCACAAGGTCCCGGTTTGCCGCGATATCGATGAATCCTCCCGAACCAGCTCCCACACCTGCATTCACGTCGATGTCATTAGTGATAATAATATCGCGATCGGCGTCGAGCAGCACCGACCCGCCATCGCCATCACCGCCGGTCAGGTCCATCGCCGTTTGGATCAAAACGTCCACCCCTGCACCGATCGTTACGTCACCGCCGGTACCGAAACCGCCGGATTTCGCAGACAACCCGCCCGCAACATTTACCGTGCCGGTTGCACTTTCCAGATCGATGTCCCCACCGCTGGCGTCACCTGAAGTTGCGTCGGCATCGAGCGTGGCGGCGATCGTCATGTCCCCTGCTGAACGCAACGTGATTCCACCGGGCTCAGCCGCCTGCACGTTGATACGAGCAGTTACATCGAGACGCCCGTCACCGCCGCTGCACGTCGCGAGTTCGCCTTCGCAATCATCATTTATCTGACAAACACGCTCGGCATCATCCGAACACGCGCCTCGAGCCGCGACGACCACAAATCCACCCTGACCGCTTGCCACAGCCACAATCGAATTGCCGGAACCACCGAGCTGCCAACGCCCCGCATAGAGCTCGACCGACTCAGATCCCAAGTTGAAAAATCCGCCGCCAATGGTTTGGACAGTACGCAGCCCGAAATCTAGGACCGCCATGAATTCGCCATCGGGCACCGAGACATCAACGCGTTGGGTAATCACACACGGATCTTCGGTAGGCGCGCAGATATCGTCGGCGGTCGTCGCGTCAATGACCGCGATCGCGACGTTTGCCGAACTTGCAACGAACGCTGCAATTCCGAACGTGACGATTGCCGCCCGGGTACTGTACTTACGCATCATCGCTTTGGGCCTGGGTCGGGGGCTGATCAGCCCGCTCGGTTGATTGAATGATCTCGTGAATCTCCAGGACGTTGGGTCCCGCGAACATCTCGGCCGGAGGGCGATTCGAGTGTGCCAAGCGAAAACTTTCGCTACGAGTCCAGGCCCAGAAATCGGCTTCGGTTTCCCAGTAGGTTTCGACCCGATAGTAGCCTTGCTCTTCGTTCTCCTTCCACGCGCCAGTGGCGTGGTCGAAGCGCCGCGACACCGGGCGCAACACCAAATTCCGGATGAACCCTGGCGAGCTGTCGATCAGGTGAGCCCGTTTGCGGAAACGCTCTTCGAAGTCCGATTCATGACCTTCGGAGACGGGGATGCGGTTGGTGACGACAAACATTAGGGGAAACCTCGTTGGTAGGCCTGGACGTCGCGATGCCACGGGCTATCCAGCGAATCCGAGGGGGATCTCGTCACTTTACAGCGCATTCTCGACGGGGACAATAATGGAGTTCGGCCTTACGAAACCACCGCAGCACCACCTCGGCTGGGCGGCCAGCGACACGCACATTCGCCCGGCCTAGGCGGGCTCCACCGTCGGGCAGGCTAACGAGGCCACTTGTTCGACAGCGATCCTAAGAATCGTCAATGCGTCGCCGGCAGTAACCCGCCCCGATCCGTCTGCGTCGCAGACACTCGGCGCGCAGACGCCAGCCCCCACAGCGGCACGCAGCGCGAATAAGGCGTCGCTCGCGGTCGCTGTACCGCTGCCGTCGGGGTCCCCACAGGCAATCATTCGCTGGATCGCCAAAGCCGAGAACTGGTACTCACCGCTGCCGCGGAACGATTCTACCGTTACGAACCAGGTGCCCGGCGTTGGATTCGTGAACACACAGAGCCCGCTTTGGAGGGGCAAAATGTGCGTGCAGTCCGCAATTCCGTCTTGGGCGGGAACCCCTTGGCGCACAAAGTAGCTGAAATCGGTCGCCTGGCCTTCGCGGCCGTTGAACCCGACGCGCAACTCGCGAGTGCCTTCGAGAACCTCGAAGGAATGGGTTTCGGCCATCGCCGCCTCTGACAGTTCCCCGGCGAACCCAACGATTGGACCCGCCTCATCGCCAGCCTGAGGTCCGGCGCCACAATGCGTAATCCCATCGATCTTGGGTGCTTGGGACGAAATCCAATCGCGATACTTAAACAGATTCACATCGTGGCTGTGATCGGGAGCAAGACAATTGGCTGCATCGCCGCCACCGGTGACCCCGGCCAGCACTCGGTCGGAACCATCACCAAAAAACAACGGACCACCCGAGTCGCCACTGCAGGTGTTGGCCCCCTCCCCCACAAAGTCCCAGCAAATCATCTCGTCGTTGTCGTCGCTGTTGCACGTGGTCGTACGAACGGCCCCTTCCCGCTTGATGCCCAGAATCAACGGAGCGACTCCGGTGGGCCGGCCAAAACCTACGACCTGCGCGTGCCTCGGAGCGACCGCGGGCGTACTTGTCAAAGCCACCGGCGCGACGCCTAAAACGTCGTTGGCGAGCGTGATCACCGCAAGATCCGCATCGGGAAAATCAAAATTGGGATGGACAGCGATCCGCTCGACATCGAAGACTCCCGCATGCTGGAGGAACACGTGATATCGCGACGCATCGGGCGCTGTCGGAGGCTGGCAATCCGCCCCCGTGTTGCTGCCAAGACAGACACAGTGGGCCGCTGTCAGGAATGTGCGACAGCCGACCATCGTCCCTGTACACACCATCGATCGACGGTCCTGTTCGCTGCCCGCCATTAACATCCCGACAGCCGGGAAAGCGGTGGTCTGGGTTCCTTGCACGATGCGAGGCCCGGCCTGCGTAGGTGCAGCCTGCGTAGATGCAACGTCGAGGGTCGCCCCCATCGCTAAGAAGGCAACGGCTAAGCAGACAACCAGCAGAAAACGCTTCATCATCGTGAAAAGTCGGCCGCGACCAACGACGCTATTCGATACCGAGTGTCGCGCGCCCTGCTTCGGAAATCATTCGCGGGTTCCATTGCGGCTCCCACACGATATCGACCGACGCCTCCTCAACCCCCGCAACGGTTGAAATTTTTGACTGAGCATCCGCCGCGATCGCGCCGCCCATTCCGCAACCAACGGCTGTTAACGTCATTTGCACGGCAACCGAGTGTTTCCCCGACTCCACTTCCGACAACCGTACGTCGTATACGAGTCCGAGATCTACGATGTTCACGGGGATTTCAGGGTCGTAGCAGGTTGCCAACGCCGCCCACACCTGGGCCTCAAGATCACCGTCCACCGCAACAGCGGCTTCTGCGGTGGGAGGGTCTTTGCCCAAGGCATCGGCATCCGAGCCAGCAATGCGAAACAACCCGCCATAGGCAGGCACCTGAACCGTAAACGAGCCACCCAACGACTGGGTCAAATAGGCTTCTGTACCTTGTGGCAAGGTAATGGGGTCGCCAGCCGGGATACGAACAGCCACACAGTCACGAGTAATTTCTAAATGTTCCATTTCAGGGCTCTCCGAGGCCGGGGGCATCGCATGGCGCGAGCCAAGCCGGAGGATAGACTGCGCGCCGGGCGGCAACAATACACAGCAGCGGTCTAGCCGGGCCTAGCGATGGACAGTTCGCCCACTCCCCACCATGATGGCCCAAGCGCACCAACGGATCGGCCGCCACGATGACCCCCAATTCGCCTCCAGAAACCACGATCATTGGACCGCTAGACCAGCTCGCGCGTCCTTTGCGCGATCTGCGTGTCTCGGTCACCGATCGTTGCAATTTTCGCTGCCCCTACTGCATGCCCGCGGAAGTTTTCGGCGAGCGGTACGAATTCCTTCCGAAACCGGAAATTCTGACGTTCGAAGAGATTACCCGCACGGCCGCTGCATTCGTCGCATTGGGGACTAGAAAAATTCGTATCACCGGCGGCGAACCGCTCCTTCGAGCTCAGCTGCCGATTTTGATCGCCGACCTTGCGCGCATTCCCAACTTGGACGACTTGTCACTGACGACCAACGGTTTCCTGTTGGGCGCGGTCGCCCGCGAACTCGCTGACGCCGGGCTGCGCCGGGTCACCGTTTCCCTGGACAGCTTGGACCCGAACATCTTCGCGCGAATGAGCGGAGGGATTCGTGAGCCGTCGATCGTACTCGACGCGATCGACGCGGCCGAACGCGCTGGTCTCGCGCCAGTGAAGATCAACTGTGTTGTACAGCGAGGCGTCAACGAACCTGACATCGTTGCCCTGGCACGACACTTTCGCGGGACCGGACACATCGTGCGCTACATTGAATATATGGACGTGGGCACGCGCAATCAGTGGTCGGATGACGCCGTGGTGTCCGAGCGGGAGATCATCGAGAAGATCGCCGCAGAGTTCCCTCTCGAAGTGATCCCCCCAAACTACGAAGGCGAAGTGGCGCGTCGCTATCGATACCTAGACGGAGCGGGCGAAATCGGAGTCATCGCATCGGTGACGCGACCGTTTTGCGGGGGCTGCACCCGCGCGCGACTGACCACAGAAGGTCAGCTCGTCACCTGCCTGTTCGCCGAACGTGGAGTGGACCTTAAGGCTTCGCTGCGCGATGGCACCAACGACGAAGCCTTGCGCGCACGAATCGCTGCGATCTGGACGGGTCGCAACGATCGGTACTCAGAGTTGCGCGGCAAGGGCCAGCCGGCTGCGCGCCGCATTGAAATGTATCAGGTGGGCGGCTGACCCACCCTTTTCAGTCGGTCACGCCTTCGGCCGCGATTCGTTCTCCAAGCGCTTCTAGGTGAGCCTTTGCGCCACCAAGAGTGATCTCAAGTTGCCGAGACAGCAGATAGTAGCGGTGAAGCGGGTAGTCCTTGTCGACTCCAATCCCTCCGTGAAGATGCTGCGCGGCGTAGCAGGCACGATGACCCGCTTCGGCAGCCCAAAATTTGGCAATATCGAGTTCACGACGCGCGTCCTTGCCCTCGGCTAACCGCCACACCGACTGCCAGGTCGCGACCCGAATCGATTCGACGTCGACGTAGGCATCGGCGGCGCGCTGGGCAACCGCCTGAAACGTGGCAATTGCCTTGCCGAATTGCTCCCGTTCGCCGGTGTACTTCGCGGTCATCTTTAGAGCCTGCGAAGCAACGCCTAGTTCAGTCGCACAAAGCATGGCGATGGTATGGTCTACGATCCACGCCAGAACGTCCGCACCGCCCGCTATAATGTCCTGGTCTGACACCACAACGTCGTTGAACGACATCCGGTAACGCAGCTCACCCGTCGTGACTTCCTGGGCCTGGAGTTCTACGCCGTCGGTATTCGGGTCAACGATTGCAACGACAACGCCGCTATCGGTTCGTGCCGGCACCAGTACCGCACGCGAACGAGAGGCAACCGGCACGCAGATCTTCGTGCCTTGCAGGCGACCGTTAACCAACCGAGCAGCTGGCGCTTCGGGGTCCATCGAGTCGGGCTCTTCCAAAGCCATGGATAGCAACGCAGACCCATCGGCGACTCCGGCGAGCAGCCGATCGATTTGTTCAGGAGAGCCAAAACGCGCAATCGCCCCCGCTGCCACAGTCGTCCACACCAGCGGAATCGGCGCGGCGAACACTCCGGCCTGTTCACATAGGACGGCGAGCTCAAGCACCCCCATCCCCATCCCACCAACACTTTCGGGCAGCGCAACACCAACCAAGCCAGCAGCGGCCAACGCTTTCCAAAGCGGCTCGTCATACCATTCAACAGCGGCTTCAAAATCCGGCAGTTTGTCGGCGGCGGCGAGGTCTTTGAAAATCTCGCGCGCCAGTTTGCGAATGTCGTCTTGTTCCTGAGTAAAGGAGAATTCCATGTCGTCGTCTCCGAAAGGTCGAGCGCGCTAGCGCAAGGGGCGCGGCATACCGAGGCCCGCGATCGCGATAATGTCGCGTTGCACTTCGTTGGTTCCGCCACCGAACGTCAGGATTAACATCGAACGATACATGCGCTCAACTCGGCCGCCGATCAGGGCTTCGGGCGAACCGCGTCTCAGGGTTCCGGCAGCGCCAAGTACCTCCATCAAGAGTCCGTACAGCTCAATGTTGAGTTCGCTTCCGTAAACTTTGACCGTTGAAGCTTCTGAGTAGTCGAAGGTCCCGTTGGTCATGTTCCATGCCTGCCGCCATGCCAGCAGTCGCAGCACTTCCATTTTTGCCTCAGCCCGAGCCAGGTTCTGGCGCACCCAAGGAATATCGATCACCCGTCGGCCGTCGGCCATAACTTTAGCACGTGCCCAGCCAACGGTTTCCGCGTGAAGTCGGCCCGGCATGCCTGGCGAAAACAGCGAAACCCGTTCGTGATTCAGCTGGTTCACGATCAGACCCCAGCCGCCGCCCTCGCCACCTACCAGGGCCGAGGCGGGTACGCGCACGTCTTCGTAGTATGTCGCATTCGTTCCGATGCTGCCGATGGTGCGAATCGGCGAGCAACTGTATCCGGGGCTCTTCGTGTCCACGATGAACATCGAAATGCCCTTGTGCTTCGGCGCGTCCGGATCGGTACGTGCCGCCAACCACACATAGTCGGCCCACTCCGCAAGAGAGGTCCAAAGCTTCTGGCCGGTAATGACCCAATCGTCACCGTCGCGCACGGCACGGGTCTGTAAGGAAGCCAAGTCGGTACCGGCGCTGGCCTCGCTATAGCCAATCGAGAAGAAACACTCGCCGGCAAGAATACGCGGCAGAAACTCGGTTTTCTGTTCGGGGGTTCCGTACTCGGCCAGGGTCGGGCCAACTGTGCTAATTGTTAGGAACGGAAACGGAAAGAACGCTCGCTGGGCTTCGTCGGCGAAGAGCATCTGCTCAACCTTCGACATATCGCGTCCGCCGTATTCTTTCGGCCAGCCGATCCCCAGCCAGTGATCGCGGCCCATGGTCTTCATGGCCTCGCGGAATAAGGGACCGCCGCCCTCGCTCCTGGTGCACTCTTCAACCAGGTCGGGAGTCATCAGCGCCTCGAAATAGGCGCGCAATTCCGCCCGAAGCTCTTGTTGTTGCGGGGTTAGTTCGAAACGCATGAAGCCTCCCGTTGGCGTGCACCGGGGCCAAAAGCCACCGCACGCGGGACGCTCAATTACGGGAAACTAGAACGTGTTTCAATCCAGCCCAAAACCGATCCCCGCCAAGGCGCGCGCGCACGACGGGATCCAAGCTGGAAGGCTTCGGACGACCTCGGACTAAGGAGTCAGCGACATCTCGTCGCGACAGCAGCGGAAGCCGACCGTCCCCGATTGCAGAGATTTCTGATTCCCCGAACACACGCCGCTACAGGCCGCGAAACGCTCGGTTGGCTCGTTCGTCAAATAGGAACCGCCCCGAAATTTGCAATAGGTTTCCTTGCACGCGTCGACCCATTCACTGACGTTGCCCGCCATATCGAAAAGACCCGACAGCCCGCCCTCGCAGCTTTCGATCGAACCGGCGGCCGACGTGCCGCGTTCGCGGCCAGCGGCTGTCTGCTCAACAGAGCCGACGTTGCACGCACCCCGATCAAACGTCGTGCCGTAAGGAAACTGTTTAGCCTCCGACCCGCCACAAGCACCAAGCCATTCAGATTCGGTGCACACTCTTGCGTCGACAAAGGAGCAATACTGCTCGGCTCCGTAGTAGGTCACGCAGTTCAGTGGGTGGTCGAGCAATTCATCCTTGCTGTAATTGCAGACTGTGTTGACCTGTTCGATTTCACAGGCTTGTGCGGCGACGCAAGCTCGGTAACCCGCAACCGTCGCTTCGGTAGCCATGATCGAAAACGCACCGCTTGAGTCTGCGACCCAAACCGGTTCGGCAGCGCTGGCCGGGCGACCGCTCGCCACGAAATATATCCCGAGCAACACGAACAGGATCGCCGACTTTCCAAATAGATTGGCCGCGCTCGTGCGGCCGATTCGCGATACGGTATTTCGCATTTCTATTACCTAAAGCCACAAGGCTAAATAGTATTCAACATCGACAATTCTCGTGCTGTACCTGCTGTACATAGCGAGCACGGTCATCGTGCTAATCCCGAGTGTCGAAGCAAAGCGCTAGGATCTGGATCACGACCGCGGAAGCGACTGAAAACTTCAGCAGGCGCAACGCTTCCGCCCAAGGCGAGAATGGTGTCTCGATAACGCCGTCCAACCTCTCGGACAGCGGCTTCGTTGTCTAGCCCAACCTCTTCAAACGCAGCGAAGGCATCGGCGCTCATCACCTCCGCCCACTTGTAGCTGTAGTAACCGGCGGCGTAACCTCCGCCGAAAATGTGCGAAAAACTGGCCAGGAAGCGATCTTCGTCCAAAACCGGCATGACCGTAGCTCGCTTGGATACTTCACGCTGCACGTCGAAAGCGTCGCGTTCGCCATCGTCACAAGCATCGTCACAAGCATCGCCACAAGCATCGCCGTGCAAAGCCAAATCCACCAACGCGAAGTAAACTTGGCGCAGCATGTTCGACCCCGCGCGGTAGGATCTGGCTTCGCGTAGCTTTTCAAGGAGGGCATCAGGAAGCTCGGCGCCCGTATCCACATGTCCGGAGCAGGCGCGGATCGTTTCGCGCTCATAACACCAGTTCTCCATAAACTGCGAAGCGATTTCGACGGCGTCCCACTCCACGCCCTGGATGCCCGCAACAAGGGAGTCGTCAACGGTCGTCAGCATGTGCTGCAGTGCATGGCCAAACTCGTGAAAAAGAGTACGGACCTCACCAAAACTCATTAGCGAAGGACGGTCGCCATCGCTCGGAGACTGGTTGCAAACCAAATAGGCGGTGGGCAAGCGTGGTTTCGAATCGAGGGAAAGCCCCTGCGAACGACCAATCGCACCGTTCATCCAGGCGCCACCACGTTTCTCGGCTGGTCGTGAATACGGATCCAAATAGAAATGCGCGATCTCTCGACCGTCACCGACTGCCACCCGGAAGAAGCGGACGTCGGCATGCCAAACCGGGACCTCACCGTCGGCGGAGCGAATCGTGACGCCAAACAGCTTTTTAGTAAGGGCGAACAGACCGTCAAGGACGACCGGAAGTGGGAAGTAGGGCCTAAGTTCGTCGTCGCAAAGTCCGTAGCGATCTTCTCGAAGACGCTCGGCCCAGAACGCGACATCCCATTGCGAAAAATGCTCTGCCGAAGGACCACCCCTGTTCGCAGCATAAACCTGAAGCTCACCAAGTTCGTCACGTGCAGCGTCAAGGCAGGCCTCACGCAAGCGTTCCAAAAGGCTGTTAACCGCCGCAACGTTCCCCGCCATTTTACTGCGAAGGCTAACCTGCGCGTAGTTGGTATCCCCTAGTAGACGCGCGGTTTCCGTGCGAAGCGCCAAAATTTTCTCGATGATTGGCGTGTTGTCGTGCGCCCCGGCCGAAGCCCGAGTGACATGGGCCAAGTACACTTTCTTGCGCAGATCACGATCGCGGCAATGCTCTAGGAACGGCATCAGACTCGGAGCATCCAGGGTGAAACGCCACGGACCGTTTTCAGGTGTGGCAGTGTCGGCAGTGTCGGCGCCCCGGGCCTGTACTGCATTGCGCGCCGCCAGCGAGAGCAAGCTCGACGGCATGCCTTCGACCACCATCGGATCATCGATATCGATCGAGAATTCGGATGTCGCGTCTAGAAGGTTATTTCCGAACGTCGTTCCGAGCTGCGCCAGTTCGCTTTGCACGGCGGCGAATCGCTCGCTCGTGGCGCCGCGCAGTCCCACCCCCGAAAGTTCTGCGTCACGGATCGCCCCGTCTACTATACGTCTCCGCCCCGAATCCAGGCTCGACCACAGCGGCCCCGCGCGCAATGCAACTAACGCGTCATACAGAGGCCGGGATTGCTGCAAGCGTACGATAAATTCCACGATGCGTGGTTGGCAGCGCGCGAAGGCTTCTCGAAGAGCCGGACTATTGCGAACCGACATCAGATGGGCGGTTGTGCCCCAGATTCGTGCGATTCGATCTTGGATGCGCTCGACCTGGCCAATCGTTGCTTCCCATGTCGGAGCGATATCGGTTTCTATCGCGGCAAGTGCCGCTTCGACTTCAACGAGGAGACCGTCAACCGCGGGCTCGACGTCGGCAACGTCGACTTGGTCAAACGGGAAAGGGTCGAGCGCGCACAGGAGCGGATTCGTGGTTTCAGGCGCGTGCGTTTTCATGTTTCGCTGTCGTGTCGGGCGCGGACCGGCCTCTACAAGATGGCTAGGCTCGCCCCGGTAGCCGGATGAATCAAGTCAGCGCGCCCACGATCGTGCGACGCAGGTCGCCGCCAACGTTTGTCCGCCCTACACTCTCGGTGGCAGCCCAAACTCTGCAACCGGGGCGCCGAGGCAATCATGGGACTGTTCGACTGGATCAAACGTAAGCCCGCGCAACCGACTGCGGAGCCAACCCCTCGCCACCAGCGTGTCGGAAACACACCGTCGCCAGAACCCGAGAGGGAAACACCCCCGGCGAACGGTATCGAAGCCGTCGCCGAGCCCGAAAACGAAAACGCCACAGCCGCAACGCGTGCCAACGACCACACGCCAGCCCCAGAACCGGTCGCGTCCCCCGAAGAGCGAATCCACAAGGCGGGATCAACCCACGCGCGGCGCGCCGTTTTACACGAAATCACAGACGAGGAGGTGCTCGAACGAATAGCGTTAACCTGCGCGGACCGGGAAATTCGGGTCGAAGCCGTGGCCTGTATCCGATCGGCGGAAACCCTGGCCAGCTTGGCGGCCGCAAGTGATGATGACCAAGTTGCGCGACGGGCAACCCGACGCCTTCTAACCCCCGAAGCGCTGCTTCGGGTCGCTTGCTCTGCAAAATCTCGCACGGCTGGCCAGCAGGCGCTGACCGCCATCGAGGGCGAAGACAACCTTGAGCAGGTCGCACGCACCGCCGGTGACTTGGTTGTGGCCAAGGCAGCGATCAAACGAATGCGCGATGAGAGCCGCCTGGCAGCGATCGCCCGCGAAAGCCCCCAACCCGTACTTGGCCGGGCGGCCCTGAAACACATCAACGACCCCGCGATGCTGGCGTCGCTAGCGCGCGACGCCAGCCATGAAGATCTGCGGAGACTGGCCGCACAGCGACTGAGCAACCCCGAAGCCCTTGCCACGGTGGCCACACCCGACGCCCCCCGCGAGGTTCGAGCGATCGCCAGCGCGAAGCTGACTGCACCCGAAGATCTCGCCAAAATCGCAGCCAACGACCCGGATGCCGAGTTGCGGCTTGCCGCCTTGGCTCGACTCGACGACTCCAAGGTCATCACTGAACTAGCGCGCCGCGCTTCATTCGCTGATGTCCGTGCTGCCGCGGTTGTACAGGTTCGGGATCGCGCCTTACTCGCGATCATTGCCGCTGAAGATGATGATCGTCATGTGCGCACTACAGCACTTCGTGGAGTGCGATCGCAGCAAGACCTAACCGACATCGCCACATCGTCACGTTACGACGACACGCGCGCTGCAGCGACGCGGCGACTAAAAGACGAGCCACTTCTGGTGCAACTGGCACTCGACGATTTGGCGCCTGAAGTTCGCGCCGCCGCGGTTAAGCGCGTTCGCAACGAAGGCGTTCACTTGACCGTTGCTGGTGGTGACGCCGAAGCGGTCGTACGTGAGGCCGCGGCAGGTGTCACAGTCGACGCAAGCATCCTGGCTCATCTAGCGGTTGAGGATCCCGACTGGCACGTTCGCCGCACAGCTGCTCGTCGCTCTCGCGATACTAAGGCTCTGGCGCACTGCGCGCGTTGGGACAAACATCCAGCCGTACGAGAAGCGGCCGTATCTCACATTGACGATGCGGTAGTCGTCGCTAACCGTGCCAAGGCCGACGACGATGAGCGTGTGCGTGCCGCAGCCGTTCGGCGACTCAGAGACCAGGGAACGTTGGCGAACCGTGCCCAGTGGGACGAGGCACCACGGGTTCGCGCGAGTGCCGTCGTTCGATTGAACGACGCCGCCTTGATCGCACAGGTCGCAGAGAATGACGCCGACGAGAGAGTTCGCGAAGCTGCAGCGAAACGCGCGGCCGCTCTTGAAGAGCGAGCCCATGGAGGCACCGGCGATTCCAGCGCGACAGCATCCACTGACGCCGCGTCGACCGATCCACAAGACGACGAACAAGGCAGCGCAGGCCTCGAACCGGCTGGGGATGAACCGACGGACCCGCAAGGTCCGGAGAACCAGGAAGAAGCCGAAAGCGGAACGACACCGCCAGACCTACCGTCGGCTCCCGATAGCAAAGCGTGATTCCGTAATTTGTTGATAGCGCCCGTGCTGCGCGCCCGGATCATTCGAAACAACGAGGTCGCCGGCGTCCGCCTATTTTGAAGACGCAGACTCGGGGCCTGCCCCCGGGTCGACTTCCGCCCTGACTTCAAAACTGGAAACCCGAGCTCTGGCAACGGCCAAGGCTCCAAGACGTAACTCGCCGGTGAGTCGATTGATCATCGACTCCGCGGCCGCCAAGCCCCCAAGGGCTGCCAAGGCAAACCACACGTACGCTTGCTCCTGATCAGTTTCGACACCGCGCCCTTCTCGATACAGCAACCCGAGGTTGTACTGCGCTTGTGCTTGTCCCTGCGACGCGGCTCGCAAATACCACCCAGCTGCTACCGACTCGTCGATGGTTCCCGCACGGCCCTGTTCCAGAAACAGGCCTAGATTGAATTGTGCGGCTGGGTCTCCGCGGCGAGCGGCGCGTTCAAACCACTGCCGCGCTTCGTGTGGATCGGGATCGCCATCCAACCCGGCGTCGAATAGCCGTCCCAGTGCAGTCATCGCGTCGCGCGCCCCCAGCTTAGCCGCGCGTTGCAGCCACTGCTGGGCACCAACTAGATCCCTAGGACCACCCGCGCCCGACGCGAGCATCCGTGCCAGCGGCACCAACGCAGGCGAATGCCCCCGCTCTGCGGCGCGCAAACACCAAAGACGAGCCGCCTCGAAATCACCGTTCGAGTTCAAGAGCACAGACAGATTCCAAGCCGCAGCGCTGTGCCCCTGCTCGGCCGCCAAGCGGTAGTGAGTGGCCGCTTGTCGCGAATCGACCGCCCCACCCAACCCTTGTTGGTAAAGATAGCCGAGCATCGCATGGGCGTCGACGGTGTCGCCGGTGTCGCCAACCACAGCCTGCAAAAACTCGTGTCTAGCGGTTTCAAAATCGCCGTCGCGAAACGCGGCGGCGGCGGACTCAAAAGCGATTCGATCCATCATAGGGCAAGCTCAACCGAACTCTACAGAAAAAGGCCGCCCCCTTTCGGAGGCGGCCTTTTTAACTGGCTATCGCAATCGACGCCTCCACAGAGACGTCGATCGGGATGTGACTAGCGACCTGCCGAGATGATGGCAGACAACTCGAAGAAATCTTCGGTCGTGCCCTCGGCATCGCCCACGTTCACGTACCAACCCTGCTCACCTGGGAAGCGGGTGCTTGGCAGTGAGCAGAACGTCGCATGCTCGAGCTGGATATCAATCATCGTGATCGACGGGAAGAAACGACGCTCGAACGGTGCCTCATAGGCAGCATCCGGGATCGGCTTGGTGCTAATCATGAATTCGTTGATCCACATCTTCCAAAGCTCGCCAGCCTGGTCGTAAATGTCGGAGTAAGCGATGAAGAGGCTCTCTTTGTCGAGATACATCACGCGCTTGGAGTAGGCGTACTGGGGAAGCTTCGAGTACCCCTCAACGACCCATACTTCGCGGGGCTCCCACAAGTCTGCGTGCACGAAGTCTCCGGAACCTTCGCCGAAGACGGCGGGCATGCTCTCGGCGTGGAAAGAGCCAAGGACCGTCTTCTCACCGAGGAACTTCCAATCCATCCAAGCGATGTTGCCGGCGTAACCGCCGTAGCTGTCCTGGTCAGTATCCTGACCGAACAAAGCGTCAGAACGCTGAGCGGACGAAAGACGACGGACGCGTCGCAACTGCGGAAGGTATAGCCACGAATCATCCTGACGGGTGGGATCCTGGTACCGGTTGAAGGTGAAGCCTGTGCCCTTGAGATCGAACGGCTCGATAAGCGGATAAAGCGCCTCTTTGAAACGCACGTTATCGCGGTTCGGAACCAACTCCGGTTTCGGGTCGATTTCGAGACGGCCGGTGAAATACAAGCGGCGAAAGTGGTCGATGAGGAAGTGACGCTCAACACGCATCGGATCACCACCGCTACCAACCGCGCCCGTGTCACAGTCGAAGTTTCGCAGGTCGAGATCATCGGTCTCGATCGACGCCTCGTAGTTGAACATCAACTTTACAGCCACCAACGGATCTTCAGCCGTCACGGCTGGGAACGGAATACCCGCTACGTAGTCCAGAACGTGGGAGGCATCCTCGGCAAGCTTGACCTGCGCGTGATATTTTTCGGTGGCTTCTTTGACTGGAGGCGGCCATTCAATCTTCTGGTACTCGCCAACCCGAACCTTTACACCGCGATCGACCGACCAGACCATGGCCGGTCCGAAAAAATCTTTGTACTCATCGACGTTGGCGCGGTCGATAACCGTGCCGACAGGAGGATTCTGCTCTGCACCAGCCTCAGCGGGCAGAAAACCGGCCACACCAATCGCCAAAAGCGCGGCTGC
>JBLFWR010000048.1:0-20937 GCA_047611725.1 Binatia bacterium | reverse complement strand
GTGCTTGAATGACCTATCCGCCTCTACGCGTCGAGCTTCACAACAAAGGTACAGAATGGTGCCTGGAAAGCGCGCTCACCGAGTTCCGCGGCAAGCGCGACGATCGCGACGAGGCGCGACGAGGCGCTGCTGGCTCAGTAGGGGCAAGGGCGCGGGCACGCAAAAGAATCGGTACCCGTCCCCGATTAACTGCAGACAGTCTGCGCGGAGTGTTGGGAGTTTTTTCCGGCGATCTTCAATTTCATGGTTGACGTGGTGCTGTTTGCGTGGGAAATTATCCCACTGTTAAGTAGGGACGAACCGAAGCTGCCGCGGTCGATGCGCGGCACTCAGGGTTCGGAAGCGTACGGGGGCCATCCAGTGAAATTCGCAACATCATGTTTTAAAACGTCTTTTCTAGCTCTTTGGGTTGTTACCGTGACCTTGGGAACGATCTTGGGAACCGTCTTGGGAACCGTCGAGCCGGTGGCCGCCCAGCTTCCGCCGGTTCCGGTTCCCGACGAAAATCCGATCACCGAATCCAAGCGAGTGTTGGGCAAGATCTTGTTCTGGGACGAGCAGCTGTCTAGCGACGACTCAATCGCTTGCGGCACCTGCCACATTCCGGCAGCTGGCGGGGCCGATCCGCGCCAAGCGCTACACCCGGGATCAGACGGTCAGTTCGCGACTGCCGACGATGTCGTCGGATCTCCTGGTGTCGTACGCCGCGATGAAAATGGAGTGGCGATCGACGACCCGACCTTCGGCTTTGAGGCGCAGGTCACAGGCCGTGCAGCCCCTAACTTTTTCGGTGCACTGTGGGCTTCGGATCTGTTCTGGGATGGACGCGCCGATTCGACGTTTACTGACCCGGTCGGTGGCGGTGTCGTGATTCCCTCCGGCGGCGGCTTAGAGAGCCAAGCGCTCGGACCGGTTCTAAGCTCAGTCGAAATGGCTCACGACAATCGCGATTGGGATCAGGTTATTGACAAGTTGGGGCTCGTCGCTCCGCTTCGACTTGCCGACGACAAACCTGCTGATGTTGCCGCTGCCATCCAAGTTTCACCGACCTACGCTGCATTGTTCACCGCTGCATTTGGCGACGCGGCGATCACCCCGGTGCGTATCGCTTTTGCGATTGCCACTTACGAGCGGACGTTGGTCGCGAACGAAACACCTTGGGACCGTTTTATGGCCGGTGACAACGGGGCCCTGACCCGCGACCAGCGCAATGGTTGGAATGCCTTCAACGGCAACAACACGCCGTGCTCGAATTGCCATACGCCCCCGCTGTTCACGAATAACCAATTTCACAATGTCGGACTTCGCCCAGCCGACGAAGATGAGGGCCGTCGTGCGGTCACCGGTGTGGCCGGTGACTTCGGCGACATGAAGACGCCGAGCTTACGCAACGTGGGATTGCGTGTGAGCCTGATGCACACCGGCACCATTACCGATGTGGCCGACGCGTTGGATTTCTACACACGTCGCGGCCATCGCCACTTCACAGACAACCAAGACACGATTCCGGGCAACGGTGGCGACTATAACGACATCAATATTCAGGGTGGGGCGCGCGCCGACATTGCGGACTTTCTCGTAAATGGCTTGACCGATCCGCGAGTCGTGGCCGAAGAGTTCCCCTTCGATCGCCCGACGCTGTCCAGTGAGATCGGATTGGCGGTCCAGCGCTGTGCGGACCTTCCGCAGCAGGGCTGTCGGGTTACGACCGATCCCGGTCGACCGCGCCTGAAGCTGTATGGCGGCGATACCGGCCAACGAACGAAGCTTATCTGGACCTGGAAGCGCGGCGAGGCAACTGACTTTGCCGACTTTGGAGATCCGACCGCGACTGACGGCTATGCTTTGTGCTTCTACGATGGAGACGCAGCCAACGACGGCGTGCTGTTCTTCGAGGCACGCGCCCCCGCAAGTGCAACCGACTGGTCGCGCATCGGATCCGACACCAATCCGAAAGGCTTCAAATACTCTGATCGCGAGTTTGCACCGGACGGCATCAAGAAGATCAAAGCCAAGGCCGGTATCGACGGAAAAGCGGTGATCGTTGTTAAGGCGCAGGGAACCGAACTGGCGACGGCGCCACTGGGTTTCCCTGAATTGCCCTCGGAACTGCCTCTGGTCGTCCAAATGCAATCAGGTTCGGGCCAGTGCTGGGAAGCCAGCTTTACGACCGCTACCCGCAACGAAGGGGACCGCCTCTTTGCGCGTTAGGAACTAACGGGGGAACGAAACAAAAAAGGGCGAACCGCGCTCAGCAACGAGAGCGGTTCAGGGCACGCCGTTGATCTTAGGGTCAGCGGCGTGTGTCGTTTAAGCAGTGCCTTTGCCAGGCGTACCAGGCGTGCCAGGCGTGCCGTTGCTCTCTGCAGAATCGCTGTCCTGATCCGGAACGAGTTCCCAGCCCTGGGTACTAAGCGCCACTATGGCCTGCTCGCGCTGGCCGCTATACAAGGCCGCCGTAGCAAGGTCCCCATCGCCTAACTGCACTCGCCGCGTGTACAGGCGCACGCCTTTCTTGCGGTCCAGCGCTAGCAGTACGAAGAGTTCCGGGTTCGAACTGCTGCGCATCGCCGAACTTGGTTTGGGTGGTTCTTCCGGGTTCTTTTCGCCTTCATTGGCTTGGGCTTCCTGGTCGTCTTGGTCGCTGGTCGGTGCCTTCCACTTGACCGCAACGATCTCCAACTCGTCGCTACGAGAACGAACATCCCAGCGCTGTTTGTCGTGCGGCCCTTCGAAGAGAACCTCGCCATCGAAGCGCTCTACATGCTCGGGGAGCACGTCCCGACTCTCATCTCCCATCGCAACGAAGGTCCGTGGCACGCCAAAAAGATCGGCTGCCTGCGAGGCGAACAGCACGTTTAGATGGTCGTTCGTGGTGATGCCGATCACGGTTCCAACCTCTTCGATGCGCGCCCGTAGCATGGTCCGTTCGATCAGCGGGTCGCCGAAAACGACTGGATAGCCTTCGTCGCTGGCCCGTTGGCAAGAGCGCGGATCGTTGTCCACGAAAGTAACCGGCGAGCCTGAGTCGCGCAGAATTTTGCCCAGAGCCAGTCCCAGGCCGTTGGCTCCGAGAATGGCCACACCGTTTCGCTGGGCCAGCCGCAGACCAAGAATCGATGCCAGTGGTGCGGCCGTTGCCCCTGCTAAAACAACTGTCGACGCAATGGTTAGAAACACCATGGCGCGCACTTCGGTGCCGCCCGCCAGTCCGGCTTCGTCTAGCGCTGCGGCCGCCACCGACGCGACCGCGGCCGCAACAATGCCACGTGGTGCCACCCACCCGACGAAGAGCTTTTCGCGCCAGGTTAGATCTGAAGTTGCCGTACCAGCAGCCACTGCGAGCGGCCGAATCACCAGTACGAGCAGTGCGACTACGGCAGCACCGCCGCTTCCAAGCGCCATAATGTCGGCCAGGCGCACGTCTGCAGCCAGCAGTACGAACAACAGTCCGACCAGTAAGACGGTGAGTTGGTCTTTGAACTCACGAAGGTCGCGGTCCACGCGTGTAGACATGTTGCCGACAGCCATGCCGGCCACGGCGACCGAAAGAATGCCCGCGTGCGGCACCACCAAGTTGGTTGCCTCGAACAGCAAAACCACCGCGCCGAGAGTGAAAACGTTTTCCAATCCGCGCGGGACCAAGCCGCGCACGCGCAGCATGGTGCCAAGAATCCAGCCGCCGATTGCGCCGGTAGCGGCACCGAATGCCAGTTGTGAGCCAATCACGGCGACACCCGAACCCAGCGTGCGAACGTCGGGGGTCAACGCGATATGCAGCGCGAGTACCGCAAGAAACGCACCGATGGGATCGATGAGAACACCTTCGGCTTCCAATACGGTTTTAATGCGCGAGCGCAGGCGAATCTCGCGTGCCAACGGCGCGATCACGGTCGGCCCGGTTACGACAACCAGACTTCCGAACAGCAGTGCCAGCGTCCAGTGCCAGGCAAGGAAGTACCACGCGGCGAATGTCGCTCCGGCCCAAGTCACGGCAGGCGCCACGGTGAGTAGTCCGCGAAGGGGGCCTTCGAGCTTGCGCAGTCGGTTCCACTCTAGGTTCAGGCCACCTTCGAAGAGGATGACGGCAACCGCGAAATCCACGAGCACGAAAAGACCTTGGCCGAGCTCGTGCGGTTCAACCCAGGCCAAGCCGTCAGGACCCAGGGCTGCGCCAAAGGCCAACAGCAGTACGATTCCCGGCAGTCGTAGATGACGCCCCAACGACTGCGCGAGAATCCCCGCCGCAATCGCTACGGCAATAACGATTCCGCTATGCATCAGAGTTTCTCACCAGGTATCCACACAAGGTCGTTTCTTTCCTGTGCGAGCCGGTGGAGTTGGCGCAGCGTTTAGCGCGCTCATCACCCAGCGTCGTGATTCCATCGGGTCGATGACCGCGTCGATTTCAAAATGTGAGGCCATGTTTACGGCTTTCCCAATCTCGTACATGCGCGCGACCATCTGATCGAAGGAAGCTTTACGCTCGACCGGATCCTTGATCGCAGCCAGCTCGTTACGGAAACCGAGCTTTACTGCGCCCTCCAAACCCATGCCGCCAAACTCTCCGGTTGGCCAGGCGATCGTAAACAAGGGGGCATGGAAGCTGCCACCGGCCATCGCTTGTGCACCCAACCCGTAGCCTTTGCGCAACACGATGGTGAAGAAGGGAATATTCAAGCTGGCGCCGGTCACGAACATTCGCGACGCGTGGCGGACGTTGGCCTGTTTTTCAATTTCAGGGCCGACCATGATTCCCGGCGTATCGCACAGAAACAGAAGCGGCAGATCAAACGCGTCGCACAGTTGCATGAAGCGGCTGGCTTTGTCGGCTCCGTCCGGATCGATAGCCCCTGCCAGATGCGCCGGGTTATTGGCGATGACTCCAACCGGCCTGCCCTCGAAACGGGCCAACGCGGTGACCATGCCGGGCGCGAACCCGCGGCGTAGCTCCAAAACACTGTCGGCATCGGCCATCGTCTCGATCACACGCCGCACGTCGTACATGCGCAGGCGGTTCTCGGGGATGAGCGTGCGCAGCAGCCGTTGATCGGCCGTTTCCCAATTCTCGATCGAGCCCTGGAAGTAAGAAAGGTAGCGCTTGGCTGTCGCCACGGCTTCGTCTTCGTCTTCGACGGCGATGTCAACGACGCCGCCAGCGATCTGAACGTCGATGGGGCCAACTTCTTCGGGACGAAAGATGCCCAGGCCGCCGCCTTCGATCATTGCCGGGCCGCCCATGCCGATATTCGAATCGCGAGTGGCGATGATCACATCGCAGCATCCCAGCAGCGCCGCATTGCCCGCGAAGCAGCGACCCGAATTGATGCCGACCAGCGGCACCAGGCCGGAGAGTTTGCCGAAGTACTGAAAGGCTAGGCAGTCCAGGCCGGCGACCCCGCTTCCGTCGGTGTCACCCGGGCGGCCGCCGCCGCCTTCGGTGAACAGGACGACCGGCAGCTTCTGTTCGCGGGCAATGTCGAACAGGCGGTCTTTCTTGCGGTGATTTTGCAGCCCCTGGGTTCCGGCCAGCACCATGTAGTCGTAGGACATCGCCACGCAGCGTGACTGCTGCGGGCCAAAGACAGCGCCGTTTACATGTCCGATACCGCCAACTAATCCGTCGCCGGGAGTTTTCCGGATCAAGTCGTCGAGCGAGCGACGACGGCGCTGCGCGGCCAATACAAGCGCGCCGTATTCGGTGAAACTCCCCTCGTCGCACAGGTCGGCGATGTTCTCGCGAGCCGTGCGTTGGTTGCGCTTGCGACGGCGGGCAACGGCTTCGTCGCGATTCTCGTCCAGTCCGAAGGCGTGGCGTTGGTAGACCTCGGCAAGGTCGGTGCGAATAAGGTCAAGATCAACGGCAGCTTCTTCGCCGGTCGCGATTTCATCGACGTGGCATTCTTCGAGAAATGCCAAGGTGTGACCTTCGAAGACAGTATCCCCAGCCGCTACGGCCAGGCCCCGAACGATGCCTGAGGCCGGTGCAACGATTACGTGCTCCATCTTCATCGCTTCCATGACCAAGAGCTGGCTTCCGACCGCTACTCGGCTTCCGTTCTCAACGCCTACTGAAACGACGGTCCCTTGAAGCGGCGCGAAGATTGCGAACGAGCCATCAGTTGGTGTTGGCGGCGGCTGTCTTGATCCGGTGCTGAAGTTGGTCTCGTCGCGGGCCTCTTCGCGACCCTCTTTGCGGCCCTCTTCGCGGGCCTCGTTGCGGCCGTGATCGAGGACGGCAAGGGGATCGTTGGCATCCACGCGCGCGCCGACCAAAGGGCGTTTCACATTTGGACTGCTGCCATCGCCGCCGTTGTCAAAATCTTTGCTCTGTTCGATCAGCACTGCGGCGTGCTCTGCGACCCAGCCGGTGTGAACGCGGTTCGCGCGAACGTCGTCGTGCGCGAGTAGGGCTCGCAGAAACTCCGTGTTGGTGGCGACACCTTCGATGCGTAGCGAGGCCAGCGCGCGGCGGGCCTTGTCTACGGTGGCCGCGAAATTCAGGTCGGATCCGCTTACGACGATTTTGGCCAGCAATGAATCGAAGGCCGGTGAAGTTGTGTAGCCGCTGTAGGCGTAGCTATCGGTGCGCACGCCCGGCCCCGTTGGGGGTTCGAACAGCGTGATCGTTCCACCGCTTGGACGAGCGTCGCCGGTGCTCGTCATCGTTTCCATGTTGATGCGCGTCTGGATCGCATAGCCGCGCGACGCTACGGCATTGCGGGAGTCCAGACCGATGTCATCCAGCGTTGCGCCATCGGCGATACGCAGTTGGGCACGAACCAAGTCTATGCCGGTGACCGCTTCGGTTACGGTGTGCTCAACCTGCAAACGGGGATTGGTTTCGATGAAGACAAACCCGTCGGGTCGATGGGCGTCGATAAGAAACTCGAAGGTTCCAACGCCGCGATAGTGGACTTCGCTCGCCATGCGAGACGCTGCGTCGAAGATGGCTTTGCGGATTTCGGGTTCGAGGTTCGGAGAGGGGGCGATTTCGACAAGTTTTTGTCGCTGTCGCTGCAGAGTGCACTCGCGCTCGCCTAGAACCGCAACTGCGCCGCTGCCGTCTCCCACAATCTGCACTTCGATGTGGCGAGCGCAGCGAATGAGGCGTTCGACGTATAGATCGCCGTTGCCGAACGCGCTCGTGGCTTCGGACTGGCAGCGTGTGAAGGCTTCATCGAGGTCGGCAACTTTGGAGACCGGGCGCATCCCACGTCCGCCGCCGCCGGCCAGCGCCTTGACCATGACTGAGGCGCCGTCGCCCAGGCGCGCAAACAACGCCTGCGCTTCTTCCAACGAAGTTGGCCCTTCGGTGCCTTCCAAGATCGGGACAGCCAGAGAGTGGGCGAGCTCGCGCGCGCGAGTCTTGTCGCCGAATAGATCCAGGGATGCGGGTGTAGGCCCAACAAAAATCAGACCAGCCGACTCACACGAACGAGCGAAGACGGGATTTTCGGCGAGAAACCCGTAACCGGGATGCACGGCGTCCGCTCCCGCCTTGACCGCCGCATCGACCATTGCCGCGATGTCTAGGTAGGCGCGTGGCCCGCTGGCATCTAAAGGCACAGCTTCGTCGGCGCGGCATACGTGCAGCGATTGCGCGTCGTCTTTCGAATACACGGCGATGGTGCGCAGCCCGAGCTCGGCAGCACCGGCCAGAATTCGCACTGCGATTTCGCCACGGTTGGCGACCAACAGGGTCTTGATACTCATTTGCTACGCCTCACCACGCTTCTACATGACGGCTGCGCGCCCATGTTCCAACCATGGGTGCTGGCGCAGAGGTAGGCAGCAGGTCAAGGTGCCAAGATTGCAGTCCGGCAGCGCCGCATGACCACAGGACCCAAAAATGAACGAACATCCCAATGCCGAACGAGTTCGTGCCCTGTTTCGCGCGTTCCACGAACGCGACCTTGAAACGGTGCAGGCCTCACTGGCCGCAGATGCTGTGTGGCACTTTCCCGGAACCCACGGCCAGTTGGCGGGTTCGCATCGTGGGCACGAGGCGATCTTCACCTTTCTACTGTCGGTCGCCGAACTGACCGACGACACCTTTAGCCTGGATTTGATCGATGTTCTGGCCAACGACGATCGAGCGGTAGCGTTGTTTCGCGGTCATGGACGCCGCGGGGAGCGAGAACTCGACAATCCCACAACGCTGGTGATTCGCATGGAGGCCGGTCAGGCCAAGGAAATCCACGAGTTCGTGTGGAACCTTTTCGATGTGGACAAATTCTGGACCTGAATTCTGCGCAGGGTTTCGGCTTCAGTATTGCCGAGGCTCTTACCGCCGTTCATAATCCGCGACTATGCCTTCACGCTTGAGTCGTACACTGGTAATCGGCACCGCCTTCGTTGCTCTGTCTGTTGCTCTCTCTGCTGGCCCTTCCTTCGCTCTGGAACCCGGCGATCACATTGACAAGACGAATATACACACGGTCAGCGATCTCGTTTCGCCCGGGATCGAGTGGTGCGTCGGCAACGGGATGGACATGGATATCGTCGCGGCGGAAGCGATTCCGCTTCCGGCCGACTATGTGAAGGCAACGCAGAAGTACGCGTCGCAGGTCACCATCGACGACCGCGGTGGGCTTGAAAACTGGGTTGCCGGGCAACCGTTTCCAGCCATCGACCCAAATGATCCCCAAGCTGCCGAAAAGGTCATGCACAACTATGAGCGCACGCACTACTATACGGAGTCGCTTGATCTCCACTTGACCGACGCCGATACCGGCTCGCTGTACATCGATGCCAAGAACAACCGGCACTACAACGTTGAACGTCACTTCGTCCCCGAATGGCTACGGGTGCTTCGTTTCCAAGGCCGCATGCGCAACGAGCCGATGCCGGTCATCGAGCCCAACAACGACAAAGTGTTCTACAAAGCCGGTTTGTATCCGCTGATTGAACCCTTTGATCTCAAGGGCGTGGGCGGTGTGACCTTCCGCTATCTCGATCAAACCAAGCAGGACGACACGTGGTTGTACTTGCCTTTCGTTCGCCGCGTTCGTCGCATGTCCAGTGCCCAACGAAGCGACGCCCTGTTCGGCCAAGACATCGACGTGGACAGTTTTGGCGGTTACGCCGGGCAGATCCCCTGGTTCGAATGGAAGCTGCTCGGCATCAAACCGATGCTCATGTCGCTACATGGACAGCGCCTGCCGCCCGAGCCCTGCAAAGGTGATGGAGGCATGACCTTTTGCGAGCCATGGGAGCTGCGCGATGACGTTTACATTGTTGAAGGTGTGTCGAAAGCCCCCGGCTACGCCTACTCACGTCGGCTGATCTATCTCGATCGTGCCACCAACATCATCGGCTACAGCGACCTCTACGACTCCGGCGGCGAACTGTGGAAAACGGTGATGATCAGCTTCCGCGCCGACAGCAAACCGAACCCCAAAGCCGATTTCGACTATGGCGAGACCCGCATGTTCGCCTACGCCTTCTCAGTTGTAGACACCCAACTCATGCACGGCACCCGCGTAGCGATGCCCGGCCTGGCCTTTCAACATGAGCCCGGTTGGTACATCGATCTGGGGTTCGACGCGCCGACTTCGGCGGCGGAAGATTGGTTTTCGGTAGCGGGGTTGATTGGGGCGGGGCGGTAGCGGGCTTCAGTTGTTAACAGTCCGCGCGGACTGTTGGCGACGGATAGGCCTCAGCCGTCGAACGAGCGATGACAAAAGGCCGTGCCGATTGGCGCGGCCTTTCGCTTTACGGGACGCGGCAGTCGGCGGGGATGGTCGGCGGTGCGTCGTCGGGGAGCGGGTCGCGGCCGTAGGGATCGCGACGGAACTGTGGCTTTCCGTCGGCATCGACCCACGCAGTCCAGTAGACGATGTCCAACGGCACCATTGGACGCGCGTGATAGGTATTGCCATGGCGCGCGGCAATCGCGCGACTCAGGGCGGGCGCGTCGCGAGCCGGCTCGTTCAACACAAAGGCAGCCAGTTCGACGGGGTCCTGTACCCGCACGCAGCCCGAGCTGAACGCGCGCATCGCGAACGGGAACAATTCCGGGGCCGAGGTGTCGTGGAGATAGATGTCCTCGCTGTTCTTGAACGAGATCTTGATCCGCCCGAGCGCGTTGTTGGCGCCGGGTCGCTGCTCCAATCGATAGGGGAACTGTCCGCGCGGAATGCTGCGCCAATCCACACTGCGTGCGTCCACCTCGACCGCATCGGGTCCCCAGCCGCGGATGACACGAAAGCCGTTGCGCGCGGCATAGCCGGGGTCGGCCCGCAGCTGAGGCAGCTTGTCGTTGCGGGCGATACTCGACGGCACGCTCCAGCTCGGATTGAGCTTGACGTGATCGATCTCGCCGGAGATCAGCGGCGTCTGCCGGAAGCAGGTTCCTGCCACCACGCGTTTGGCAGTAACGAAGCGGTCGTCCTCAACCAGATAGACGCGGAAGTCGGCGATGTTGACGATGACCCGTCGCCCGTCGGAGACCGCACGCAGCGAACGCAGACGTGTGAGGTTGCGTCGCAACTGGGCGATACGCTCGGAGTTGGGGACATCGAGATGGTAGAGCGTGGTGCGGTCGAGCTTGCTGCTCTCGACCAAGCCGTGACGCTGCTGGAAGCGTAACAGTGCCGCCTCGGTGCCCGCGTCGAAGATGCGTTCGGCCTCGGTATCGCCGGGCGCTCCCTCGAGTTCGCCGGTCGCCCGCAGTCGCGCACGCAGGCTGGCCACCCGGTCGTCAACTGCCCCGACGGCCAGCTCGCCGCCGTCGGCAATGTAGGGCCAGCGTCCGTTTTCATTGACGTCGCGCTCGGCCTCGGCGATCGCGGCGCGCGCGCGGGTCTCGAGCGATTGAGCAGAGAAGTCAGCCGCCGCGGCCGGTAAAGCCAGGGCTAAGAGCGCAACGGCAGTCAGGACAAGCAGGTGCATCTGAGGATTCTAACACGGAATGGGGAGCACGCGGATAAGCCCTTCAAACAACCCCGCGTCTTAGAGTCACGGTGCCCGCCGCTATTCGCTAACCGTTGACGCCGCCCACGCAATACTCGCCCATCCCACCATGAACGACGCTCCGCCGAACGGAGTCACAGCACCCAGCACGCGAATTCCTGTCAGGGTCATCACGTAGAGACTGCCCGAAAACAGCAGGATCCCGACGATAAAGGCCCAACCGGCCGTGGTTGCGGCGCGCCCCGTGGTGCGGGGTACCAACAGTCCGGCCAACGCGATGGCGAGGCTGTGAATCAGATGATAGTGCGCGCCGGTTTGCCACCATTCCATACGCTTGGCGCCGTCGGCCGCAGCCGCGAGTGTCCCCTCGAGCCCATGGGCTCCAAACGCACCCAGCGCGACGGCGAGAAAGCCGGAGATGCCGGCGGCTATCAATAGAGTTCGCGACATGTTCGTTCCTCTCAGATTCGTTCGATGATGATAGCGGGTGCCATGCCACCGGCTGCACACATGGTGACCAGGCCTGTGGAAAGGTCGCGCCGCTCGAGTTCATCGAGAATGGTGCCAATGAGAATTGAACCGGTTGCGGCGATTGGATGGCCGAGAGCGATCGCACCGCCGTTCACATTGCACTTGGCGGGATCCAGTTTGAGATCGCGCATGAATTTGAACGCGACCACAGCGAAGGCCTCGTTGATCTCAAACAGGTCGATGTCGCTAAGGTTCATTCCGGCCTTCGCCAAAACCTTGCGGGCGGCCGGAACTGGCTCGTTGAGCATGAGTTCTGGGCTGCCGGCGACGTTGGCCATCGCAAGCACCCGAGCTCGCGGCTGCCAGTCTCGGCTTTTGGCGTATTCGGGTGAGGCTAACAGAAGAGCGGCGGAGCCATCGACAACGCCGGAAGAATTTCCGGCGTGGTGTACGTGGTTGATCTTGATGTCCGGGTAGCTGCGGCGCACAAGCTGGTCGAAGGTTTCACCGTTGGCATCGATCGGAGCGGCCATGAAGTTCTCAAACACGGCCGGTAATTTACCCAAGCCTTCAATCGTCGTGCTTGGGCGCGGGAACTCGTCGTGGTCTAGGGCCAAGGACCCGTCTTCGTTGTGAACGGGGACCACGCTTTGGTCGAAGTAGCCGTTCCCGATCGCCGTGGCGGCGCGCTTCTGGCTTTCAAGCGCAAGCCCGTCAACGTCGTCGCGGGTGATTCCCTCCAGCGTTGCGATCACATCAGCGCAGATGCCCTGATGGGGTTGCGGGTGCTGGTCACGCAAATGAATGTTGCCGCTGTCCAGCATTTGGGGAGGTAACGTTGCCGTGAAGGACATCATTTCGACGCCTCCGGCTACCACGCAATCTTCCATCCCCGACATGAGGCTGGCGGCTGCCAAGTTGACGGTGGTGATTCCGGAGCCACAAAAACGATCAAGCGTCATTGCCCCCGCTTTGTCGCTCCAGCCCGCGTCCAGGGCCGACATGCGGCCGATGCAGGCGGCTTGCTTTCCGGTCTGGGCGCTACAGCCCCAGATGATGTCGTCGACCTGTTCTGTGTCGATGTTGTTGCGCTCCTGAAGAGCGCTCAAAACAGTGGCGCCCAGGCGCTGCGGATGTAGATGAGCCAGCCCGCCCTTGCCTAGTTTGCCAATCCCACGCGGTGTCCGGACGGCATCGATGATCCAAGCTTCCTTGGAATTGGGCGAAATGCTCGACATGGGTCTCTCCTGAATTGTTTGGTTCGCAAAGCGGTTCGATCACCGCGCGTTTCTATTCGACGTAGCCGAGTTCGCGAAGCCACTCGCGAGTGGACGGGTCGACAACAGCAGTTTTAGGTTCGGGCCTTGGTGTACGCTCGCGCCAGGTATCGAGGGCTTCGCGAAGCCCGCTAACAGTGGCAACGAACTCGTCGGCGCGGTCTTTGGTTTCGCCAGAGTCCGCATAAACGTCGTAGAGTTCGGCCCCGCCCCGACTATCAAGAATCATTTTCCAGGGCGGTCGTAGGATTGCCAATAGGTCGCGATCCAGAGCCGAGCCCTTCAAGCGTACGGAAAGTTTCTGGCGGTAGACCTCGGTCAAAATCTCTTTGCGATTCCCTGGCAGAGTCGAATGAAAAGTAGGAGGTAGGGGAATCCCAACGGCTTTCGAAACGATTGCCGGTAGGTCCATGACCGAGACAAGTTCGCTGCTGCGTTCGCCTGCGTTGGCGGCACCTGGATCTCGAACGACCAAAGGCACCCGTATCAGTTCCTCCCAAAGCCAGTCGGCGTGCCCGGTAACTCCATGCTCGTCGAACAGATGACCGTGGTCGCCCACAACGATGACTACGGCCGAGTCGGCGCGTCCGATTTTGGCCAATCCCTTCAGCAGAAGGCCAAGCTGGATGTCTGCGAAGCGAATCTCGCCATCGTAGGCATCCCAACTCGACTCCGCGGTTTCCCCGCGGACCAAAGCGCGAAGCCCGATGGGTGGAGTGTAGGGCCAATGCGCGTCGAAATAGTTGAGGAACAAGAACATGGGCTGGTCTTTCGTCAGCGTCGCGGTCCAGGCCAGTGCTCGGTCGGTGACCTGGTTGGCTGGGCGTCCGCCAAAATTGACGATGTTGGCATCTACGGTCTGAAACCCTTGAAGGGCGCCGAAGCGGGGAGCCAGCCAGGGGCCACCGACAAAGGCGCCAGTGGCGTAGCCGTTGTCGGCAAGGACTTCGGCCAACGTGACCTGTGCCGGTCCCAACGCGTTGACGCGCAACTCGCCGAGGTCCTGATTCTCGACCTGCTGGGAAAGGTTGGCGGTACCGGCGGCATCGTTGTGAGCCCCGTGGGCGCGCGGCATGCGGCCGGTGAACATAGATACATGGGAAGGAAGCGTCCATGAAGAAGTCGAGTAGGCCCGGTCGTAGACAACCCCGCCTCGCGCAAGCTTTTCAAGGATCGGTGAGGTCACCCTTGGCGCCCCGTAGACCGAGAGCCGGTCGATGCGGGTGGTGTCGAGTGTGACCACAATGACGTCGCGCGGCGCCGGCGGGGGCTCGGCCAAGCAAAGTTCGGCGTTACCGAGGAAAGTCACGGTGGAGGCGAGCGCTGCAAGTGCCCAGACAAGCTTGAATGATCGTTTCACGAAAATTTGAGTTGGCGAAAACGGGTTTGGAACGCGCACGTTCAGCGGCCGATGCGCTCCAGGGCGGAGTCTTGCCTGCGAAGGCGAAACCCGCAACAAGCCGACGCCCGGTTCGCGCTGTTCGGACAGTTTGCGAAGGTCCTATACATTCTGCGAGATTGCCGGATGTCGGAATTTCTATGCCAGTGACCAACAGCACTCGTGCCGCTTTCGTAGCAACCATTTGGGTGCTCGGACTGCATGCGACTCTGTTCTGGCTTTCGTTCTGCGGTAGCTGGCGCGGTCTCGTCGGGGACGAGTCTCAATACATCACGGCGGCCAAGGGCCTGCTGGCAACCGGCGAACTTACCCTCGGCGCGCTTTGGCCACCCCTATATCCCTGGTTTTTGGCCGCAGCATTTTCGTTCGGCGTTCACCCTCTGGTCGCATTGGCGATCGCTCAAACCCTACTGCTGGCGGTGGTCGCTGCGGCGATGCGGGTCATTGTTTCCGACGTGCTCGGCAGCCGGCGTGCCGGCAGTCATGCGGGGTTTTTCGTGCTTGGCTTTCCGCCATTGGCCGCTTTCGCCCACTACGCCTGGCCGGAAATTCTCTTTCTCGCCTTGCTGTTGCCCGCCGTCGCTTTTCTCGTTCGCCGTCCGGACAGCGTCCTGGCAGCGCTGGCGGCGGGCTTGTTCTGCGGGCTCGCGCTTTTGTGCAAGCTCGTTTTCGGGCCACTGCTTGCTTTGATTGCGCTGGGGTTACTGGCCCATCGACGGGGAACGGCAACGCGGTCTGCCGTTGTTTTGTTGGTTGTCTCAAGCACGGTCGTGTTGCTCGTTGGTCCGCAGTTGCGAACCGACACAACGATCGCTCGGGTGGATACGAACCTGGCGTTCAACACATGGGTCGGCCTGAAAGACACCAGTCGCCGTACCTTTGTCGATTCAATCGCCGGTGAAGAATACCGGGCATTTGTCGCCTCGGCCCCCGATGCCGACGGACGTACGAAGGTGCTTTACGAAAAGATAGGTGCCCTGCTTGAGGATCGCGGCCTTGCTCGGGTGGCTACCGACCAGCTTTCCAAGCAATACGTTCGGTTGTTCGATCCCGAGTCGGTGTTTACGGCTCAACTTCCAGGAGGCGCCTTCGATACCAGGGCGTCAGGCTACCGCGATGTATCGCCAGCGTTAGGGGCAGTATTGCGAGCCGTTTCGTGGAGTGCCTATTTCACGTTGCTGGGTCTGGCACTGGTCGGTGGGGGCTGGTTGCGCCCGTGGGTTGGCGCCAGTCGCCCGCAGCGAATTTGGATGGCAGTGTTCGCTGCTTTTTTCGCCTACAACCTCGCGATCTTTTCGGTGTTGCACGTGATCTCACGCTACCGCATTGCCCTACTACCGGGACTATTTCTGTTCGCTGCTGCGGCGAGCGCGCGCATTTTCGAAGGCCGCACGCGCCAGTAGAAATCCGGACGTCGGTCGCCTATGGCGCGGCTGCCGGTTCCGGCGTTTCCGCAGCGAGTTTACTGGCGGCTTCCTCGCGGTGCTTCTTTGCGGCTTCCATTCGTTCTTTCATTTCGGGACGCTGGGGTCGCGGCGGACGCGGCGGAACCACGATTGGTGGAAGGCCAGGCAGCGCGAGCTCCAGAGCCGGATCACCAAGAAGGTTGTACTGCTCAACCAGGTTACGCTGACTGGTATTTCGCTTGGCGCGCAGGATTGCCTCTCCGATCGGCCCCGGTTTCGTCAGTTCTTGAATGAGTTCGGTGCTGAACTGCTCGGTCGGCGAATTGCGCCAGGAGGCGGCCAGGACAGCGACCGCGCCCTTGCCGTCCATCCGCAAAAGCTTCTCGCCAATCGAATCGGCGCTCGGGTGATCGAAAGGGGCCGAGTAGCAGCTCATGCTCAACACGAGCGGAAGTCGTTCGTTCGGCGCCAGTGCTTCCAAATCGTCGAGGGTAAACAGATCGTGGTTCTTGGCCAGATCAGGGGGGCCTGTGCGCCAGATGAAGCGCCCGCCGTGGCCATGAAAGTGTACAAGTAGTGGTCCGTCGTCGAAGGCCTTGCGGATCACTCCCTGGTGTTCTGCATTGTCCTTTTCATCCGGCGACGGAAGGATCGTGCTTGGCTCGTAGCCAATCTCGGCGCTGCTTTGCGCGATTCGCCCGGCGATGTCCTGGATGTATTTCTGCTCGTTGGTGATCCAGAGCATTCGCTTTCGCCAATCACCCTGAGGTGCGCTGCGCGCATAGCGAAGGGTTTTTCGTACAATCGCCGAAACTTCTTCGGGGGCTGCGACCGGGAAACGGCCAATGGCCATTTCGGGAAGAAAATCGTCCCCGTCAAAACTCACGAACCAGTTGTCGCTTGCCGCGTGTCCCGAGCCAGATTCGTAGTTGCTTGTGGGAATCAAATTTCGATCGTTTGCGCGCTTGCCGGAGGTGTAGGGGCTCATGGGGATGCGACCGAATTTGGTTCGGCCCGGCTGATAATAGAGATCATCGTATCGCGAGACATCGACGTCAGCGTGCTTGGTGTCCCAGCTGGCGTCGCCGACAAGCAACACGAATCGGGGGCGGGGTGGCGACCAGTTGCGCCACGCATGTTCCAAGAAATCTTTGAGCCCGGAAGCTAACGGGAAGCCGTGGCTGAACTCATCGAAGACGTCTTCGACATCGACAAGTTCCACCGCAAGGCCCTGCTCGCGGTGATAGGCGACTAGCGGTTCGACTGCATCCATTAAGCTGGCGTGCGCGATCACGATATAGTCGGCTTGGTTGCCACTGTCTGTCAGCGTACTGGGAACATCACGGGTGATCGCTACGGGTTGGCTCAGGGTCCCTGATTGGACTAGCAACCACTCGTGGCTGCCTTTGGCGACGTGGAAGTGCCGGACTGCTCGTTTGAGTGGGGGAACGAGTTCGCCTTCGGGGGTTCGCGGGGGGAGCCGTTTTCGAACAATGCGGGTTCCGTCGTCGCCATAGGCGATCACCGCGTCGGCCAGTGAACCGAAAACAACACGGGCGTCGCTGTCGGCCTCTACGCGTACGGCGCTTTGGGCGGCGTCAAGGCGAGCGAGCCGAGGGAAATCAAGGGTCACCCAATCAACCATAACCACATCAATGACCGGGTCGGTCGTGCCTTCGGGAATCCGTTCCGGGATCTTCAGTTCAAGCTCTATCTCTCCAGCTTCAAAGTCGGAGGCGGCAAGACCTTTGATCTCAATCGTGTGCATGGCCGTGCCGTCCCATTCGGACTCCGCGATCAGTATGTCGCCGATTCGAATTTCGATCCGATGGTCTGGTGCCAACTCGCGCGCCTTTCCTGATTGGCTGGACCAGCCGCGAACGGCTAATTCCAACGTGACGGTTTGGCCCGCGTTCTTGTCCAGCTTGCTTAGGTCCGCAGCGATGCTGAAGGGCTCTTCGTCGATGTGAGTGAGTTTGCTCCAGAACCACTGGGTGCCCTCATCTTCGGCCTGGGCTCCGGAGAAGCGCGGCAGCAGTTCATCTTGTTCGAGATGTAGGTGCCCCCGTCTTCGCGCCAGCGGCAGGCTCAGCGCAACGCTGCCGTCGTCTTCTCCCGTTTCCATCCGTGCGCCACCCGAGACACTGGTCTCGAGAATGTAAATGTTCTCAGACAGCGAAGCGTCTCGCCTTACGCCGTCGGACGTTTCTCGACCGGGGGGATTTCCGACGAACTCGAACCAATCGTTACTACCAAAAAAGCCGTCGCCTCCATCCATGACATGAATCGGCACGGGTTGGCCGTGCGAGAAAAGCGCGAGTCCCGCGCTGGCAATAGTGGTTGCGGAAAGACCAGCCTGAAACAGATTCGAACGGCGAATTTGATAGACCGCCCGTTCGGCGATGCGAATTTTGAAACGTTCACTTGGAAGCTTCGCGGCTTCTTCGCCCTCGTCCTGAACGGGGAGGAGCGACGGTTCGTTGTTGTTGTTGTTGTTCGTCGTGGTCGTCGTTGTTGAGCTGGAACTGGGGCTGGTCGTGGAGCTCGACGTTGAAGTAGAGCCGTCGGTTAGTGTCGTGGGCTGCGGCACGTCCGGGTTGGTTTCATCCTCGGCTGGCGACGGTTCCTTGTGCGGCTCGGCTTTGAGCGGTGGAGTCTTGACGGACTCGTCCTTGACGGGGGCCGCTGGCACCGGCTCTGCTTTGTCGTTTGTCGGCGGGAGCTTCACGCCTTTGGCGGGTGCGGCGAAGATGGGCGAGATACGCTTGCGATCACCGGTGAGCGAAATCTCTTCGACGTAGTAGTGGTACACCACACCCGGTTCAATGGTGTCGTCAACGAACTGGTAGCGGTGTGTCTCGTCGCTTGTACCGGCACCAGCCATAGGTTTCGCGGTGATGCGCTCGAAGGGGCCTTCTTCACTGAGGCCGCGGTAAACGTCGAAGCCGAAGTTGTTGAGTTCGCTTGCCGTGCCCCAGCTAACTTTGTTTTGGATTGGCGCTTCCAAATCGCCTTCGGTCTGAGCCAGCGCGGGGCGGGGGGAAACTGCAAACGCAAGGCCGGTCAGAGAAAGGAGGCACACTAGGGGGAATATCGAAATAGCTGAGCGCGGGAAGGATCGAATCATGGGGAAGATAAGATCTCGGATTTGGAGACGATTCCACTCGGCCAGCTGCTCAAGTACTGAGCAGCTGGCTTGTCTCTGTTCGGCTCTGCAACTAAATCTTTGGCTCTGAGCTGTTAGTGACGTTGGTTTTGTTGCTAACGCTGGCTCGCTTCCTTTGGAAGGATGACCACCCCACTGATGACTGCCACCAATCGATCTGAGCGGGCGACGTTCTACGGAGTCCTTGTGTGCTTCCTGCTTTCCGGCTTTGCGGGATTGCTCTACCAGACCGCGTGGACCCGTGAGTTCGCGTTTGTCTTTGGAACCTCCGAAGTCGCCGTCGCCGTCGTTCTTGCAGGCTACATGGCTGGCTTGGCGGCCGGTGCGGCGTTGGCTGGGCGCCTGATCCGATTCGTCAGCCGTCCGCTCTTGCTCTACGGCTTGCTAGAGGCAGGGATCGCTGTCAGCGCCCTGCTCGCACCGATGGCCATTCACGGCGTGCTGGACCTTTCCATCACGCTTTTCGGCGGGCTCGATCAGCTCCCGGAGGCTGATGTCCTGGGGCGTTCTCTATTTCAGCTGGTAAGTTCGCTCGCCATCCTGTTTGTGCCCACGGCGCTGATGGGTGCGACCCTGCCGTTGCTGGCGCGCTACACGGTGCACGAGGATCGCCAGATCGGTGCCCGCATAGGTACTCTGTATTCCATCAACACCGCGGGAGCGGTGCTCGGAGCGATCGCCACGGCGTTTGTGATCCTGCCCGCTCTCGGACTGCGGCTAACAGTTTGGCTCGGCGCTAGCGTTAATGTGACCGTTTTCGTGATCGCCGCCCTCATCGCGCGCGCATCACCAGCGCTGGCTGTACCGAAACGCGAACCTGTTGCGACCTCTGTGGGACGCGCCAACGCGATTTTGCCAATCATGCTGGTCGGGGGTTTTGCCTCGTTCGCCTACGAGGTTTTGTGGACGCGCCTGCTCGGGCAACTCTTGGGCGGTACGGTCTACGCCTTCGCGACGATGCTAGCGAGTTTTCTGGCGGGCATTGCCATCGGGAGCGCGATTGCGGCTCCGTTGGCGCGCACTCGCCGTGCGGCGGTTGCCGGCTTGGTGATCGCGGAGATCGGTCTGGCCTTGGCTGCGCGCCTTGCATTTCTGGGGCTAGACCGCTTGCCCGAGCTGGCGGCTTCGATCGGAGCGAGCGGAGGAGCGGGCTTCCACCCGGTGCGAGACGCGTTCATGAGCGCGTTGGTCTTGCTGCCGTCAACTTTGTTTCTCGGCGCGACCTTCCCCTTTGCCGTACGCATTTTCGCGCGCGACGCCGACGATGCCGCGCAAGCAAGCGCACGGGTGTACGCGTGGAATACTCTGGGGGGCGTGGCCGGCGCACTGGCTGGCGGGCTGTGGCTCATGCCAGAGCTGGGCTTCGCTCAGACGATGCGTGCAATGTCGGTGTTGAACGTTCTTTTAGCGATTGCCGCTTGTTTTTTGTTCATGCCGCCGCGTCGCCTGCTTGCCGCCGGATCGGCGGTGATCGCCGTGGTACTGGCATTCGCGCCAATCGACGAGCCTTGGCGTCTGCTGCATGTCATGGCCCTTGGCGGCCAAGTCGTTGACGATGACCTGGCGTTCTTCCGCGTTGGTCGCAGTTCTACTGTGATGCTTACCGTTGGCTCCCAGGGCTGGGGGCTGCGCACTAACGGTTTGCCCGAGTCTACGATTCAGCGTGTGGAGCGAGACGACGGCTTACAGGGAGCGCGCTGGCTATCGGCGCTGCCGGTTCTGGTGAATCCCAAAGCCACGAGCATGTTGGTGGTCGGGCTTGGCGGCGGCGTGATTGTTGAGTCGGTTCCGAACGTGATCAAGACGATCGACGTGGTTGAGCTGGAGCCGGTTGTGGTCGAGGCCAATGCGTTTGTGGCCGGACGCCGGGCGCTTGATCCGCTGGCCGATCCTCGCGTGAACATTCACATCAACGATGTTCGCGGGGCCATGGCCTTGACCACGAAGAAGTGGGACATCGTGGCCTCGCAGCCCTCGCATCCTTGGACGCCGGGCGCTTCACATTTGTACACGCGAGAGTTCGCTTCCCTGGTCGCGGAACATCTCAACCCCGGCGGTGTATTTCTGCAGTGGATCGGCATGCCTTTCGTTGACCGTGACCTGCTGCTGGGGCTTGTCGGTTCGGCAGCAGACGCATTCGAACACGTGTCGGTTTACGCGATTTCCGGTTCGTTCCTGATTCTGGGTTCTGATCTTCCTGTGACGGTGGGTAGGGATGCCCAGGTGGCGATTGATGCCGATCCCACGGCCTTCGCGCGGGCCGGCATTTTAGCAGCCGAAGATGGCTGGGTTGCCGAGCGA
>JBLFWR010000047.1:0-21490 GCA_047611725.1 Binatia bacterium | reverse complement strand
GCCGGGGAGCATCGCGCTTGGGACGGCCCAGAGTACGAACGATGGAAGAGCGCGAAGTGGCAGGAAATCCTGGCCGATTCTGATTTACTTGTGACCTGATTTTGCGGCCGGGAGTCGCAGCTGCGGCCGATCTCTCGACACTCCAGCGGTTCGGCCTATCCGATACTTTTGGCTGTCCGCTGCACTTGAACAATTCTGGGCCCCGATTGAACGCCATAATTGGTGATAGGTGCCCGATGTTGCAGCCGACTACACCGGCAACCTCAGCGTCCCGAAAAACAACTGCAACGACAGCGCTCGCTCTTGGGCTCAGGTCTACACGCGAACCTTGGATCTTATGGGCGGTGCGAGGGGTGCGTCGGGAACCGATGTCAACGGCCAGACACCGATGCCCCGTCCTGTTTTCGGTAACGATGCATGCGGTGATGGCGAGTTCGACGGCAAGGTCGTCACCACGCAGAAGAACGAGCAGGTTAAGGAACAGAAGCGGCTTGTGTACGGAGCATTTTCGAATGTGCTCGGAGGCCCGCTGTCTCAATCAACGACAGGCAACCGGACCTTTGATTACAACACCGATGGTGTCGCACACTATGGAATGGTTCCCGACATGATCGCCGATCTAGAGAACATAGGTATGGACACGGCCGCGCTCGACGACCGGATTTCCTGCCAATTCGGTCATGCGGGTCAATCGCTTTCCGTTCGCCGAAGCCTGCATTCTCGACAGTACCGTTGCGGGCACCGTCCGCGTCGCTATCGCCATTGCGCCCAAAGCGCCTTGGGGCTTGGCTTCCTACGACAGCGATCGTTGGGAAATCACAGTACATGATGCGCTGACCGGCGATGTGATGACCAAGGGCATCTCCCCCGAAGTGCCGCGCGCTACCGTTGAAATCGATTTGCTGGGCGATGCCAGCGTAGAGCAGGGCGACTGCCCCGCGTTTAGCCCGGAGGAGGAACCCGGTAGCGATCGCGAAATCGTGTCGTCGGCAATTTGTCGACCTACCGGTATCAAGATGCGCCACCGCATGGAGGCTCTGGTTTCCGCCCATACCGGAGATTTTACTCCGACGACTTTTGACTGGAGCGCTGATTTCCCGGCCGGGATCCTTGGCACCGGAGCGCAATCCGAAGTCGAGTTTTGTCCCTGCGGTGAACGTCTCGTGAAGGTGTTTGTCGAAGAAGCGGCGGGCATTGAGACGATCGAGTTCGCGGTCGTCATGGATGCTCCCGAACTGTCGCTTTCCGTAGAACAGAAACACTTCGATCGTTTCGGTCAGGCAATACCGAATCCGGGCACGGCAACCGAGCCAGCCGCCACGGTCGAGATGTCGGTCACGGCCTGGAACAATCGTTTCGGTGCCGTGCCAATGTGTACGTGGCCCGAGCTGCGTTGGGCTGATGCATCTTCGACCAACGGTCATTTAGACGAGACCGATGTTCCCGCTGGCCCCTTGCAGCCGATTGGTGACGGTTGCGCTGCGACTTTGACGGTATGGGACCCGCTGATCGACGGTGGGCTAATTCCGCATGCGAAACGGATTCGTGGTGTGTCGGTGATGAACGATGGTCTGCAATGCGGCAAGACAATCTTTAACATAGACACCGCGCCAATCGCTGAGATTGCGCCGCACGATTTCGAAATTCGTCCATTGAAGCCAATCGATATGAAGATTGGCGGGAAGGGGGTTGTCGAGAAACGCGTCCGTTTCTCTGTGGCCAACCGTCTTGAGACCGACACCGAAGTGGAGCCGTTGCCCGGCGCGGTTGAAGTACGCAACCTGGATTGTCCGCCAGAGATGGTTCCCGCTGAAGTTGAATTAGATTCCAGTGACGTCGGCCCGATGATTGGTCCGGGAGAGTCACTGGAAGTGGACGCCGAGAACTTCCCGGTGTTCGACGGTAGTAACCGGCGCTGCAGTATCGGTATCGCGATCGAGCCGGAAGCTGATTTGGAACCGTCCAATAACGCGGCGGCCACGCATGTGGCGATCCAGGGGCCTTAGCTAGAGAGACTGGTGCTTGTTGGAAAGGTGGTGAGGCGGAGCGGTTGGTCGCTCCGCCTCACCGGTACTGAAATGTTACCGAAAGATGACCGTGGCCCGGCCTGGCGTGGTCTTCTTGCCTTCAGCGTTCTCAGTCCAGATCTCTAGATCAACGCGTTTTTCCCCGGCTTCCTCGATCTTCTTCAAAACCTTACCGCGGCAAATGATGTCGTTGTCCGGAGTGTCCATGCCTTTGTATTGGCACGAAATCTTCTTGACGTATCCGGCATGTCCAAGCCAGTTGCTGACCAACTCTCCGAGTGCGGCATACTTGTAGCGACCGTGCACGATGATCGACCCGATCTGCTTGCTCTGCGGAAAATTATAGTCGTGATGCAGGGGGTTGAAGTCGCCACCGCCAGCAGCGTACTTAACCAAGCCTGTTACGCCGGGATGCTTGCGTAGCTCGGGAATCGAATCGCCTTCAGAAAATGAGTTCCAGTCCATTGCCATGGGTCTTGGCCTCCGAGCCTAGTAGAAGACGACTTGGCTGCGCTGTATGGCGGCCAACTTGTCTGTTCCTTTTTTCGTAAAGGTGGTTTCGGTTGCGACGATGAGCATCTTGCCAATCGCGGCACTGTCGCGGACCTTCATGTCTGAGAGCTTAGAGCGGACTTCGAGAGTGTCTCCGGCACAGATCGAGTCGTGGTACTCGGTCTCGGTTCCACCATCCAAAATTCCCTTCAAGCCGTGGTCAACACTGGGTTGTCCGGCAGTCGGCCCGCTGAATGTCTCGGAGCACTGACCGGGAATGAAGACCGCGGTTCCCAGGTATGTTGGAGGGGCGGGGAGGTTCGGGTAGCCAGCGGCTTTGGCAGCCTCAACGTCGTAATAGACGAGGTCTGTGTATCCGACCCCACGTGCGAACGCGCGCACGCTGGTTGTTGTTACTTCGTAGTCCCAAGGCGGGGATTGGGTGCCAATCTGCGCCCGCATTTCATCGGTCAATTCGAACTCTTTCGCCATCGAAAATACTCCTGGAAGCTGTGCTCCGCCGAGTCGCGCGACGGCAGGGCGCGCATTCAAGCAGCGACCTGCCCAATGGGCAATGTCGCAGTTTGGTGTCGCGGGGGGCGCTGCTACATTCCCGGCTATGCCGTATGCCGACGCTGAGTCAGCCAAGATTTACTACGAAGTCGAGGGTACGGGCCCGCCGGTCACCTTCTTGATGGGGTTTGGAGCCCCAATGAAGTGGTGGTTCCCGCAAGTTCCGTTCTTTTCTCGCGACCATCAGGTCGTCCGCCTCGATCCTCGCGGTATTGGTGGCTCGGAAGAGACAGCTGAGAAAACCATCACGATGTCGTTGCTCGCCGACGATGTGGCGTGTGTTCTTGATGACGCGGGCATTAGTAGCAGCCACATTGTCGGGCTTTCCTATGGTGGGATGGTCGCGCAGGAATTGGCGTTGCGTCATCCCGATCGAGTGGATCGATTGGTTCTGGCGTCTACGAACGCAGGCGGCGCAACCGCCGTGCAGCCAGATCCCGAGTTGATCTCGACCTTGTTGACGACACTCATGCTCGACCAACCCGAGGATTCTGACGTTCTGCTCGATGCAATCGGGCCCACGCTTTTCCCGAAATCGTACCTCGACGAGCACCGCGCCGAGGTTCTCGAGCTAATTCAAGGCACGGGCTTCGATCCCGCAGGAGCGGCGCTTTTGGCCCGGCAGATGGAAGCGGTGATGGGGCACGACATCCTGGAGCGGCTGGGAAATGTTTCGCGCCCAACCCTTTGCCTGACCGGAACTGAGGATGTTTTGGTGCCGGCCGGAAACGCGGCCATTCTGGCGGCACGCATTCCGGGAGCGCAGTTGGCGCAGGTCGACGAAGCCGGCCATTGCGCGCATATCCAGCTACCTGATGCTTGGAATCAAGTTGTGCATTCGTTTCTGACTGCAAGCCGCTGAAATAGAAACAGATTCAAGTTCACCGCCGCTGTCGAGCTCCCGCACACAGCCCGCGGGGACGTTCGCCCAACCGGGAATTGCAAGGGCGTGCAGATCCCGTAAGATCTCGCGATCGACGACGGCGCGGCACTGCCCAAACGGGCGCAGCCGAGGCCCACACCACGGAGAACACGAAGATGGGACGAAAGGTTTATGTAGTTGGCGTCGGCATGACGAAATTCGAAAAGCCCGGCACCAAGGAAGGCGACTACCCGTTGTGGGCCAAAGAGGCCGGCAACAAGGCACTCGACGATGCAGGCGTTAGCTTCGACGCTGTTGAGCAGGTCGCGGTTGGCTACTGCTACGGCGACTCGACTGCCGGACAACGCGCAGTTTACGAGATCGGCACTACCGGTGTCCCCATCTACAACGTGAACAACAACTGCTCGACGGGTTCGACAGCTCTGTTCATGGCCAAGCAGTTCATCGAAGGCGGCTTGGCGGAGTGTACGATGGCTCTGGGGTTCGAGAAGATGGAGCGCGGAAGCTTGGGCATCAAGTACGAAGATCGCACCAACCCGCTCGACAAGCATTTCACGGAGATGGTCGAACTACGCGGTTTCTCCGCCGAAGCGCCCGGTGCTGCACAGTTCTTTGGCAATGCTGGCCGCGAGCATATGGACCGCTACGGCACCAAGCCGGAGCATTTCGCCAAGATTGGCCACAAGAACCACAAGCACTCGGTTAACAACCCGTACTCGCAGTTCCAGGATGAATACTCGTTAGAGGACATCCTCGCGGCGAAGATGGTCTACGACCCACTGACCAAGTTGCAGTGCTGTCCGACCAGCGACGGCGCCGGGGCCGCGATTTTGTGTAGCGAAGATTTCGTGCGCCAGCACGGACTCGAAAAGACCGCTGTAGAGATCGCTGGCCAGGCAATGACAACGGACTACAGCAGTTCGTTCGAGGCCAAGAGCTGCATCACGCTGGTCGGTGGCGATATGACCCGCAAGGCTGCACAGGCTGTCTACGAGCAGTCAGGTTTGGGTGCTGAGGACGTCGACGTCATTGAGCTGCACGACTGCTTCTCGGCCAACGAGCTCATCACTTATGAGGGGCTAGGGCTTTGCGAGGAAGGCAAGGGTGGCGAGCTGATCGACTCTGGCGCCGTAACCTACGGTGGCAAGTATGTCGTCAATCCTTCGGGCGGTTTGATCTCGAAGGGGCATCCGCTTGGAGCCACCGGTCTTGCCCAATGCGCTGAGTTGAACTGGCAGATTCGCGGTTTGGCCGAAAAGCGTCAGGTTGAGGGGGCAAAGGTTGCGCTGCAGCATAACCTCGGACTTGGCGGCGCCGCGGTCGTAACGATGTACCGCGCTGCACGCTTGTAGTCTCCGCAACTTCGTTTCAGTACTTCAGGGACCGGGTCGAGGACGCCATTGGGCGGACTCGACTCGGTCTTGCGCATTTTGCTGTACGGGCGTGAGCCCTATGCGGCGCGACTAGAGGATCTTCCCATGGCCAACATCGAATTAACCCGACACGATCAGGTGTTCGTCTTGCACATGAAGCAGGACGAGAACCGCTACAATCCGGACTTCCTAAAGGCTGTTGGTGAAGCGCTTGACGAGGTTGAGGCTGTCGATGGGCCTCGCGCCTTGGTCACTACCGGTGAAGGCAAGTTCTATTCGAACGGGCTGGACCTGGAATACATATCGCAACTTAGCCAGTCTGAGGTGCTCCAGTTCCTTTGCGATGTCCATGGGTTGTTCGCCCGGGTTCTGGCGTTTCCTGGCTATACGGTGGCAGCCATGAACGGTCATGCCTTTGCCGGAGGTGCGATGTTGGCGCTTGCCCACGATGCGCGCGTGATGCGGTCCGACCGTGGGTACTTTTGCTTGCCGGAGATCGATTTGGGAATGCCCTTTACGGGTGGAATGTCAGCTTTAATTGCCGACCGCATGTCGGCGGCAGCGGTCCGCGCGACGGTGCTGACAGGGGCTCGCCTAAGCGCTGCCGATGCCATGCAGCTGGGTATCGTCGACGGCATCGCTGAAGAATCACAAGTTGTCGGCGACGCTCTAGGCCGCGCCACAGCGTTGGCGGGAAAGAATGGGGCGACGCTACGTCTCATCAAAGAGGGGTTCTATCGTGAGACGCTCAAACTACTGCGCAGCGATGAAGGAGCGAACCTTCCAAGGGTCCCCTGAGTGAATCTATCATGCCGTTGTCTTCACTTTCGCAAGCCGCAACTCTTGACCGCCCCGGCGAACGTAAGTACAACCAACGCTCAATGAACTTCTCACGCACTATGTCTCTACGTCCGGTGTCTCTCCGTCCGGCCGCTAAAAAGTGGCTCCATTGTTTCCAGGTATCGGAAGCAGGAGGGTAGATGTTCGTGCGAGCCTAGTTCGCTTCTTACAAACCCTCCCGCCGTATCCGGCCGGAGGGTTTTTTGCTTTTTGGAGCTCAACCTTTTCGTGGGTCCGGCGGGATAACCCTGAGAAAGGCGATGAGTATTCGACTGGCACAGTATCATTCGAGAGAACTCAACCGCGCGCTCGCCTATGAGCGTCGATTGGTTCGTATCGTTGCAAGCACAGACACCGTTGCGCCAAATATTGGCGCTTCTGGTCGCCACACGCGTTTGGTGTGTGTGCCCAAAGTTTGCTCGGTAAAGCGGGTTCACGTCGCACGTCCGCAACTGTGGACGCGCGAATTCGTGCACGCGCTGTTGGCTGGCAACGCCTACGGCTATGCGTTTTCGAGCTTCATCTTGTTGCCAGTTTTCATGGTCTCCGAGCTCGGCTCCAGCCCGACTGAAATTGGACATGCCGCCGCGGCATTTGGGATTGCCGCGGTTGCGGTAACGCCCTTGGTGGCTCGTTTTGTGGATCGCTATGCACGCGGGCGCTTGCTTGCTGGCGGCGCGATCGTGTTGGCTGTGTCCTCCTTGGCCTTTGTTGGGATGCACGATTACGGCTCGGTTTTGCTCGCCCTGCGGGCACTTCAGGGAGCCGCGTTTTCGTTGGTCTTGGCGACGATGCCTACGCTTGTCGCCGAAATCGCACCGCCTGAACGCATGGGTGAGGCGCTCGGGATGTCGGGAGCAAGCATGCTTGTCATGAATGCGTTGGCGCCTGCCATCGGGGAGCCGTTGGCGGCGGCCTTTGGTTGGACGCCGGTGTTCGTGCTGGCTGCGGTCGCTGGTTTGGTCTCGGCGGGGGTTGCCCTTCAGATCCCGGCGCGAGAGCGCAGCGCAGAAGATACGAACCGGAGTCGTAGCGTCGGTCTGCTGTCGGTGATGCGCATGCCAGTGTTCGCTGCTTACGCGCAGATCACGTTGCTGTGCGCGTTGACGTTCGGAACGATGTTCACCTTCCTTGCCCCCTACTTGTTGGAGCAGGGACTTGGGCGTGTCAGCGATTTCTTCGCAGCCTACGCAGGTTCCGCCGTTGGCATTCGTTTGCTCGCAGGCCAGGTCCCGGATCGTTTTGGGAGACGCCCCGTGGCGCTGGCGATGATGGCTGTCTATGCGCTGGTTCCACCTGCAGCGTTGTTGGCCGATTCTGCCGCGCGTGTTGTCACGCTAGGCGCCGTGTTCGGTGCTGCGCATGGACTCATGCATCCGTCGATCAACGCGCTGGCTCTGGCCAGTGCTCGGCCGCATGAACGTGGCTGCGTTATGGCACTGTTTTCCGGAGCATTTTGCGCTGGCGCCTGGGGCGGGGGGCTCGCGTTTGGGCCCATCGCGGAGAACCTGGGTTATCCAGTGGTGTTCGCCCTTGGTGGGTTCTGTTGTGTTGCAGGCTTGGCGCTATTCGCCCGGTGTCCGGAACTGGGACGCGCGCCCGCGGCGGAAGCGGCCTAGCTTGTTGTCGATTCTTCCTCGGCGATCGGGGCTCGGCGATCGGGGTTCGGCGATCGGGGTTCGGCGATCGGGGTAGCGAAGAGAGCCACGATCGCCGAGCGAATCGGTGTAAAGCATGACCTGCGCTTTCAAGCGCGGGTTAATGTTTCGAGGTAGAGATCGCGAATTTCGGCGATTCGTTCACTGAGCGAGGAGTCGTCCCACGCGGTCGTGTCGATTGGGGGGAACACTGTGATCTTGATGGTTGTCGGTCGCACGACCATGGCGTGTTTGGGCAACGCGTCGAGCGCATTGTGGATCACGATCGGTACGACCGGCGCTCCGGCCGCCATCGCGATGCGGAAGGCACCCTTTTTGAAGGGCCCAACGGTCGGCCCAAGACTCCGTGTGCCCTCGGGAGCGATCGCTATCGACATTCCTTCCTTGAGGCTCTCTACCGCCGGGCGTAGCGCCTCGACCGCCTTTTTTGAATTGAATCGGTCGATGAAGATCGTGCCTGCCATGGCGAAGGCCTGACCGAGTACCGGATACGCACGCACTTCTTCTTTACTGATCCCGACGAAGTCGCGTCTCAGAAGCTTGCACAGAAGCAGGGTGTCGATCGCGCTTTGATGATTGAACACAAAGACGGCCGGGCGATTCGACCAAAGGTTTTCCTCGCCCTCGACTTGCACATGAATTCCCGCCAGTGCGGTTCCGAGTTCACCCCAGGTCGTAAAGGCGAGATTGATCGCGCTGCGGGCATCGCGATCCAGCAAAGCGGCCGGCAAGCCCAGCACCAACGAAGGAACCATACTTCCGATCGCCAACGCGGTACGAACCACGTCAACGACCCCGGGGGTCCCGCGACTCGTAAAACTTCGGACCGGCCAGGCTCGTTTGGCTGCGATGCTTTCGAGGCGGCTGTTCGGATTGGTGGGCCGCGGGTTTCCAACCGCGAGCAACAGTGGGAGGTCCTCGTCCGAATCTGAATAAAAATAGCTACGTTCCAGGCTAACGTCGTGTTGCTCGCAGAACCCCTGTGCGGCGTCAGCCTTGCCCTGTCCGTAGCAGGTCGGCGTGACCACCTCGCCAGTGAAGCGGCCCTGGTCATCGACGACGAGTTCGGTGCACATGATGTGCTCAATCCCCAACTCACGAGCGACCGGCTCTATCTGATAGCGCGTGGCCGACGACACGATGCACACCTGATGCCCCCGTCGTTGATGGGCCTCAACGAGCGCACGCGACTCCGGATAGATGTTCGCGGCAAGGCTTCGGGTGAAGATTTTTTCTGCGACCTGACGGTATCCGGTCTCGTCGATTCCCCGCAGCATCACAGTCGACTCCGCAACGAATGATGAAAACCCTATGTTGCCGAGCTGAAACTGTATGAGTGCGGCCAACCCTTCGGCGAGTTCGCCCAAGCCTGCACGGCCAGATGAGATCCAATCACGGGCGAAAGCCTCTGCCGAGAACCCGGCGATCAGGGTGCGATCGAGGTCGAAAAACGCGCCGATGCCGGGGTCGGCCGGCGCTTCGTCGATCTCACGGGTGAGTGCTTCGTAGACGTCCATTGCTTTCAAGGCTCGGAACCTACCACCAGCGGCGCGCTGGTAGTAGGGTTATCGCTTTGGAGGACCCTGAAGATGACAATCGCAAGATGGAACGGCGTCGTCGTCGCTGAAAGCGACGAGTGTCGAACCGTGGAAGGCAACGCCTATTTCCCTGCGGCGGCGATCCGCAGCCAGTATTTTGAGTCCAGTTCCCATCTCTCGGTGTGTCCGTGGAAGGGCACGGCAAGCTATTACCATCTTGTTGTGGACGGGCAACGAAACGAGGATGCCGCCTGGTTCTATCCCGAGACCAAACCCAAGGCCGACAATATTCGTGGCTACATTGCGTTCTGGAAGGGCGTCCAGGTTCAGGAATAGCCGGTGCCTGAACCCCTGAGCGACCCCATCTCGGTCGAGGCCCCGACCCAAGTCGAACCGACACCAGCGGCCAAAGGATCTCCTTCGGTAGGCCCGGTGATTTCGGTCGATGGAACGGATGTGTGGCCAGCTAGCGAGGGCTTGCGGATAGTTTTCCTTATGGACGCGGCCTCTTCGTTGGAAAGGCGCGTGCTCGAAGATTGGGTACGTAGACGCAAGCCCGAAGCGGTCGAACAGGGGGATTTCGATCTGGTTACGATCCCAGCTTCCCGTGGGCGTCGCAGACTTCGACGCAATCTTGCGGGCCTGGACGATATTGTAGCCGCAGGAGAGGAGGCGATCATGCAGCCCCTTCGCGTGGCGTGGATGGCACCGCCAGGAGAGGGAGTTGGAGTTCTGCGGTTGCAGGATGTGCTGCTGGTCAGTGACCCGCGCGATCCCGGAGTCTTGAGGCAGCACTGGACCCTGCGCCGACATCCCGAGCGCCTTCGTGTTGTCATCGGCGAACCAGCCACCTTGGGTCAATTGCGCGAGCGTTGGCGCGCACGCGGCGGCAACGACGATGGCGAGACCACAGGCCTGTCGGAATTCGTCGCCCGACAGGCAGGGTTAGCGCTGGAGCGTGCCGAAAGGCGTTTGCGTGGTGCACGCTACAAGGTTCCGAAATTCGTTGGTGAAGCGATCCTGAGTCGGCCCGCAGTTCGCGGTGGATTGGCGCGACTGGCCCGTCAACAAGGGCGACCAGGACAGAAGGTTACCGCTGAGGCGGCCTCGTATCTGAAGGAAATTGCGGCAACGCACTCTCCCTTTGTGATCGATCTCGTAGCGCAGGCAATCCGCAAACTTTACTCGCGCGGCTATGGCGAATCGCTGCACTACGACAAGCGACGCTTGGAAGAGATCTACGCGTTGGCGCAACGCCACCCGGTGGTGTTTTTGCCGAGCCACAAGTCCAACCTGGATCACCTCGTGTTGCAGTATGCGCTGCATGAGAACGGCCATCCGCCGAATCACACGGCGGGTGGCATCAACATGAACTTCTTCCCGGTGGGGCCGCTGGTGCGTCGTTCGGGTGTGTTTTTCATTCGGCGGACATTCAAAGACAACGAAGTCTATAAGTTCGTCCTGCGCAGCTACATCGACTACCTCATTGAGAAGCGTTTCAGTTTGGAATGGTACATTGAAGGAGGGCGTTCACGATCGGGGAAACTGCTTCCGCCTCGTTTCGGACTGCTGTCTTACGTCGTGGACTCGTTTCTAAGGGGTCGCAGCGAAGACGTAATCCTGGTTCCGGTTTCGATCGCCTACGACCAAATTCAAGATGTTGGCGACTACGTAGCGGAACAGAGCGGAGCGGCGAAAAAGACCGAGAGTTTCGGCTGGCTGTTGCAGGTGATTCGAAAATTGGGGCGGCGTTACGGAGACATCCATCTGCGTTTTGGAGACCCTGTTTCCTTGCGGGAGGTTGCAAAGGCGGAACACGCGGCGAGCGGAGATGCGGATGAGCCCGGGTTGGAGCTTCGCAAGCTCGCGTTCGATGTTGGGGTTCGCATCAATCGGGTGACACCGATTACACCAACTTCGCTGGTCACGTTGGCCATGCTCGGAATGAGCGATCGCGCAGTCAGCCTCCAGCAGATCGTAGACGCGCTTCGCAATCTGACGAACTATATCAAGAGGCGCGAATTGCCTGTGACCGAAGCTCTGGATGTCGAAGACCCGACGCGGATTTTGGGCGTGCTTGAGGACCTAGTCTCTACCGGTGTCCTTCAGTGTTATGCCGAGGGAGCGCAGCCGGTCTGGATGATTCGAGATAACGAACACCTCTCGGCTGCATACTATCGCAACACGATCATTCACTTCTTCGTGACCGGTTCTATTTGCGAGCTGGCCACTTTGGCCGCCGCAGAGGCCCCAGACGGAAGTGACCGCTTGGCCATCTTTTGGGACGAGGCGATGGCATTGCGCGATTTGCTTAAATTTGAGTTTTTCTTTTCGACCAAGGCGGCGTTCCGCGCTCGCGTCGATCAGGATATGTCGATTCATGAACCGGACTGGCAGGCGATGCTTGCCGATACCGCAGAAACGGCCAACGCGGTTGTGCGGTCGATTCGGCCCTACAACGCTCACCGGGTTTTGCGTCCTTTTCTGGACGCCTACCAAGTTATTGGAGACGTTCTCGCCGGCGCGCCGGTCGACGCCGACTTGGACCCGGCCAGCGTTGTCACAGATGCCATGGCCCTTGGGAAACAGTATCGGTTACAACGGCGCATTGAGCGCACCGAGTCTGTTTCCAAAGTGCTTTTTCAAACGGCTTTGAAACTGGCGGCGAATCGCAAGTTACTCGCCGCGGGGGACGAAGGGTTGACCAAAAATCGACAAGCGTTCGCCGAAGAGCTTCGCAGCGCAGTCAGGCGATGCGAAGCTATCGACGCACTGGCACGCTCGCGGCGGGCCGGATTGATTCAATAGTTCGAGTATCGAACGCCGAAAGTAGCCATATTGTGGCTGTCGGCGGACAACAGGATTCAGACAATGAGCGAACTCGCTTACGAAAGATTGACGGCGGCCGATTCGACATTCTTAGCAATCGAAAAGGCCAACACCCACATGCACGTTGCGGCCACCGCGATCTTCGACAAGGGATCGTTGGGAAATCCGGCAGGCGGGATAGACATTGAGCGTTTGCGGGCCCACATCGCTTCGCGGCTGCATCTGATCCCACGTTACCGACAACGGTTGGCTTACGTTCCCATCGAAAACCAAGCGGTTTGGGTGGACGAAGAACACTTCAATATCGCCTACCACGTGCGGCACACTAGCCTTCCTGCGCCGGGCACAACGGCTCAATTGAAACGACTTGCCGGTCGGATCATGTCCCAGCAGTTGGATCGGGCCAAGCCGCTTTGGGAGTTCTGGGTGATCGAGGGGTTGTCCGAGGGCAACTCGTTCGCGGTGATTCAGAAAACCCACCACTGCATGATCGACGGTGTCTCGGGTGTTGACCTGATGGCAGTCCTGATGAGCACCGAGCCCGTAACCGAGGTTGCCGAGCCCGAACCTTGGGTCCCACGGGTGGCTCCTGGTCAACTGGAATTGGCGTGGTCTGAAGCTTGGCGCCACATTCGCGACCCCGCTCAACTTCTCGCCCGTGCTCCCGAAGCAATTCGAAGCCCAACCGAGTTTCTTGCCGGACTGAGCGAAAATCTTGGCGCTGTGGGCGAGGCGGTCGGTGCGTCGATGGAGCGAACAAGCCGCACCCCGTTCAATCGCAAGATCGGACCGCACCGCCGCATGGATTGGCTTGAAATGGATTTGGCTCGACTCAAACAGGTCAAGACGGCTGCAGGAACGACGTTGAATGATGTCGTGCTGGCCACGGTTGCGGGAGCGATTCGAACGTTTTTGGTTTCGCGACGCGTACGCCCCGATGGGCTACGCCTGCGAGCCAACGTTCCTGTCAGTATCCGCTCTGACGAACAGCACGGAACGCTCGGTAACCAGATCGCATTGTGGATGACCGATTTGCCCGTGCATTGCGCTGATCCGTTGGAACGTTTAACGCGGGTCCACGCTACGACTGCAAAGCTGAAGTCATCGCGGCAGGTGCTCGGTGCCCAAGTGCTGGCCAGTGTCAGTGACCTGACGTCTTCTACTTTGTTGTCGCTTGCCGTACGTCTTTCTGCGCGCTCACGACCATTCAACATGGTGGTGACCAACATCCCCGGACCGCAGATGGGGATCTACCTGCTGGACGGCAGAATGAAAGAAATCTACCCGATGGTGAATTTGCTAGAGAACCAGGGCATCGGCGTTGCTTTGTTCAGCTACGACGGGCGGCTGTATTGGGGGATAATGGGAGACTGGGATCTTGCCCCGGATCTGGCGGGTTTCGTCGACGCGATTCGCGGCAGTTTTGAAGAACTCTACGAAGCGGCGATCGGAGGCGGCACCGCTGCTGGGGCCGCCTCCGAAATCGAAGAACGCGCTTAGCTAGAGGGGTTTTCGGCCGGGTAGAACTGGGTACACCATTTTCGGAACAAGCCGATAGGACCGTCGCCATCGCACAGGGCAGGGCGGTCTAGGAACCGCTTGTTTTCCCAGATCGGGATATCTTCATCCATCTGTTTGTCTATGTCTTGGATGAGCGCCTTGCCCACACCGCGGGTGCTGGCAGCATCGCCGAGTTTCTTTACGCTGAAAGCGAAGCGCGCGTCCACGTGTTCACCATCAATCGGGGTAACCGATGTGATGAGAACTGTATCAACGATGCCGCCGAAGCGGACGGTACCAAACCCAAAACCCCATGCTTCGGATTGAATGGTTCCATCGACAGGGCCCATCGGGGTTCCCATCTTCATGACTGAACTGACGCGCATGCACGGGCCATCGGCTTCGGCCGAGCTTTCGGGAATGGTCAACGCGCCGTGCACATAGCGGAAGTGCGCGAGATCAACTTGGTTCTCCGCGAGTTCCTGGTTGTGCGCCTTGATGCGCCAGAAGCGACGTTCATACGGCGTCCAATCGGTATCGCCGTACTCGGCAACCACGGGGATATCCCAACTAGGGGCGGTTTTGTCGGGATGGTGCCAGACCATGATCAAGCCGTTGCGCTCGATTGTCGGCCAGCAAACCGTTCGCGCGGCGGCGGGAATTCGTTTCCCGTAGGGGATGTCGTTGCATTTCCCGTCTTCGCCGCTGAAGCGCCAGCCGTGAAATGGGCAACGGATATCAGTTCCCTCGACTTCACCGCCGTAGCCGAAGTGCGCACCGAGGTGCGGACAAAACGCTCCGCGAACGCGAGCAGCGCCGTCCTCGCCACGGTAAAGCACGAGGTCGGTCCCGAAGTATTTCAGCGGTTTTGCCTGGCGCACTTCGAGTTCGTCGCCGTACGCGACCTGAAACCAGCCAATCGGATAGGGGTACATTGGGTAGCGTTCACTCATGCCGCAACCGTCTCCTGGGCGCCACCGATGACAAGGCCGGTGGCAATCTGCATTTGTTGAAGAACTTGATCTTGTTCGCGAATACCGCCGGCCCAACCGACCAGCGCTGCGAACCACACGTACTCAAGAACGAAAGCCACTTCTTCGGCGCGTTCCTCGGACAGCTCACCGTCTAGGGCGACCTTGATCATGGCGGTGACCCGCGTATGGAACGATGCAACCTTTTCGGCGAGTGCTTGATCGCCCGAAGCGGCGGCGCGCAGGATGGCTCGAGCCAAACGCGGACGTCGGGTGAAACCCTTTGTGGCTGTGCGAAAGAAAACCGAAACACGCTCGTAAGCGGTGTCGCCAGGAGGAACTCGGCCGGCGAGTCGGGTCTCAAGCTGTTCGACCTCGCTGGTCAGTGCTGCAATGAGAAGATCTTCTTTGCTACGAAAATACCGATACAAGGTACCCAGCGCTACATCGGCCTCGGAGGCGACGTCACGCAGGCGAACCGCCTCGAAACCACCTTTTTCCGCTAACTCGATCGCGGTCGCGATGATGCGTTCGGCACGGGCGTTCATGAAGAAATTAGAACATGTTTCACTTTTTGACGCTAGCTTGCGGGCGGGCGTAACAACCACCGGCCTCATCGCCGCGATTAGTGCTGCTGGGGCGCAGGCTTGCGCGTCGCCGCCGACAATCTCTGCCGGCCCGGCGCCGCGACCGACTCATCACGTGGAAGCAGGCTTTCACAACCCTGGCTACCCGCCTCACCCGGCCTCCATGGGGCTTGGGGTCGGTCTTGGCTTCATGAGCAGGCGAGTGGCAACGACCCTGGCGGGCCCTGAAGGGGAGGCGCCCGCTGCGCGCACTGTCGATCTGAAGGCGATCGAGGCGGCGATTGCCGACAAGCAAGCCACCGTTACTTGGGTCGGGCACTCAACCCTGCTCGTGACCCTGGACGGTATGACCTTCCTGACCGATCCGACCTGGTCCCATACGGCCAGCCCGTTACCCGTTGGACCGCGACGTTTCGTGGATCCGGCGTTGGATATCGATGATCTGCCCCCTGTGGATTTCGTGGTGGTCTCCCACAACCACTACGACCATCTCGATTTGGCTACCTTGGAGCTGCTGGCCGCGCGAGGAACGCGAATTTTCATGCCGCTGGCCAACGCATATCTCCTGGAAGGTCGAGGACTTGAGCGTATAACCGAAATGGATTGGTGGGATTCAGTCGAGGTCGGCAATTTGCGGGTTCACTGCGTCCCCGCACGCCATTGGAGCCGCAGAGGACTGATGGACCGTGATCGCTCGCTGTGGAGCGGTTGGGTTATCGAATCGAACGACCGGCGATTCTACTTCGCGGGCGACACGGCGGAGTTCAGCGGTTTCGAAGAAATCAGGCGACGCATTGGGGCACCCGACTTAGCCGCCATCCCGATTGGCGCCTACGACCCCCCAGAGATCATGCAGCCCTCGCATCTGAATCCGGAAGAGGCAGTTGCGGCGTTGGAGCAACTTGATGCAAATCAAAGCCTTGCAGTGCATTTCGGTACCTTTGATTTAAGCGACGAGCCGATTGACGAGCCGCCTCGGCGATTCCGCGCCGCCTCGGATGCAGCCGGACGAGGTGAGGACCGAGATTGGATTTTCGAAGTCGGCGAAACGCGGGCTTGGTAGCGGCGCGGGAGGCGGGGGGAAACGATGGCGTCAAAACTCGAACGAGGCGATGGAGCCTTCGACGGTTGTTTTGGTTGCGGACCTGGCAACCCGAAAGGCCTAGGCCTCGTGTTCGAGCGTGATGGCGACGAGATCATCACGCGCGTAGCACTGTCCGCTGATTACGCTGGCTACGAGACATTCGTGCACGGTGGGATCGTCGCCTCGATTCTTGACGAAGCGCAAGGGTGGGCGATGATTAACTTAGCGGACTGCTACGGAGTAACTCGCTCGCTGAACGTCACCTACCGCCGTCCCGTCGCTGTTGAGCGCCCGTTGGTCGTCCGCGCGACGCTCCAAGAGCGACGTGGCACAAGTGTGTTTCTGGAATCTCGAATCGAAGATGAACGCGGGCGGCTGCTCGCCTCTGCCGCTGGTCACTGGATTACGGTGCGAAGTGACCGTGCCATGAAAAGAGCCACGAGCTGAATTTTGGCCACATCAAAAGTCACGGACTCCAATGCGGTTACCTTGTTTATTGGCGAATCGTCGATTGTCGATCCCCACGTCAAGCGAGCGATCGATGCGCAGGTTCCGGTTGAGCGCCAAAGCCTGGACGTCGAAATCATCCGCATCCCAGAGCGTTCGCTAGACGACGCAATCGCCGCACTCCTGCAGGTGGGAATGTTTTCTGGGTCGCGTTGCGTGTGGGTCCGGGGCTGGCCGACAACCCAAACCACCGGCGAAGAGGCCGAGAAAAAAGCAAATTCCGGCACCAACCGCGCCACTGAAGCCACTGAAGCCACTGATGACGACAGCAAAAATCAAGACGATGGCAGTGCTGAGCTGGAACGTTTCCTGGACTTTATCGACCCCGAGCACTCGGCCCCTTTTCTGGATGCTCAGAAAAAGAAGAAGCCCATCGAGCTCACAAACAAGGGGATCCCTGCAGGGTCATCTCTCATTATCTCAACCGCTTCGTTCGACAAGCGAAAGAAAACCTCAAAGCGGCTGACGAAAGTTGCTGAGGTCCACAACTTACAGCCCGCAACGACTAAAGACCGGAAGCTCGACGCTTCCAGCGTTTCGGATTTGGTGCGTGAGCGGCTCGCCGGGTTCGGGATCGCCAAGCCCTCGTCGGGCGTAATCGACGCAATCCTGCAACGCGCTGGTACCGAAGTCGGGCAACTCCTTCAGGAGGTCGACCGCTTGTGTCTATGCGCTGGCGAAGGCGCGCTTGATGTTGCGCTTGTTGAACGTGAGATGCGCGACATGGCCTCAGCCTGGGTTTTCGCTCTCACCGACGCGATCTCCCAGCGTGACCTCGGCGAGGCGGAAGCGATTCTCGATAGCTTGCTGTCTCAGGGCGAGCCGGTGCAGCGTTTAGTGCCGGTGATTGCGTCGCAGGTGGCCGAACTCATTGAGGCTCGACGGGCGTTGGCCCATGTCCCGTCGCATGCTCTTGACGGAAACAGCGGCGCTTTCGTGAAGAAAGTTGTTCCCAATCTGCCCGGTGTCTGGGCTGGGCGTCGCAATCCTTGGCGCGTCTACCACCTGCTAATTGCGGCGCGACGCTTCGGACCCCGAGAACTCAGTCGGTTACACGGAGAGCTTCATCGGCTCGATCTGGCCACCAAGGGCTCGCGTATTCCACATCGCGCGCTTCTCTCTCGGTTTTTACAGCAGGCCTGCCGTCGACCTTCAGCGCCTCGCCGCACGCACCGTTGAGCTTAGGGATTCAGGCCGTTGGAATCGTTGAGCACACCTGAACGTCAGCGTACCGAATCGCGCGATGATTGGTCGTCCCGCCCGACGAACGTCAGGGGGTCGTCGCTAACAAAGCGTCGTGGATTGGTGAGTTTTCAGGCGGCGAACATAGCAGGGAACAAAGCACCTGCGTGAATCCACGAACAAGTCGTCCCTTTGTCGCCCCTTGTCGTCCCTTATCATTGTTGAGAGCGTTGTTGGCAGGCCAGTTGCTACCCTTGCGACGCACAGACAGGCAAGGGGAACTCCATGGTCATCGACAACGAAACTTTTACTGAATTAGCACTTTGTGTGCGGCGCGCCTCCGACGGGTTGCTAGACTCGGCGCGATTGCTCGCCGTGCTTTCGAATCCGCGCGGTTCCGAGGAACTGGATCGAGAAGGCTTGACCCATGCTCTGGATGCAATGGTTGCGATGAACCACGAGTTTGTCTCGGTCGAAGGGATTCTACGCACGGTTTGGGATGCCAACCGCGAGCGTACGCCTGCGGTTTGCTGACCGGAACTAGGGGGTGCGAGTCGGCGTCCTAGACTTCGCGGTCTACGAGCTCGGCAACAAGTGACAGCAAAGCATCGCGGTAGGGGCTCGGCTGGAGTCCGGCGACTGCGGTGCGTGCGTTTTCGGCGTGGGCAATTGCGGCGTCGCGTACGCGTCGCGGCACACCAGCGTCGCGCAGGGCATTGATCGCCGCGTAGAGTTCGTCGTCACTGATGCCCTCGCGTTCGAACGCGTAGCGTACGGCAGGCAGCTGCAAACCCCACACGACCGGGAGTGAAGGGTTGCCGTCGAGTAGATCGGTGCCGACACGCTTACCGATCCGGTCAGCCTCGCCGACCACATCCAGAACGTCGTCGATCATTTGAAAAGCAAGGCCGATCTCATTGCCGCAGGTCGCCATCGTGGCGGTTTTCTCTTCGTTTTGCGTTGCCAGCCAGGCCGCGATGCGGGCTCCGGCTTCGAACAGGGACGCAGTCTTGCGCTGGATGATCTCGAAGTAGTGCTCTTCTCGAACCGCCCCGTTGCGCCGATAGCGGCCCTGCATAATCTCGCCTTCTGTGAGCCCGATGCAGGCTTCGGCCGCCCAGGTTACGATTCGCTCCTCGAAACGGCCGCAGACCTGAAAGGCTCGCGAGAACAGAAAGTCGCCGGTCACCAAGGTATCGGCCATCCCAAATCGCAACGGAGCCGCCTGTTTGCCGCGCCGAACATCGTTGGAGTCGATAATGTCGTCGTGAAGGAGTGTTGCCGTGTGGATCAGCTCCAAGGCTACGGACAAATCGACGACATCGGTGACGTCGGTTCCCCCGCAGGCACGGAACACCAGCATCGAAACAGCCGGCCGGATCCGTTTCCCTCCGGCGTTGATCAAGTAGTCGGAGATCTCGGTCAGCTTCGGCTCGCGGGCAGAAATCACCTCAGCGATGCGTGCTTCAACACGGGCGAGGTCCGCGCTTACGAGCGAGACGGCACTGGTTGCCGCAGAAAGGTTGTCTACCTGATCGGACTTCACGAGGGCTCCTAGAAAAAGGGGGCTGCTGAGCGATGCCGCAATAACCACAGGCGGTTCCAAAAAGGAATCCGGAAGCTTTACCTCGTTTCGAGGCTATGGCAGATTTTGCGTTCTGAAGTTTAGTGTTCGACGACCTAGGTGTTGGCTTTGGTCAGCTTAGGGACGGTCGGTTTGGTTGGGGTCGGCTAGGTTTGAGGCGGCTCGGGATTGAAAAGGAGTTTGTTCGATGGCCACGCTGATTACAGAAGAGTGCATCAATTGCGGAGCCTGCGAGCCCGAGTGCCCCAATACCGCGATTTACGAGGGCGGCGTTGAATGGGAGGCCTCCGACGGGTCGATGCGCGACGCAATCCTCGAAGACATCTATTATATCGTGCCGGAGAAGTGCACTGAGTGTGTGGGCTTTTTTGATCAAGAACAGTGTGCCGCGGTCTGCCCTGTAGATTGCTGCGTACCGGATCCCGATATCCCCGAAGAAGAGAGCGTTCTGCTCGAGCGCGCGACGAAGCTTCACCCTGACGTAGCGATTGCGGATCCGCCGCCTTCGCGTTTTCGGACCTGAGCGCACGGAAGCGTTTTTCCGTGAGTGAGAAAAAGTCGGCCCGGCGGGCCTTGCACCTTGCGATAGGTGTTGGCCTGTCCGGGCTGTTTTTATATCTGGCGCTTGCAGGCGAAGACTGGGGGGCGGTACGCGCCGCAATCGACAGTGCCAGTTGGCCGTGGGTGCTGTCCATGATCCCGCTCGGTGCCTACGTGCTGTTCGCGCGTACGCAACGTTGGCGACTTCTGCTTGAGCGTGGGTCGGGCCGTAAAATTCCGTTACTGCCCGTATACTCCGCGTCGGCGATCGGTTTCATGGCGAACATGGTTCTGCCGTTTCGCGTGGGTGAGTTCGCACGACCCTACATGGTGTCTCGCTCCACTGGCGTGTCTTTATCCGCGACGATCGCGAGCGTCATCATTGAGCGAGTCCTCGATCTCGGAGCGCTCTTCGTGTTCGCGGTGTATGTGGTGCTGGCAAGCCCAACGCCTACATTGGTCAAGAACCTCACCATGCTCATCGGGGCGATTGCGGCAGCGGCCGGACTCTTTGCCTGGTTGCTGTCAACACAGCGCGAACGCTTCCAGCCAATTGTAGATTGGTTTCTGGGGTGGCTGCCCTTGCGAGCGGCCGACCTGCTTGGAGGGTTCATCGAAGAATTCCTGCGTGGGATGGCGGCGATTTCGAACCTACGGACTGCCGCGGTCGCGATCGCCTGGTCGCTGTACATCTGGGGGCTCGTGGCGCTCAGTTTTGCGGTGGGGTTTTTAGCGCTCGGGATCGACGTTCCGTTCTTCCGTGGCGGGGCTACTGTCGCCACAATCGTCGCTTTGGCAGTGGCCATTCCGTCTGCACCCGCTTTCATTGGGCAGTTCGAATGGGGCGCCAAACTGGCTTTGGTCACGATTCTGGGTGCTCCGGGCTCCGTAGCAGTTGGCTACGCCTTGGTGATTCACTCCGTGCAGTTTGTTGGACAGGTAGGTCTTGGTCTCATTTTTCTCGTGAGAGAAGGGGTGAGTTTTGGTGATATCGGGCGGATGCAGGAGGAAGCCCAAGATGTCGTCGAGCACGAGCACGAGCGCGATTAGTCGCTGATGTATTTACTTTCCGGAAAGCGCGTCTTGCTTTGCGTGGGGGGAGGGATCGCCGCCTATAAGAGCGCTGAACTCGTTCGACGTTTGGTCGGTGCGGGAGCCGAAGTTCAAGTCGCGATGACCGCCGCCGCTCGCGAGTTCATCACCCCGCTTACGTTACAGACTCTTTCCCGTCGCCCAGTTGCCACCAACTTGTTTGATGCCGGCGAAGAAGCCGCGATTGGTCACATTGAAGTTGCCGATTGGGCCGACGTCGTTCTCGTCG
>JBLFWR010000046.1:0-23158 GCA_047611725.1 Binatia bacterium | reverse complement strand
CTCATCGGCAACACCCGAACCGAAACACCGTACGAGCGAGCGATGTCGCGGGTAATCGCGGTTAGGCGCGCACCACGGCGTAGTCGATCGGTACGATAGATGTGTGTGGCAAGATCGCGGTCACCCAGCGCAAACCAGCCCTTTCCGTAAAGGCGGTCTAGTTCGGCGCGCGCGGCGAAAGTTTCACCACTTAGCCCCCAGCCCGGCCAATCGGTGGCCACGCCGGCCGCGGTATAGACAATCGTGTCCAAATCCGGCGAGACGTGGAGACCGTGGAACTCCTCGTCGTCACCAGTATTGACGATAACCGTAAGCTGTTCAGGTGGAAGAATGCGAAGCAGGCCGCGCAGGAGCCTAGCTGCTCCCACTCCACCCGCCAGCAGCGTGTAATGCGCCACTGTTCGCCTCCGTGATCGCTACCGGCTCTTCGTCAATCAAGCCATAAAGCGTGTTTCGCTGTCGGGGAATGCGTCCCATGCGCAGAATCATAGCGCGCAGGTCTTCTTCAGACGTGTACTCGCCCGAGTCTGCGCCCGCTTCGCGCGAGATGCTTTCCTCCATGAGCGTTCCGCCCATATCATTGCAGCCAGCCATCAAAGACAGGGTGGACAGTTCGTGCCCCAGCTTCACCCACGAGGTTTGCACGTTGTCGATCAATCCACGCAACATCAGGCGACTCGTTGCGTAGACCGCAAGATCGAATTGGCCTTGCGATGTCGGCTTAACCAATCCTTCTTCAAACAGCGCCGTTTGCTGCCAAATGAATCGCAAAGGAACGAACTCGGAGAACCCACCGGTATCCTGCTGAATTGTTCGCAGTAGGTCGAGGTGGTTGGCGATGTGCAATGGCGTTTCGATGTGGCCGTACATCAGAGTCGAGGTGGTCGGGATTCCAATCTGATGCGCGGTCTTGACGATTCGAACCCACGTGGCGGTGTCGAGCTTTTTGTGGGACAGAATTTCGCGAACTTCGTCGTCTAGAATTTCGGCCGCAGTGCCGGGCATCGTGTTCAAGCCACTGGCTTTCAACTCAGTCAGATACTCCGGGTAATCCATTCCCGAACGACGCGCGCCGTAGTAGATCTCCATCGGAGAATAGGCGTGGATGTGCAGGTCGGGGAAAGCTGCGCGAATCTCGCGAATCAGCTCAAAGTAGCCATCCTTGTGCATTTCGGGATTGATCCCGCCCTGCATGCAAACCTCAGTGGCACCATTCTCGATGCCTTCGCGAATGCGCCCCAACACCTGATCTATAGGATGATCATAGGCATCGGCGTCGCCCTTGTAGCGAGCGAACGCGCAAAACTTGCAGCCAACAAAACAAACGTTCGTCCAATTCACATTGCGGTTCACTACATAGGTGACCACATCGCCAACGTCTTCGCTGCGTACAAAATCAGCGGTCGCGACCAATGCGGAAAGATCATCGTCACGAAGGCCTAGAAGATGTGCGCCTTCCTCGACACTGGGACGCGTACCCGCCAGCGAACGTTCCAGAATTCCGGCCGTGTAAACGTCGGTGGATGCCAGGCGGCGCTCCAGTGGTCGTTCGTCGGCAACTAGGAATTCAACGCTGTCGCGATCGTCTTCGGTTTCATAGCTCATGATGCAACCACTCCAGTCGCCGCGAATGCCCCTTCGGGTCCTCGCACGCGATCCAACATCGAGGCGTCAACAAACTCCTCGGTCATAAACTCAGGGTAGGTGGGCAGACGCGGTTCCAGTTCAAACCCTTCACCGCGACAAGTCTCGCGCAAGCTCGCAACTTCAGGCCACTGGGCTTCGGGATTCACGTAATCCAAGGTCAGAGGCGAGATGCCACCCCAATCGTTAATCCCCGCATGAATCAGGCGATGGTGAGCTCCCGGGCTCAGGTTCGGCGGCGCCTGTAAGTTCATTGCGGATCCGAGGATCAAGCGAGCCATGGCTACGGTTCGCACCATCTCGTCGTCGCCGATTTCGGGTGCCCCTGACATCGGTGTCGCCACTTTGGCGCGGAAGTTCTGCACGATCACTTCCTGAATATGCCCGTAACGCTCGTGAAGGTCTCGCAGAGCCAAAAGGCTGGCGATCCGTTCCGCCTCATTCTCACCGATCCCGACAAGAATTCCGGAGGTAAACGGGATTTTTAACTCGCCCGCCTCGGCGATCATCGCAACGCGCGGGCCGGGTTCCTTGTCTGGGGCATGATGATGCGGCATGCCGCGATCGCGCAGGCGTGGGCTGACATTTTCCAACATCAAACCCATGGAAATATTCAGCGGACGCAACATCTCCATTTCTGCTCGGTTCAAAAGGCCAGCGTTGGTGTGGGGCAGAAGCCCTTGGTCGAGAGCGACCTGACAGCACCGAGCCACATACTCGGCCGTACTGGATACACCGTGGTCGGCCAGAACCGATTTGAACCCCCGAAACGCGATTTCGGGCCGGTCGCCAAGGCACATCAGGGCCTCAATACAGCCAAGATCTCGCCCGCGCCGCGACCAATCGCCAACTTCGTCGGCCGTCATCGTCCATTCGCCTTCATCGCCAGGATCACGCCGAAACGTGCAATACGTACAGCGATCACGACACAGGTTGGTGACTGGGAGGAAAACCTTCGGGGAATAGGTCAGCACACGACCAAAGTTGCGATCACGCAACCCGGAGGCCGCTTCACACAAGCTTTTGAGCGCTTCAGGAGGAAGTTGGCATAGCGCATAGGCATCGCTCGCCGAAAGGCGTTCGTTGCGGGAGGCTTTGCACAAGGCAATCTCAGCTGGATTTGGCATCGGTCTGGGGACCTCGCTTACGGGGGGCGCACCCGGAGGAAACCCGACTTCGGCTTCTAAGCGACGGTATGCAGGTTGTCAACGAAGGCCAACCCGCCAAGCTGCGTAAGCATTCAGGCGTCTGGACAATTAATCCCCAGCTTGTCCATGCGGTACTTCAAAATGCGCCGGGTCGTCCCCAACACATCGGCCGCTCGCGTTTGGTTGAAATAGGCCTGCTCCAGGGCCTCCGCGATAATGTCGCGCTCGAACTCATCAACGGCGTCGGCCAGTGACTTGCGCCCCATGAGCACCGCGTCGCGCGAGGGACCGCCGTTTTCACCGGGGCGTCGCTCCATGTCTGCGGGCAGGGCATCGGGCCCAATCGACCCGTCGCCGCTGCCCAGTACAAGAAGGCGTTCAACGACGTTTTCGAGTTCTCGAACGTTGCCCGGCCAAGCGTAGGCGACCAAACGGTCGACTGTCGCCGGAGCAAAATCCCGAGGGGCAACGCCGAGGTCGCGGATCTTGGCTTCAATGAAGTGACGAATCAGCTGGGGGATGTCCGCGCGCCTGGCCCGCAGGGGAGGCAACTCGATCGATACGACATTGAGCCGATAGAAAAGATCTTTCCGGAAGCGCCCCGCATCGATCTCGTCGATTAGGTCCCGATTTGTGGCCGCCACGACGCGCACATCAACCTTGATCTGCCCATTACCGCCAACCCGCTGAATCTCACCTTCTTCCAAAACGCGCAGCAACTTTGACTGCAGTCCGGCACTCATCTCGCCGATTTCGTCAAGAAAAATGGTTCCCTTGTCGGCCAACTCGAACTGCCCGATCTTGCGATCGCGAGCGTCGGTAAACGAGCCACGCTCGTGACCAAACAATTCGCTTTCCAAAAGGCTCTCCGGAATGGCCGCGCAATTCAGCGTCACCAACGGCCCGTCGGCGCGAGGGCTGTGAAAATGCACGGCACGCGCAATGAGTTCTTTGCCAGTACCGGATTCACCAGTGACCAGCACTGTCGTCTTGATAGGCGCAACCGCAGCGACGGTTCGAAACACCTGTTGCATCGGTTCCGACTGTCCGATGATGTTGTCGAAGCTGAAACGTTTGCCGACCTTGCCACGCAGGTCTTCGACTTCGCGACGCAAGCGCGCGTTCTCGGTTGCACGCTCGGCAACGATTCGCAGCTCGTCGATGTCAAAGGGTTTGGTGAGGTAGTCGAACGCGCCGAGCTTCATCGCCCGCACCGCCGTCTTGACCGTCTTGGTCGCCGTCAACATGACGACCGCCAGGAGACGATCCTTTTCGCGAATACGCTCCAGCGTCTCCAACCCATCGATGCCTGGCATCAAGATATCGAGAAAGACCAGATCGGCGTGGTTGTCCTGCAACCACTCCAACGCTTCATCGCCCGACTGGACGACAATCGCGTCGTAGGTTTCTTTGAGAACCATGCGCACCGACTCGCGCACTCCGGGTTCATCATCGACGATCAGAACGACGGGCTTGTTGCGCATCGGTTTTCTCCTCATCAGCCTCTAGGGCGGGAAGTACAAGCGTGAGCTTGTGCTCGGCCGCCTCACGTTGAATTTCAAGGGTGCCGCCTGCACGACGGGCGACGTTTGCCGCTAAGGCCAAACGCCAAGGTAAACTGTCTCCGCTATCTACTATTCGCTCTAGCGCCGAAGCAGCATCGGCACTGGCCGGTAACCTCATTTCAAAACGACAAGTGGCACCGGCCTCGGTGTTGCGGTCCAGCGTTAGGCGCATCGGCAGGGGACTGCCGCCCGCCGCCGCCTGAGCGATCAGGCAACCGGCAATAAACCGGGCAAAATCAGCATCCATACGAGCGTGAACGGGTTCGCTGGGCGCGTCCAAATTGGCAACGGTACTTTCATCGCGAGCAGTCGATAGCAGGGCTTCCTCGAACATCTCAACCAGCTCGATGGATGTTGGGTCGCCAGTTTCGGGCAAATCGCAGTACAGGTGCAGAAGATCCAATTCACCGTCGATACGATCGCAGGCCTCGGCAGCCAGCGTGGCGAGTTGGCTATCACCATCTTCGCTGCGTGCAGTCAGGCTCGCAAAAGTTTTGATCGTAGAAAGTGGATTTCGAAGGTCGTGAGCCAGGCCAGCCACCAGCAAGTCTAGCGAAGCGTCACGTACTGGCGGTGTTGATCGATCAGGCTTGTTGGAAATACGAGCCGTACGTCGGCCGCTATCATCCAACGCGACAACCACCGCGCGCCGCGAAGTCGGTGCATTCGCATCATCAATCTCAGGAGCGACATCACTGGGAAGTTCCGGTGCCAGCGCCAAACGCGTGGTGTCCACGATGAGGTGACCGTCACTGAGGTGACCACCACTGATCGCTTCGTCGCTGGTTGCACGCGCGACGCTGCGTAGAAGTACCGCTTCAAGTTCAACGATATTTCCAGGCCATGACCACGACCGCAGCATGTCCATGGCTCGTGGCGAAAGTTCTACGGTTTTCAAATCGGCCCGCGATGCCAGATCTGCGAGCATCGCCGGTACGAGTTCATCAAACTCGCCGAGACGCTCCCGTAGCGGTCGAAAGAACACCAAGGCCGCCGAGAGCCGATAGTAGAGATCGCGGTTGAAATTGCCGTCTGCCACGCGCTCGTCGAGATCCGATCTCGCACCGGCAACCACGATCGCAGCCGCTCCATCCAACGCGGAAGTTAAACGACTGAGGTCGGCCGGGCTGCGACGATCGATCGCGGGAATCCAAACTAACGCCTGACCGTCGTTGAGTTCATCCAAGGGGAGGGCGTCATCGCTCGACCAAACGTGGAAGCGGCGGTCGGTTTCGTAGGCCAGTTGTCGAGCGAGCCGTCCCCGCCCAACGCCATGTTCCCCAATCAGCGTTGCCGGGCCGCCAACACGCACGGCACTGCGCGCCCTTGCTATCGCCCCGGACTCAACCCAATTCTCCTTATGAGAAGCTGGCCGCCCGGCAGCCACGAATACGGGCCGCTGGCCGCTGGGATCGGGCGCGGTGGCCAGCAAGCTTCGAATCTTGACGCGTAGTTCGAATAGGTCGAACGGGAGCCGAACGATTGACGTCGTGCTTCGCTCATATGCCGCGGTCGGCAACTGCGCCCCGTGCGACGCAATCAACAGCAACGGTGTCACCATTCCCGACACCAGCAATCGATCGACTTCGTGCGGGTAGGTTCGCGAATCGACAACGATCAGGTCGAAGTCGGCCGCCGAGATTTCATCGCGAACCGCTGACAAATCATGGCCAGCCACCACCGCTTCCAAAGCCGTGGCTACCGCCCGATCGTCGCTGAAGAATGCGATTCTAGCCATGCACCACCATTTGCTGCACGTCCATGCCCGCCGAGGAAACGGGTAACACGATCGAAACCGTCGTTCCCGCGCCAACCGAAGTTTTTAAGTCGACAGTACCGCCCGCCTGCTTGACCAGTCGGCGTACAATCGCCAAACCAAGACCCGTGCCGTCGTCGCGAGTGGTATAAAACGTTTCGAAAGCGCGCTTCACAACTTCAGGCGTCATGCCGACGCCATCGTCAGAGACCTCGATCACGACATCTCCGTCAGCCATCGCCGTTCGTATGCGTATCGCGCCACCGTTGTTGCACGCAGCCAAGCCGTTGTTGACGAGATTCAGCAAGACCTGTTGCAAACGATCACCAGCGATCGCTGGTTGGCCAGCGCCGCCTTCGTGGTCACAAGATAGCGTCACTCCAGACGTGCGTGCCTGCGTTCCCATGAGCAGCACGGTGCGATCCACGCAAGACGAGACATCGGTGGTTTGCAGGTCCGAGTCGGCAGGCGGTCGCGCGTAGGCGAGCAACTCGCCAACCAAATTACAGATACGATCAACTTCAGACAGAGTTAGGTCGAGGAAGCTGCTGCGAAACTCGGGGTCGTCGTATCGTTCGGGCAACAACTGGGTGAACGTACGGATTGACACGAGCGGGTTACGAATTTCATGCGCGAGCCCTGCGGTCATCCCGCCAACAGAAGCGAGCCGTTCGGAACGGACCGCGAGCTCTCGAAGGTGTTCGTTCTCGGCAACCAGCCGTCGTGCTTCCAAGGTTGGACCAAGTAGGGCGGCGACCAGATCTGCGCGCGACGCGATTGCGTCGTCGGCACAGTCGTCGGCACGATCGCCAGTACGGTCGCCAGTACAGTCGCCGGCCCAAAGTAGAACGCCCGGCGCGTGGGCTTTGCCACCCAAACGTCGCACTACCGAGGCGCCAGCATCTCTGGCGGCAGCCGCCAACCCGGAGGCATCGCTGGCTATAGAAATGGTCGAGGTAAGCGTGCAATCGCCGGGAGCAGCGGCGGTACGCGCGACCACCGCACCATCGCCAATGTCGTAAACCACGGCGGCCCAAGTCGTGGTGTCGGTTTCTGCCAAGGCCTGCACGGCGAGCGCAGCGAGTTCACGCGGGCCGTCACCACGGGCTATAGCCGCAGCTAGACGACGCATGTCAAAGCAGCTCTTGGCCGCCTGGCCGCTCACGCTGTCGTTTCCGGTGCAGATCGAGCCTGCCTGTTATTGGGGAAGCATCCGGACTCGTAGCTACGAATCCCGATACGGCCACCGCCACCGTCCGCCATCCTCTTCCTCCACCCCAGCCCACGTTCGCAAGGCGCAACGCGGCGGTTAAACCGAGGCACAGAATAGCGCGCCCCCTAGCAGGGAATCAAGGTCGGGCGGAGCCAAAAACCCAAGTTTCTCTAACGGTTTACGCGGCTTGCGCGACGAGATCAGCGAGCTGGAACGAATGTTTGCCGCAGCAAGGAACCGAGCACGAGAAGAACCCCGAGCGCACCAAAGACACGTCCGCCACGACGAACAAGCTTGTAGTAGGCGTACTTGGTCGATGCGGTCTCATATAGAAGTTCAGCATCGGTGGGGCGGTGCAAAATCGATTCTGTACCCCGGTAGGGCCGCTGGATCTCGGGTCCACCGGCTTCGGTAGCGGCCCGCAACTCATTGCGGTAATCGGACGCCTTTTGAGCGCCGAATTGAGCATTGCCGACTCCGAGGAAGAACAGAACGCCTCCAACGAGCATGACTTTGGTTGAACGGCGGGTCGCCACGCGGGCAAAGTAGCAGCAACGCGTGCCAGCATGCGAGCGTCGCTCGGCGCTTTCCAGCAAACTTAAACAAAAGCTTGTCGCTTTGCGGGGGAGCGTCTAAGTTGCGGGGTCGTGGCCCGCTCAACCTCTAGTAGCACTCTAACTTCGGTGGAGCCCTCGATCATCGACCGGCAGGACTGGGGTGTGTTGGGGTACCCCGAGGCTCTTGATCGCCAACTCAAACTGGCAGACGACAGAGCCAAGGGCCTGGTCCCGGACACGCTGGTTACGGTAGAACACCCGCCAACCATTAGCCTGGGCCGTCACGCACCCGACTCAGATGTCCTGTGGAACGCCGAGATCCTCGCAGCCAAGGGCATAACCGTTGTCCGATCCGATCGAGGCGGCCGCGCCACCTACCATGGCCCCGGGCAATTGGTTTGCTACCCGATTGTTGGAATCCAAGACCGGGGATGGGGCGCTCGGCAATGGGTTGACTTGATCGAAGCAGCGCTGATCGACGTCGTCGGCAGCTACGGCATCGAAGCCGAGCGAATCTGCGGACGCCCCGGGGTCTGGACTGGCGGCGCAAAAATCGCATCGTTGGGACTGCGTATCGCGCGCGGCGTGAGCTACCACGGGCTGTCGTTGAACACGCACCTTGACCCCTCGGACTTCGACTGTATTGTCACCTGCGGCGTCGCAACAGAGGACGTCACCACCATAAAAAACGAGACCGGAGAATCCCCCCCCGCATCACAAATTCGGGGACGGGTACTTAATTCTCTGGCGCAACGGATACGAGAGCACACCAAGAAATGTCCCGTCCAGCCCGTAACCCGCTAGAGCTGACCGAAGCCATGCTTGCAGGCGATCGCATCGCCCTTGCACGCCTCATTACCCTTGTCGAAAACCGGCGCTCCGACACCGCGTCGATCATGTCGCGCGTATTCCCCGCCTGTGGCCACGCTCACACGATCGGCATCACCGGTCCTCCGGGAGCCGGCAAATCGACGATTACAAGTTGCATGATTGGGCACCTACGCGAGGCCGACAAGAGTGTCGGCATTGTAGCCATCGACCCGAGCAGTCCGTTTTCAGGCGGGTCGGTCCTTGGCGACCGCATCCGCATGCAAAAGCACTTTCTGGATGAAGCGGTGTTCATCCGCAGCCTGTCCACGCGCGGCAGCCACGGTGGCTTGGCGCGAGCAGGGCGTGACGTGTCGCGACTCATGGACGCAGCGGGCAAAGACAACGTGATCATCGAAACGGTCGGCGTCGGCCAGACCGAACTCGACATCATGGAAGTTGCCGACACGGTCGTCGTCGTTCTCGTCCCCGAATCTGGCGATACTGTTCAGGTCATGAAGGCCGGGCTACTCGAAATCGCCGACATCTTCGTCGTCAACAAGGCCGACCGCGACGGTGCCATACGCATGCGCACCGAACTGGAAATGATGCTTTCCCTTAAGTCGCACGAGTTGGGCGACACCGACTGGCGCGTGCCCGTACTCATGACCAACGCGTCGAAGGCGGAGGGTACTCTTGAACTTCTCCAGGCGTGTAACGCGCATCAAGAGCACCTGCGTAGTCGGGCCCACGATGGACGAAACCAAGCGCGCCTGCGTGCCGAAGTGCTTCAGATTTGCGAAGAGGAAGTCATGCGTCGCCTCCGTGCTGGAATCGAAAGCGGGGACCTTGCTGAAGCTATGGACTCTGCGGCGCGCGGTGATGCAGACCCGTACGGTGCGGCACTGGAGATATTGGCCGACCCTAAACGGTTGGCCGCATTGTTGGCGATCGCATAGGCGCTGGCGTTTGACTCCGAACGCGGTAGCGCCGATTTTCGCCTGCTTCGGATTGGCGATGTAGCTCAGGTGGTTAGAGCGAGGGTCTCATAATCCCTAGGTCCGTGGTTCGAGTCCACGCATCGCCACCAATCCTTTCCACCGGTCAACGAAGAACGGGGCAGGCCCGAAGACCTACCCCGTTGAGCTTCGCGCGCCTGACCAGCTATTCGGCCGAAAAGGATTGAAGTTCGACCGGGACGAGGTTTGGCAAGACGTCAACTTCGTCAACGCGCATCGTGAAGCCAGCGCTGTCATGATTGCAACCAACCTCGATCGTCATCGAGCGGGTGTCGGCGAGAATCAAGGCGGCCCCCGGGAAGGCTTTCCATGTGTCGAGAGCACCGCCACTACCGCCGGAGGTCACCGTCCCGTCCTCGGTTTCCGTGCAGCCGACACCGTTAAACTGCGTCACGATGAACCCGCAACCCACGCCTACTACGACATCCACACTCTTCATGTTCACGGTCACGGCGACCGTCTCGCCTTGGGAGGCTAGAGGGACGCCGATACAGCCGGACGCAATCGACGCTTCGGTACCGGAGGTCACAATCTCTGCGCTGCCCGCAGCGGGATCGCCGTCATGGCCTGCGATTTCAAAAACCGAACACGCGCCTCGTCGTCCCTCAGACTCGCCCCCGGGCACCAAAGCGACGTTTGTCATTGACTCGCGCGGGCAGCGCCGGGACAGTAGCTGCTTTATTAATGTACTTCTGGGAGGAGGTTCCCCTCGATGCTTAACTCAATGCTGGACCGCCGACGTACTGCCATCGCCGTCGTTGTCGGTCTCTTCAGTTTCCTCGTCATTGCCGCGCCAAGCCGCGCCGCTTCTACGAGCGAAGACTTTCCGGCCTGCCATAAACTGTACGCCAAGACCGTAGACAAACTTGCCAAAGTTCGTAGCAAAACCATGCTTAAGTGCGCAACTTTGCTCTCGAAATGCGAGATCACGGCGGCGCTTGACGGTAAGGATCTAGCGAGCTGCAACGGCAAGATCGTCACCAAATGCGACAAGAAGCTCGACAAGTTTGGTGTGAAGTGGGCGAAGCTCATCGACAAGCTTGAGACCAAGAAAGACTGCGACCCACTGCTACCGGCCGATTCTGCCGACACGGTGGGTCTGGGCTTCAGCTTGCTTGAATCGGCATGTGCGCCACTGGGAATACCCACCCCTGTTGATTTCGATACATCACACGCTTGTCTGGAAGCGGCCGTGGCGTGCCACACCGACGACTTCGCAGAAGCGATGGTGCCGCGCCTGCGCTCGTTGCTGGACAGCTCCGGATTGGCCATAGCCCGTCCGGGTGAGTTTGGCTGCGTCAGCGACCCCGGGGTTGCCCCAATCGTTGGAGGCGAATCCAAGCCACTTCTGGTTTGTCAGAAGAAGCTCACGAAATCGTTAGCGAAACCGTTGTCTAAATTCGGCAAGGAGCTGACCGATTGCCGCACCGAAGCGCTGGCTTGTGTGGTTCTTGAGGATCGCCTCGATGCGGACACCGGATCCACGCCCGGCTGCCTGGCAGCGCTTGCCGACGGCGAGTGTGACACCGTCCAGGCCGAGCTTGTGGCCTCCATGACTGCCGCCATCACAAAGGCGAGCGACGGTTGCGCAGACTTCGCGATCGGCGATCTCGCGGCTGGTCTCGGCTTTGACGCCGCCTGCGGCACGGTCGCCGACGCGACCGCACTGGCAACCTGTGTGGCCGACGCCGCAACCTTGGCTACCGCCAACGCAATAGGCGACGTATCGCCACGCGCATGCGAAATGCGAACGACCTACGGCGTACTCGACGATGCCGCGTTCGCGGGCCTGTGTGTTCCTCGTTGTGGAAACGGTTTGGCTGAGGTCGGTGAGGCCTGTGACGATGGCAACCGCTACGACCATGACGCCTGCACCAACGAATGCGCTGTTGGGGCCGTGGCCACAGAGTTGCTCGACATCGCAAGCACAGCGACTCCCGCCGAGAGCCCTGATGGGACGATCGGAACGGCTGTCGCGCCGGGCGGCACCCTTGCCATACAGTTCGGCTCGACAACATTCGATCTGAACCGCGCTCGTTACGTTCGCTACTTCGCACCGGCCGCCGGCGATCCGGATGCCGTAATGATTTTGTCTCCCGGTTTCGCGGGCGGTGCTCACTCGATCAAAGGCGTAGCCGAACGCATGGTCGCGAAAGCTCAGGCAGCGGGGAACATCGTTCTTGAGGTGTGGGCAATCGATCGCCGCACGAACTTTCTCGAAGACGACAGCGGGGCGATATTGGCCGAGAGCGAAGGCGATCCGCAATTAGCCTTGGATTGGTATTTTGGTACGGAACTCGGCCTGCCGTTGGATCCACGCATTTCACGGCGCGCTGTGTTCCACGCAGGCGCCGATGTCGCCTTCATCGCCAACTACACCTACCGCATGTTCGCATTGGATATCGACGTGCTGGTTGATGCCGCTGCAGCGCTACCGAGCACTCCGGCGATCTTTCTCGGCGGACACTCGCTGGGAACCGTCTTCACCGCCCGCTATGCAGCGAGCGATCTCGACGCAGGCCCGGGCACCGAGGCTGGGTATTCCAAGCTAGCAGGCTTGGTGTTGTTCGAAGGTGGCGGTGATTCGCTGCCCAGTGGCACCCCAACCGACGACGCTCTGGATCTGGTCATCGCCAAAGCCGACGGTGGTCAGTTCCATGCCGTAGCCAGCGGCGCGGACGCCTGTTACGACGGCACTCCGTGCCCGGGTGGCGATAGCGACTGCTCGGCACTTCCTTTGCCCACAGGCGCACTGACAAACAAGTGTGTGGCGACTGTAGAGGCCTACACTGGTGCGAATCCGGCTGGCGCGCTTTTGACGCCGCAGATTCACGCCTCAGGCGACCCGGCCAGTATTCAGGTGCGTACGAGTCCTGATTCCCTGTCCGTAGTGGTTCGCGATTACGGCTCGGGTTCAGCGGTAGACAACGTTCCAGGGCTGTCAGTTCTCGGACTGTTGCCACTGGCTAGCGCAGAAGCGGCGATCGGCTTCTTCCTCGACGATGACTACTCACCCGTAACAGCCTTCCAAGCGTCGATCGGTTTCTCGACCAACGGGGTCAATACCGACTTCGACACGTTCTTCTTGGCACAACCGGCGACGCAGGATCCGTACCGTACCTGGAAGCAGATCGATGAAGATGTGAGTTCGAAGGCGCTGCCGAATCACGGGGCTGCGACAACGGCGTCGAGCATCAATGGCCAGGAGATCGAGGTCACAACCATGGACTACATGGTGACGGCTCTTCGAAGCGGCGGCACGGGACTCGGCGAATGGTACTTCGCAAGCTCCGGTTTGAGTGTGACCTCCGGGTTGACGGTTGGTGGCGGTTCCTTCTCGGGCGGCCTCGATTCGACCGCGCTGTCGGTAACGCGCGAACGACCCGACATTGAGAACCTAACTGAGGCGGGCGCGATCGATATTCCGGTCGTGTGTTTTGGCGGGACCAACGGTCTGACGCCGACGGGCGGCTCGTTCCTCGGGTTCGCCGGTAGCATCGGAACCTGCACGGCGGCTTCCTGCGATGGGTCGACCGTCCGCATCGTCGATGTCGCCGACGGCATCACGCCAACGTTTGGCGATATAGCCGGTGGCTTCGAGGTCTACTTAAGTGAAGGCTACGCGCATATCGACGTTGTAACGGCCGAAGACGATCCGGCACACAACAACGTGTACGCACCGCTGTTGGCGTTCCTGGAACGCAACACGCCCTGAGAAGCGCGTAACACCAACATTGGGGTCAGGCACCATTTCTTCGCAGGCCGAAATGGTGCCTGACCCCATTTCTTTCCAAAGGCGTGCGCTGCGCCGTGCGTCTTCAGGCCAAGATGGCAACGGGCAGGAACCCAGGATTCTGAGAGTCAGGAACTCTGCCCATTCAACTGCACTTGCGGGCCGCTAAGGATTGTCGGCGGGCAAAACGGCCTCCCCGTCGAGCTATTGGAGTTCGGCGTGGAGAAACGACAAGGCGGGAGGTGGCAGATCACCGACGAGCTTAATGGACGCATGACACGGTCACTACCGTATCCGGGACGTTCCGCGCGGCATGTGGACGGGTGGTTTCCTGGAGCACCGGCGCACGAGCACAGCCCGCCACTCGACATTCAGAGTCGAACCCGAAAAGTCGAAACCGCCGACCCACAAGAAAATAAGAAGGCCCCGATTCCTATGCGGAACCGGGGCCTTCTTATTTTGACGCAACGTCATCTTTGACGTCACAACAAGCGATAGCGGCCCCGAGCTACTCGGAGTCGGGGCGCCCGAGTAAACCTCTGACCATATCCTGTACGATCGTGTCCACTGTTTCGGTGTACGTGTCGCAGTCGGTTTCGACGCCCTCGATGATGCAAGGCGCTTCAAGCGAGACGCGACAACGATCGATGTATTTTTGGATCTTGGCGAAGGTCTTCGTGCGGCGAGACTCCAGGTCCGTCGCGCAATCAGGAGTGGTCTCGGAAGCCACACCGGCGATCTCGCAGGCGGCGTGAGCCTTAAATAGCTGTCCGATCGACTTCTCCGTCGTCCGTTCGATCTTCGCCAGACAGCGTAGTTGCGCGGAGTCAGAAACGGTTGATCCAGGCAGGCCTGGTGGGGCACTGCCCGTCAACAGACTCAAGGCCGACTGCATCGCGTCATCTTGGCGGCAGACCAAGCAGTCGCCAATGGAGGGTAGGGTTCCCACGGTGAGGTCACCGCAGTTACCGCCGCAGGTTGTCGGGTAATCCAACAGGGTGCGGGTCATGCCGTTGCCACCGCAGTTGTTATCTCGTGAGCCGCCAACTGTGGACGCGAATTTTGCGGCTGCGCGGTTCACCTTGAAGTCGCGCTTGCCGGAATCGCAGATCACACCTTCGAGCTCACTGAAGTGACAGCGACCCCATTCGGAGAAGTGCGTTTTGCTGAAGCGGCCTAAATCTTTCGCCATCGCGGTGTGACACTGGGCGCGGTCCGCTGGCGAACCAAGGGTCACAACGAAACCGAAAATCTGAAGCGGCGTATCAATCTGCTGCTCTTCGACATCGGGATCATCGGAGACGACCCGTATCGCCCCTGAGTAGATCGCTGCGGCCGACGGGCTGTACGTGATCGTGTACTCTTCGCTAGCGCCCACGGGGATATCCAAAGGCGTCGCTGCTCCGTCAAGCTCTAGGCCAAGCAAAGCTGTCGGCGGCTCGAAGGCCACCGAGTCGATGTGCAGGGGCTCACTGCTGCCGTTGTTGAAAATGGTTAGCGTCAGAGAGTCGGTATCGCCCACGCGCACGAACACGCCCAAGCTTCCGGGAATGATGCGGACGTCCTTGTCTTCCAAGCACGTCGCAACCCCTGGCGTGACATACGCATCGTAGCCCTGCGGCGCGCCCTTGGCATCGATGAAGTTGGCGCAGTTGTAGCCGGGCAGGGTCATGAACGACACCAACTCGTCAACGTTGGAAAACGTGTCGCCATCGGCGTCGTCATCCTCGATCAGCGTCAACGACTCGTCGATCGTTCGGCCAACGTACAGTTGCTGCTCCACGGCGTTTCCATACGGGTTGCGCTGCCCGGTACCGGTCCAAAGCAGGTGGCATACGCCACAGGCAAACAGGTCGTCACCCTCAACGATGCCGTATTTGGCGACCAACGTATCGAAGTACAACGGACGCGCACTGGCCGGGGCCGGACCAAACGCGACCACCAGACTCATAGCGACAACAGACAATAGAATTCGCGTTGCGATACTCACGGGCTGGTTACCTCCACATAGGGCTCAACGACCGCACCGACTAAGGCCTCGACACAAGCCCCCACGGCCACGGCATCTCCGGCCTCGGCGCAGCCCGCGATCGACGCAAACGAACTACAACGGGCGTACTGCTTGTCGGCCTTGGTCTGAGCCTTGGCGATCAATCCGTCAGGATCAGAACTGCAATTCACAAGAGCGTCGATTTTGCCAGTCAACTTGTTGCGCTCGCAGCGGCTCAACGCCTTGATCCAAGCCTTGGCCAATTTGGTCGAAGCTTTCGCAATGCGTCGCTGGCAGGCTTTTGCGTCAGTCCCGACCGTTGTCGCTGGCGAACCACCGTTCGTGGGCACGACTCCGTAGCCAGCATCCAAAACGGAGTTGGCCACCGCTGCCGATAGGCACACGGCGCAGTCGGCCATCGCGGCGTTATCGAACAGAGTTAAGTCCGCACAGGGGGCAGGGCAGAACCCGCCATGGCCTAGAGTGGACGGCTGAAAACTCGCTGCTGAGCAAGCCTTATCGTCGATGCCACCAATGCGCGCGCGCAGGGTCGCGGCCGCTTTATCAACAGCATCTTGGGTAGCGTCTTCGTCGCAGGGCAATCCGACCGCTTCGGTCGCGTAGCACTTACCCCACTCCTTGCTGTACATCTTGAAGAACTTGTCGCGACTTTTGCCTAGAGTCTTACGGCAGCGCTCGACCAACTTCGGGTTGGGTTCAACCCACGCCCGACCCATGACGACGGGCTGCGACTTGCCGTTGGCTTCCCACAAATCGAAGAGCAAAGGGCCCGCGATATTGGTCACGTTTTCGTCGCGGAGAAACTCGACGTATGCGCGAGAAATGGTCTGGTAGTACAAAGTAACTTCGGCCCCAACAGCCTCGGGGCCGACTGGATAGACGACGTCATCCCAGTACTGCCCATCGGCAAACGCACGGCCCACCGGCTGCCCGTCGAAGGCTTCGTACGCTGCATTGGTAAAGCCGCGCGGGGGAATCCGGTTGTCCTTGAAGCGAACATTGCTCAAGGCGAGGTGGAAGTGGGTGCCTTCCGCGTGGCCGGTCAAAGCTGCGACGGCCGCGTCCATCCCCTGAACCGCTTCCCACAACAGAAGGTTCGGGTCGTAGTCCGGGTCGCCGATTTCCGCTTCGAACCCAACAATGTCAGCGTCGGCGTCGACATAGCGCCCCGACTCCAACACCACGCCTCGATTCTCGTCAAAGGCGCGCACATGTAGCCACATACGTCGGCCGTCCGGATATCCGGTGGGCAACTTGTGTCCTGTCTCATTGGTGACGCGCACGGTGAGTTCGCCCGCGTCGATGCTGGCAGACAAGGTCGCCGACCGCTGCAGAAGTGCGTGAGCACGATCCGCGCCTTCCTTGAGAATATCGGCGTCAACTTCGGCGCCAAACACCGGGTGGTCCGGAATGATCAACGGTGTGAACGTATTCGCACCAACCAAACTGTGGAACGGAAGATCATCACGCTCGATACCCAAGTTGGCATCGCGGCCAGTGACGGCCTTCATGTGACAGTCCTGACAGGTACTGACCGTTGGCTCGTTGCCACCGAACTGCGGGGCATAGACGCCAGTCGTCGCGTATTCGCTGTTGAGCCATTCGTCGTAGGTAGACTGTTCAGGAAACCCTAGTGCGGCGTCCCCTGGCGTATCCAAAGCGTTGAGTACGTACTCTCCACCTGGTTGACGGGTAAACGCCGGGTTCTTGACGTTGTGGCAGGTGCCACACAGTTCCGAACTCTTGTGGTAGGGCGAAATCAACGTCTCCTGATTCGGAGAATGGGGATCGCCGCCGAGGTCGGCCACGACATCAAACGGCCCGCGAAGACGATCGAGGGGATCGATGATCATTTGCGCATTGCCGATCACGACAACCGGGGCAGTCAAAGCCGCAAGGATCGCGGCGTCTTCAGGCGGATTACCGACGTTCGCATTGCGATCAACCATGCGGTGGCACACGCTGCACTGCACACCATGGCGGTCGTCGGCGGTCATGGCGGTCCCATCTTCGGGAACCGATCGGCCCTCGAGCCAACCCTTGGGCAGGTGGCAACGCAGGCAAAGTTCACCGGCCGCATTGGCGTCCTGGTTGGCGATGGCCATCGCGGCAAAGGTCACCGGATCGCGGCCAGACTGGGCCATCATCGAGCCTTGCCAGGCGCGCCAAGGCTCGACTTCGGGTTCTCCGTAGCCGGCATGGCAGGCAGTACAGTTGTCCGGGATCGCGATCTCATCAACGATCGCTAACGGCTGGGTACCTGGGAAGGAAAAATCATTTCGTGTTGTTGCCAACGGTGCCGCGACGGCCACCGACGCTCCGACCAATACGGCCGAAACTGCAAGCAGCCGGAGCGCGTTTCGCGCCCCGGCTGCTTGCAGGCTTGGTTTCGTAGAACTAATCAAGTTCAAGCCTTTGTCTCCCATACGTTCGATAGCCGAACGTACGCTGCTGTGATTACGGACAAACCGGGGCTGTTTCGCCGTCGACCGACGGATCATACTCCATGATGGTTCCCGACGGCACTGCTGAGCCGCCGACCCCGTTATTGGAGAAACACGTCCCGAACGCAGCGGGATCCGTCTCACCGAGGAGCATGAGGATGTCCGCGGCGAAGCCCGCAGCCGCAGGCGCGCCGTCCGTGCCGTTGCGACGGAAACGGTTGTTTTTCACCGTCAAGCGCTCAACGTTTTGGTCGGCAGAAGGACTGGGGAAGGAACCCGGGTTCAACGCCTCGATCAGGATTTGGTCGACGATTGCGATACCGAAGGTCGTGTTGTCTTCAACGATGTTGAAATCATACACGGTATCGTTGTCCGAGATGACGAAAATACCAGTGCCGCGCGGCACCGCTGCGACGGTCGAACCCGGAATCGCAAAGTTTTCGGTATTGTTGTCGCTCGACACGTTGTGGTGGAAGCGATGGTTGGCGTGAGACTGGTTCTCCGGGCCGTCCAACAAGAACGAAAGCAGACCACCAGCATTGTCCGTCGCGTAGTTACCGTACACGTCGCAGCTATCGCTGTTTTCGCACTCGAAGCCGGTCACGTTGTCGTGCATGTAGTTGAAACGTACGATCGCTCCATCGGCCTGGCCCACGTAGATGCCGGCGTCGCGAATGAGGAACACTTCGCTGCCTTCAACCAACACGTTGGTGCTGCGCACAGGGAAGATCGAATAAATCGTGATCGAGTCACCCGTGGTCAGATCGCCGCCGTCACCCAGAATGTCGCGGTACACGATGTTGTCCGCGTTGCTCGAGAAGATGCCGTTACTGCTCCAACCGGCCAGCTCAAGACTCTGGAAGGTCAGGCCATCGATCGCGATGGCGAAAATGCCGTCGCTTCCCGAGCCGCCCGGGGGAATCAGACGCGGACGATCGTTGCTGCCGGCACCGCAGCCAACGATGGAAAGCCCATCGACAACCGACTCACAAGTGCCGCCGTTCGGGCAGCGAAGGGCGGGATCAATTTCGTCGAGACAGGGGTTGCCGTCTTCGTCGCCACCATTGCAAAGGCCGGCAGGCAGCGTGACTTCCTCTTCGTAGTCACCCGAGAGCAACAGGAGCTTGTCATCGGCTGACGCGGCGTCAACGGCGGTCTGCAGGCCACCGGTCGGCGTTACGATCGATCCGGTCTCGTTGTAGGTGATATCCAGAATGTCGAACGACGACTCGGCTGACGTGCACACTGCACACTCGACCAAGTCTGCCGTGGTGATCGCACCCGGGCAGGCAAAAATCGACTCGCGGGTGAAGTCGTCCAGTGTCCCACAAGTGTCAGTGATCTTCGTGCCCGCTTTTTCTGCGGCCTTGGCAACCTTTTTGGCGACCTTCGCGTCGGTCGGGATGCTCAAGCCAGTTCCACTGTCGGTGTTAATCTCGCAGCCGGCCGACGACTCGCCCTTCTTGTGTGCCGTGTCGACGCACTTCGAAATGGTCTTTTGGAGGGAAGCCTGCAGCTTCACGCTCTCTTTGGCCAAAGTCTGCTGGCATTTATCGCGAGTATCGGACGATGAGAAAACGCCCGGCGTGCCGTGGGTCATGCCAATGAAGATCTCCGACAGAGCGAAGGCCTGCGAAGTAGCGCAGGTGCCAACGTCGGTCGCCGCGGCAGCGGCGTAACTGTTGTTCAACCCGGCCAGGCCAGCCGCGTCGCACTTCTTTTCGATGAGCGAGGCAGACTTCAGCGCGGTCTTGGCGATCTTGGCGTCGTCCTTAGCGTTGGGACAGGCGGTTGGGTCTTGGGCCTTCACGCACTTGCCGCTGGTCTTGATCGCCAGCTTGGCGAATTTGGCGACGGCCTTAGAAATCGCCGCTTGGCACTTTACGCCGTCAGCGTCGGTCGGAACGTTGGCCGAAAAGGTTTTTGCGTTGCAAAAAGCTGCTTGTGCCGAAGGCACCGCAACCATCGCGACGGTCAATGCCGTCGCCAAAAATACGAACTTCTTCATGTGGTCTCCCCAAGATGGGCCAAAATTGCAGTTGGCCGGAAATAAACGTCCGCCAACATATTCGCTGAAAGCATCCTAGGTCAAGAAGATTTCGGCGCTCGTGGAGCAGCGATCACAAGCGAGGTCTCGCGCAATTGCACCGCATCTATCTCGCCGTCGACGTAGCTCTGAAGCAGGTCCGCTTTGAACTCGAATCGGACTTGTTCGGCTTGGCTGGGCTCGCTCGGATCGACTTGGGCGCCGGCGATCTGACGCCCATCCTGAACCCGATACTCAAACGCCAAAGCCAGCCCCTTGGGGGCAAGGTTGAAAGACCCCATCTCGACCATCAACGGCCCGGTGATCAGGTCCCAAATCGTAGCCCGTCTCTCGGAAACCGTTGTTATCGAGCTGTCGAAGTAAACTCCCGTAAGGGTCTGTATTAGCAAGAAACTTTCCGGGGCCTCGGGGTCAGGGCGTGGTGCTTGCACCTCGGTCGCGCCAACTGCTCCAGCGGCCAGGGACTTCATGAGCAGCTTGGTTTGTAGAACCACGGCGTCAGGACCGTGGGTGTCGGCGATTTCCCGCAAACTGGTGGCTAGCTCTTTCATTCTCGCGTTGCGCGCTGCGGCAGCAGGCGTAATAGGAGGCGAGGGGGAATCAACGACAGGGGCGTCGCCCGCAGCTTCGACCCCGCCGGCGTCGGGTTTTTGCGAAGCGACCGACAAAGGGTCAGGATTCGCAGCCAGCACTGGACCAGCAAACATTGAGAGAGCTATTAAGGAGGCGAAGACTATCTTTTCGGGCGCGTTCACGTGACGGGATGGTCGCAGAGGCGATGGCTGCTGACAACCGCCGCGCATTGCCGACTCCGCCTCAATGCGCTCCAAGCCGCCAACCCCATCAACCCAACCGTGCCAACCTCGTCGCATACAAGCAGACTCCCTAGGGCCGACTATCTGCTCGCGCAGCGTCTGCGGGTGGGCCTGAAGCCAGCGTCTGGCGCTGGTGTGCTTTTGGCCGTGTCCGGCGGTGGCGACTCAATGGCGATGCTCCACCTAGCTACGTTGCTCCCCCACAGCAGCAGGCCGCCCAACCTTCGTGTGGCCGTGGTCAACCACAGGCTGCGACCTGAAGCTGCCGCCGAACGGGACTTGGTCATGAGCGTGTGTGACGCCTGCTCCATCCCAGGCAGCGTGCTTGACGCCGGAGCCGCCGGAGATGACGAGGCCGGGCTGCGCAAGGCGCGTTACGCCGCGTTGCGTGAGCATGCCGCCGATCATCGCTTGCCGTGGATCGCGACAGCCCACACACGCGATGACCAGGTCGAAACGATCCTTTTTCGGCTGGCTCGGGGCACGGGACGGCGAGGGCTTTCCGGGATCTCTCCGGTACGCAACGGCCTGTTGCGCCCGCTGCTGGACGCGTCACGGCAAGAGTTGCGCGACTTTCTCCAACGTCGTCAGCTTGCGTACTGCGAAGATTCCTCGAACGATTCCGATCGCTACGCGCGCAACCGCATTCGCCACACAGTGGTACCCGCATTTAGGGAAGCACTTGGAGAAGATGCTCTGGATCGTGTGCCGGCTATGGCCCGACGTTGGCGTCTGGACGAAGAATACCTGGGCAGTGAGGTCGAACGCTTCACCATCTGGTGCGAGCGCGGGCCCAAAGGGGAACTGGATCTAGCCGCCCTTGATCAGTGCCCGCTGCCGCTTCGCGGCCGCATTCTGCGACGCTGGTTCGAACGCCGCGATGGCCGACCAACGCTCGGCGTTGCTGAAATCGAGATCTTGGAAGGCCTGGTGATTGCGGCCCCCCATGCCCAGATCGATCTGGGAACCCTGCACGTGGCTAGGGCGCCTGGTCGGCTGACCGCGAGCCGACGCTGACCCGAGACCTCATGTGGACCAGTCCCAGCTTGGCAGCAGTCGCGGTGCATCAGCGTCACGGATCACCGGGCTGGTTGTAAAGACCGGCCATTGCTCGCAAGCAGAGGCCCGCGTACCTTTGAGCAACAGCCCTGGGGCGCCTGGGTGACAAGCCGTGTTGCCGCCCCCACAGGCGCGTGTTAGGCTCCGTCCGATTTGTATTTTTACCAGTTAAAACAAGGCTCTGGAGCCCGTCCAGCCGTATGATCAGGGCAGCACCCACACCATGAATCAGTTTTCAAGAAACCTCGCCGTCTGGCTGATGGTCGGCATGATGGTCATAGTCCTCTTCCAGATGTTCCAGGGGCAGCAGCCTCGGGACGAAGAAGTTCCGTACAGCCAATTCATCGCCGACCTCGCCTCAGGCCGCGTCGACGAGGTCACCCTTCAGGGCGATACCATCAGTGGCACCTTAGAAGGCGATCGCGCGTTCAAGACGTATGGCCCCCGCGAAGATGCCGTCGAACGGTTCATCGAGGTCAATATCCCCTTCACCGTAAAGCCTGAGGCCAGCGACCCCTGGTACATCATTATGATGGTCCAGTGGTTCCCCATGGTGCTGCTGGTCGGCGTGTGGATCTTCTTCATGCGCCAAATGCAGATGGGTGGCGGCAAGGCCATGGCCTTTGGGAAGAGTAAGGCCAAGCTTCTCAATGAACACACCAACAAGGTTACGTTCAACGACGTAGCTGGCATCGAGGAAGCCAAAGATGAACTCGAAGAGATCATCGCGTTTCTTCGCGACCCCAAAAAGTTCACTCGCTTAGGCGGTCGGATCCCTAAGGGGGTCATTCTGGTTGGTGCACCTGGCACCGGAAAAACCCTACTAGCCCGTGCTGTTGCCGGCGAAGCCGGTGTCCCGTTCTTCTCTATTTCCGGTTCGGATTTCGTTGAAATGTTCGTCGGCGTTGGTGCCTCTCGAGTGCGCGACCTGTTCGTGCAGGGCAAGAAAAATGCGCCGTGCATTATCTTCATTGATGAAATCGATGCCGTCGGTCGTCATCGCGGAGCAGGGCTGGGCGGAGGTCACGACGAGCGCGAGCAGACGCTGAATCAGCTGCTCGTCGAAATGGATGGCTTCGAGTCTAGCGAAGGCGTGATCATGGTCGCCGCCACCAACCGCCCCGATGTTCTCGACCCGGCGCTTCTGCGACCCGGCCGTTTCGATCGGCGTATCGTTGTGCCGCAACCTGACGTGCGCGGCCGAGAGGGCATTCTAAAGGTTCACACCCGCAAAGTTCCGTTGGGAGAAGACGTAAAGCTCGACCTTCTTGCGCGTGCCACGCCGGGCTTCTCTGGTGCTGACCTTGAGAACTTGGTTAACGAGGCCGCACTTAAAGCTG
>JBLFWR010000045.1:0-23587 GCA_047611725.1 Binatia bacterium | reverse complement strand
ATGCAATTGAGTTTGCCCCAATTGATCCAGGCGGGCGCAGTTACGGTGCGCATGTATTTGGTGCGAGACAGCAACATCAACACTACGTTCTTCAGCAACGTTGTGACGACCCAGCTCAAGACATCGGAGGCGGGAGTTTGAACATGCGCAGCCTATGCCACGCCATCTACCTGCTTGTCTTGTTCCTGGCCTTTTGCGCGCCGACCCTGCAAGCCACGCCGGCCGCAGCCGATCCCTGCGATCCACTGCTGGCTCCGGAAATTCTCGAAGCAGACCCCTGTGACCCCATTGAAGGGCACTACGCGATGCTCCCTGGCGTTCCACTGATCATCCCCGCTGACGGCGCGCGTGGCTCTTGGAGCACAGGAGATCCGGTGATCGATCCGGGCAGCGTTGGCGATATCGACATCGCGGTACGCCTCGGCGTACCTGCCGACCCTGACGTTGTGCCTGCACCAAAAGGAGCTTCGGGCGACAGTTTGCCCATCATCGAAATTGGCGGTGGTCTTTCCGGCCAGGGCACTGAAGTCCAATTCACCGCGATGATCACTCATGGGCCAGACGTTGAGCCTTACGGGAACATCATTCGCGGCACCGAACTCGACAAACGCCCGGTCGGTGTCTATGCGTTCGCCGATCTGGATGGCGACGGTACCATCGGCCCAACTGACGACGACGGATCATTCGACAACGAGATCGAACGCCAAGAGGCCTTGGCCATGGTTGGTCGCCAAGCTGGCCAGTTCAGCGACGGAACCTTCACCCAAACTCTCGGCATCCAAATCGCAGCCCCCGAATCGATGGGCGGCCTGACCGTTGGTTTGTTCAGTGGCGGGTACACCGGCCAAGATCCCGACTTACTATGGGGCGACGGAGCTCCGATCTTCACGAGCTTTCCGTTCTTCCCGCCGCTAGACCCCAGTTTCATCGTCGTCGTAGAGGGACATCCAACCTCCACACCACCACCGCCCGATCCTGAAGGTCCGTTGCTGTTACAGTATCGACCTGCCGAGTTCCTGCTTCCCGAGCCGAACACGCAAGGCTTGGGCACGCCCTTCGCTATCCTGGTTGACGGTAGCAACACGACCATCGATCAGTTCACCGCCGTGTCGGGGCCACCAATCGGGATCGAACTGTTTACCGACATCGACGTCGGAACGTTTAAGGCTGCGGCACGCATGAACATCCGGCCAGCGCCCGCAGCCAATGGCATTACACCGACGTTGGTTCGGTCGGTTGAGAGTCTCAATCTTCCAGCTGGCACAGAAGCTACGGTTCGGCTGATGCAGGTTGATGCGCTTGGCAATATCGCCGACCCAGTAGCTTCGGTGCTGGTCGAACTCGCCGCGACTGGCGGTGCCTCAATCCTAGCTCCCGATAGCGACGGCGACGCTTCTTTCGAATTGGTCAGGCTCGATAAAACGGAAGGAGTCTCCGTGACGCTCTCGACCGTCAGGGTCGAGCAAAGTGGGACCTTCAGCATCACACAGATAGTGACCGCGCCAGAGATACTCGGGCGCCGCAACGCAAACCGTACGGATGAATCGAAGAGCGTCACCGCCCTCGGTCGGCGCTTGCTTCGCCACGCCGTCATTGAGGCTGAAGAGGATCTAGACTCCGACGGAGACGGCATCCTCGACGACGGTAATGCTAGCGGCGTTGCTGGCGACCGCCCTTGCACCTCGGCCGACATCGCCGCTGGTACTGCCTGCGACGACAACTGCCCGACCATCGTCAACCCGAAGCAAACCGACGATCGAAACGTGGGCCGTGGGAACTGCTGCAACGGAGACTGCGCCCTGGATCTTAGCGCCGCAGGTTGCTCGGAGTGTCCAGGGATTTTGGCGCGATTCCGTTCGATCGTAAGGCGCGCAAGAATTCGCGTGCGACCCGGTGGCGGTCTGACCGACGACCGGGTGGGCTTGTCGTTAAAGTTCGACCTGAACGACTTTCAAGAAATTGGCCCCGACGTAGAACTGCTTGCGATCACAGTCAGTGATGGAGATCGGGTCCACTGGTACGCACCCCTGCCCGCAAAGTTCACTAGAAAGTCAGCGAAGGCGCCCTTCAAGTATCGAGACCCCGAAGGCCCTTTGGCTGGAATCAGACGAGCGCGCGTCAAAATCCGTAACACCCGGGTTGTCGATGCGAGAATATTCGCGAAGGGCACAAGCATTGTCGAGACCACCCCCGGTGAATCGATCAGCAGCTTCGTGATCACGATCGAAATCGGCGACGATTCGTTCTCGACAAAAATGGAGTGCAAATCGTCGCTGCGCGCCGTTCGGTGCGTCCGTCGTTAGCGGAGACTCGTACGCTCTTCACACTGATCGGGCCTGAGTCGAACCGACCCGAGACCCCAGATCTCGGGCGCGCAGCTGACGCCGAGCCAGGCAACCGGCATAACTCCGACCAGATCTCGAGCTGGACCGCAGTGCGCACGCGGGTGCACTGCCGCGCGCGCTCGGTATAGGATCCGCGCCGCCATGGAATCCCCCCAGCCACCCAATCCAGCCGGCCGACTCCTGGCCCCCGGCCCGCTTCGGATTTTCACTGCGATTGCCGCGCTGGTCATTATTTCGATGTGCGGCTGGAGCAGCGTGCAGGGCATGGGAAAGCCATTCGCTGGGTTTTTCGTTTGGGAGAACCTGTTTGTCCCGGCGGCGGGCTCGAACGCCTGGACTGGGGTCAACTCCGGCCTTCAGTACCACTCTTGGATCAAGGCAGTTGACGGAGCCACGGTTCGAACTGGTGCGGAATTCCACGAAATCATCGCCGAGCACCAGCCGGGCGATATCATCACCTACCGGGTCGAGCGCGAAGGCCAGGAGTACACAGTTAGTGTCCCAGTGATGAAGTTCACCTCGGGGGCCTTCTTCGCCAGCACCGGCGTGTTCCTCTTTGATGCGTTGGCCTTGATGACGCTGGCACTGGTCATGGTTTACCTGAAGCCGGATGGTGACGACGCTGGTGCGGTCTTTTACTTCGCCACGACGCTGGCACTGTTTCTAGCCACCGCTATCGACCTGTTCGGTCCCTATCAATTTCGGACCTCATACTTTTTCTTCGCAGGTTTGGCGCCAACAACCGCCCTCTACACGCTGAGTCGGTTCCCCATGCCCCGCCGCGTTCACCCCAGCGAAAACATACTGCTTCTGACTTGCCTCGGACTTTCTTTGACCTACGGCCTGGCTTCAAACTGGCTGTTCTTCCGCAATCACGACGCGCTCCTTTACGTCGACCGGCTTTACCACGTCTTCCTAGGAGGCAGCATTCTTATAGCGGTCGCGTTTTTCGCCTGGTACTTCGTTACCACCAAAGACCACGCAACCCGGCAACGTACCAAAATTGTTTTGGTCGCCATCGTCGGAGCGTTCGTCCCGGTTGTGGCGATTTTTGGATTCTACGCGGGGTTGGCCTCGATTCCGTTCAATATTCTGACGATTTTTTTCGTGTTCTTTCCCGCAGGGATCGGCTACGCGATCGCCAAACACGACCTGTTCGACATCGACCGGTTCATCAAGCGCGCACTAACGTACTTGGTGTTGTCCGCTCTTGTGATCGGGCTCTACACACTCGGAATTGGAATCGCGGAATACCTGTTCGACAACTTCACCGGCGGAGCACGACGGCTGACTACTGCCGTGCTCATCCTCGCCTCGTTGCTCGTGTTCAACCCAAGCCGACAACGGGTCCAGGAGTTCGTCGATCGGCTCTACGACAGACGCCGTTACGAGTACCGCGACGTCGTGCACACGACTTCGCGACGCTTCAGTTCGATTTTGGATTTCGAAAGTCTACTTCGCACGACCCTGGAATTGATCGACGAGACCGTGCAACCGAACTGGGCGGAGATTGTCACAGTCTCGGATTCGGGCGTCTTGCTGCGCCGTGCCCTGCTCAGCGCGGATTTGGACGGTCCTGAAACGACCGAACGTATCCGCGTCTGTGATAGCCCAGTGCCCGAACTTGCACCGGCGCTACGCGCTCTTTCCGAGCGTGATTTGGCTTCAGGGGGTTTGACCGGCCCCGCGACAACACAAGATCAAGCTCCGGAACGAACCCTCGCGGCAGTCATGCGCCTAGACGGCCGGCCAGTGGGAATGATCGTGGTTGGGCGACGCAGGACCGGCAGCTATCTGACCGGCGAAGACGCAGACCTGTTACACACCATGTGCGACCAACTCGCGGTCGCCCTCGAAAATGCGCAAGCCTACGGCACGATCAACGGCCTGGCCGTAAACCTCGAAGATCGCAATCGCGAACTGGCCACCGCTAACGATGATCTACAACGCGCACAGAACCAGCTCATCAACGCAGAACGACTGGCTGCAATTGGGGAACTGGCAGGCTCGGTAGCCCACGCCATCCGCAATCCCCTCGCTGGAATAAAAATGGCAGCTGAGGACGGACGCTACGAGTTCACCGAACACGATTCGGCTGGGAACTTTCTCGACATTATGAACGAGGCGGACAGGCTCGAGCTGCGAATCACCCACCTCCTAGACTTCGCGCGCCCCTTCGAACCGCAAATCGAAGTTGCCGCACTCTCGCCAATCGTTGAGGGCGCGGTGTCAGTTTCGCAGGCTCGCGCCAAGCAAGCCGCGGTTGCATTGTCGTGGCGTGACGGATCGCCCGACTTCGTTGAGATTGATCCAATGCTGTTCGAGCAGGTAATCGTTGAACTCGTAGCCAACGCCATCGATGCCGCCGGAGAGGGCGGCCGTGTAGAAGTCGCCGCCGCACGAGAAGGCAAGGACGTAGTCATCACGGTGTCGGATTCCGGAGCTGGGATCGCCCCTGGAAAGATCGACCAAATATTCGACCTGTTTTTCACAACGAAAAAAACGGGGACCGGCTTCGGTCTGGCCACAGTCAAGAAAATCGTCGAACGCCACGGTGGAACTGTCCAAGCCCGCAACGCGATCGGCAAAGGAGCGTGTTTTACGATCTCGCTGCCTTCGGTACCGCCACCCGCCTAAACGAGCCCCGCGAGTGCTTCTACTCAGCCGATTCCGAACTTCTCCAAGCGATAGCGCAGCGTATCTTTCGACAGGCCAAGCATCTTGGCGGCCTGGGAACGATTGCCCCCAGCTTGATCGTACGCTTGCTGGATCAACGCGCGCTCGAAGTCTTCGATCACCACCGGGCCTTCAGAAAAATCGACTTCCAACGGGCGCGACCCCGTCAGCACCGTAGAAGCGGCTGCTTTTTGCGTGCTCGCCAACGCCGGATCTGCGAACGCATAGGCAAGATCGCCGACGCCCACGGTTTCTCCACCACCCAGTACAACGGCACGTTCCATGGCATGAGAAAGTTCGCGAACGTTGCCTGGCCAGGCGTAACCGCACAACGATTGGCGTGCCTCGTCACTCAATGAACGAACCGGCAACCCGTACTCCGCCGCATGCCAGGCAAGAAAATGTTCGGCCAACCGCAGAATATCGTCACCGCGGCTACGAAGCGGCGGCACCGCAATTCGAAATACGTTGATGCGGTGGAACAGATCTTCAAGAAACTCTCCGTCCCGAACCGCAACCTCAATATCAAGATGCGTCGCTGTAATGATCGAGCACCGCATCTCACGATCGCGGGTGCTACCAAGGCGTCGTAGGCGCCGCTCGTCGATAACCTTCAAGAGCTTTGCTTGAAGCGCCATACTCATTCTTCCGATCTCGTCGAGAAAGATCGTCCCGGTCTCGGCCGCTTCAAACAGCCCTGGCTTGGCTTGGGTCGCGCCGGTAAACGCACCTCGTTCGTACCCCATCAGCTCCGCTTCAAGCAGATGATCGGGCAATGCGGCGCAGTTGACTTCAATAAACGGTGCGTCGGCGCGAGGAGCCGCGCCGTGTAAAGCACGCGCCACCAATCCCTTTCCGGTGCCGGTTTCTCCGGTGAGTAAAACTGTTGGACCGCCACCTCCACGTTTTTCATGGGACGCTAATCGCGCAACCATTTCGCGCAGCGCAACCATCGATGGTGCATCGCCGACGATACCGTCGGTGGGCGCGGCGACGAGATCCTTTTTTCGATAGTACTCGAGCTCGTTGCGTAAGCCCGCGCCCGCGACATAGCGGTTGATTACGAACTCAAGCTCTCCCCGGTTCACGGGTTTGCGCAAATAGTCACTGGCACCCGCGCGCATGGCTTCAACGGCATCTTCGATGCTGCCGTGAGCCGTAAGAATGACGACGCCAACACCAGGGTGCTCCGCTTTGACGCGAAGCAAAAGATCGTAACCGGACATCCCCGGCAGGCGTTGGTCAGTCAGCAGGAGATCGGGCTCACCCTGCTCAATGGCGCGCAGCCCGTCCTCGGCGGTCTCGGCCGCACGTACAGTGTGTTCAAGGCGCTGCAGCGTACTGGTTAGGTAGCGCCGCAGAACCTCCTCATCTTCAACTAGAACAATGTCTGCCATGTTATTTTGACTCGCCGCCATCCGCCGCGACTCGCCGCGATTCCCGATGCCGTGCCTTATCGCCCGGCTTCTGCGGGCTCTCAAGCGCTCGGCAAGCGAACGCTCATTGGGGGGCAAATGCCCACCAGCGGGGGCGGATCACTCCCCTACCCTAAGGCGAACCACGGTAAGTAGCTGAAAACACTATAAGGAAAAAATGGCACAGGCGTTGCTTATCCAGTGCCGTGCAAACTCAAATAGCAGGCTCCGCGTTTGATTCCGTAGGACTTCGCCCAACCCGGGCGCGCCGCCCTTCCGCCAAAGACCGCTGTGTCGTTTCGCGGGAACAGATGCTCGAGACCACATTGGAGGTCGTCGCGCAGCGCGGCTTTGAAGAGGCTTCGCTGGCCGCAATCGCCCGCAAGCTTGGGGTAACAGCCCCCCTGCTAATCTACCACTTTGCCTCCAAAGATAACCTGTGGCGCGAATCCATCGAGCTGTCGTTTCACAGGCTCGCGGTCGTCGTCGAGTCGGCGGTCGAAGATGGTGCGAAGTTAACTGGCGACGAAGCCTTCGGGACTTTGATCCGACGTCTCGTCTACTACTTCGCCCAGCATCCTGAACTGCATCGGATCATCAGCCACGAAGCAGCGTGCCCTGGCCTGCGCCTTGATTGGCTGGTGGAACACCACCTGGGCGCCGTGTTCGCACAAATTGAAGCGGTCTATCGCCGCGGCGCCGAGGAGGGTGGACTGAAATCCGCACCCGCCGACTATGCGATTTTCGCCATCCTCGGCGCTGTTTCCAACTATCTGAATTCCCAGGCCCTGGTTGCGGCACTCTACCCCGGCTCGGGATTGGATCGCACCAAGCTCGACGACTACGCCAACTGGGTCGTTGATATTTGTTTCAACGGCCTCGCCAGCGACAACACCCAGAAAGGACAGCTCTTACCTCGCCTAGAGGCAGCGGTCTAAGAGGGGGCGATGTCTCGGTGTTCAGGTCGAGGAGCCTTGAACACCGAGATGCTGACCACCCAAAGGTATATGGAAGACATGGTAGAACTCATCGACATCGACTCCCCTCTGGCCGACCTACTTCCGACGGTTGCGCTATTCGTCTTGGGCGTGCCCATGTTGACAGTGCTTGCAATGACAGCCGCTGCCTACATCGGATCGGGGACTTTCTAGGCGAAGCGCCGAACGAGCGAGTCAAACGACAGTGTCTATCCTTCAGCATCACACGACAGCGCCGCAGCGTGACATAGGTCAAGCAGTGCAAATGCTCGTGGGCGTTGAAAAGACGCGCCCCCTCGCCCCTCTTTCCAATGCAACCGAGCCTGCTCCAGCTCCCCCGTCATTCTTAACCCAAGGCACACGCGCGATTGCGACAGTGGCCGCAGTCGTTGCGTTAATCGTGTGCGCCGCCAACGGTCTCACTGCGGCACTGCCGTTTGCGTCCCTTGCGCTTGGGTTAGCGGCGACCTCGTTTTTCGCAGCGATTCTCGAACGCGATCATCAGTGTTGGGCGCAACGCGACCGACGTAGCCGTGACCTTCTACAGAGGTCGCCAAAAACAAACGTACTGCGTCCTCGTCCCACGATCGCTACGCCCATAACTCAAGCACACGCGCCGCTGACAGACCTAGTATGGGCACCCGAACTGGGGCCACAGCCAGACGTCGATGAAATGGATTTGCGCCTGGACGAGTGCGCGTTGTTCACACCGACTCGTTCGATGCACCTGCGTCGCGCCACCCCAAACGGCGAACACGCCGTACGCGCCGAAATCGACAAGCGGGTGCGCATCCGTACGCTCGAACTTGAAGAAACAATAGAAACTCTGCGCAACGATAAGTCGTCGCTGCGGTCGCGGGTGGCCGAACTGGAGGCGTTTAGCTACTCGGTGGCCCACGATCTGCGCTCGCCACTACGCACCGTCCACGGATTCGGAGAGCTCTTCCTTGAGGACCACGCAGACGAAGTCAGTGAGGAGGGGTGCAGCTATGTTAAACGCATGCTGCACGCGGCGCTGGGCATGGGCGATGTTATCGACGCGTTTTTGACACTCGGGAAAATGAGCCGCGCACCGATGAAGCCCGAGACCCTGAATCTCGCTGAGCTCGCAGCCCCGATCGTAGAAAATCTACGCGGAGAAACGCTCGACCGCGAAGTTGCCTTCGTGTGTAACACCGAAGTGTCCGCTTGGGGCGATCAAGCCTTCCTTAGTGTCCTACTGACCAACCTGCTTGAAAATGCGTGGAAGTTCACCGGTGAAACGGAACGTGGGCGGATCGAACTGGGCGTGGCTCGCCGCGCGAATAAGCCTGCCGTCTATTTCGTAAGAGACAACGGTGCCGGCTTCGATTCGGAAGCTGCCAGCGCTCTGTTCCGCCCCTTTGAACGCCTACACGAAAGTAGCCGCTTTGATGGAAGTGGCGTCGGCCTGACAACGGTCGCCCGCATCGTAGACCGTCACGGTGGCCGAGTCTGGGCCGAAGGCGCCCCTGGGGCTGGCGCAACGATCTACTTCACACTCCCGCAGCCAGAAGGCCAAGACACCGAGCTCGACATGAGCATCGCCAGCTAAACCGACATTCGGGCGCGACGTAGAAACATCACGCCCCGTGCATGTAAAGCGTTTCGTTGATTCGCGTAGTGATACGCCAGCCCTTCGGGGTCCGACTCAACACGTCTCGGTACCGACCACCACACCAAAAAACACTGGTTTTGTCGTTAGCTGCGGGCATCCCCATCGGGTTGTGAAAGTAACAAGTGCTGTGCGCCTGGTTACCATCGATGCGAATATCGAAATTCGAAACCATGTGCTGAACCACGACGAACGGTGCCAGAGCTTCCCCCAGCCACGTAATGATTTCCTCTCGTGTTCCGCGCGCGCCACCTGCGCTCTCGTAATCGATTAACGCGTCTTCGGTAAAAACTTCGCGTAGCGACGCAAAATCCTTCGCGTCAATGATCGAGCAATAGCGAACAAGCAGACGCTCGATCGAACGTTCGTCGAGTAGATTCTTAATTTCTTCGCTGTCGCTCATGAGACGTCATTTCCTTCGGTCGATGATCCGGACTCAGGTCTCGTTTTGCCCAACATCTCAAGCAAACTGGAAAGTACACGGTCGATTCCTGCTTGGGCCAACGACAAGCCGCCATCAACCACTAGATTCTGACCCGTGACATAGGAAGCCTTCTCAGAGGCCAGAAAAACCGCGACCTCGGCAACCTCTTCGGCGGTTCCGGCTCGCGCGGCAGGAGCCGACTTGCGAACGGGTGCTAAGAGTTCGGGAACCGAGAACAACCCTTCACTCATCGGAGTCCGGATCACCCCTGGTGAGAGGCAATTCGCGCGAATTTCCGGGCCGTACTCTTGTGCTGTGGATTGGGTCAACGCGACAACACCAGCCTTGGCCGCGGCATACGCCGACTCGCCGCGCGTCGGTCGCACAGCACTTCCGGAGGCAATATTGACGATGGCGCCGCCGCCGTCGGCCAACATGACCGGGACAGCCGCCCGTGTAGCGTTGAAGACACCAGTTAGATTGACGGCGATCATGCGCGCAAAGGCTGCATCTTCTGTGGCATGCAGAAGTTCCAAATGACTGGCGCCGGCGTTGTTGATGAGTACATCCAGCCCGCCGTAGGCAGCCACTATCTGGGCTACCGCTTGGTTCACGGCATTCGGGTCAGACACGTCGGCCGTCAGCGCCAAGCCGCCGCAAGCTTCGGCGACCTCTGTGGCTGATGCAGCATTGCGATCCAACACGGCAACGCGTGCCCCATCGGCTGCGAACTGCAAGGCACACGCGCGGCCGATGCCACTTCCGCCGCCGGTGATTAGAACTCTCGGGCCGGTATTTTTCATTTATTTTATTCGCCGCTGGCTCGTTGTTTATTCGCTGCTCGCTCGTTGCTTGCTCACCGCTTACTCATTGCTCAGTCGCCACACAGTGCGCGCGTTCCGCCACTCATCAGATCTATGGCCGTTTCATGGTCCATTTCGTTCAAAGCTTTGCGCAACTTGCGATTGTCTTCGCCACACACATGCGAGGGGCGACGCCCCAGAGCTTCAAGACCTTCAAGAACTACATCTTTTGGATCGGCCAGAATCATTCCCTCGGGAATGCTCGAGCCACTTGCACGCATTCCCTTGGTGTCGGTCGCACCAGGGGCCAGCCCCAGAACATCCACACCGTCGCCACGCAACTCCCACCACAAACTTTCGGCAAGAATCAAGTTGAACGCTTTGGTGCCAGCGTAGGTCGCCACCCAGCCATTGCCCTGGTACGCCGCCATCGAGGCGAGCAAAATAATTCCACCACGCCCCCGCTCCGCCATCTCCGCAGCGAACAGTCGTGACAGCAATACAGGTCCACGACAGTTGACCGCCACAGCGCGGTCATGAGAGTCGAAGTCTTGGCCAACGAATCGACCGAAGGGAATCGACGCGGCGCAGTACACGAAAAGGCCGATTTCACGCGCTCCTACCGCTGCCTGAACTTGCGCCACAACATTAGCCGCCGCCAAATCGACGACCGCCGGCAACGCCTGCCCCGGCCCCTGATCCACCAGCGACGCGCACGCTTCATCGAGAGCGCCAGCGTCGTGGTCCAACGCGATGACATCGAGTCCCTGCGCGACAAACGACCGCAAAAATTCAAAACCGATACCGCTGGCAGCGCCAGCCACCAGCGCAGTCGATCCGTAGCGCTCGGCCAATGTAGACTCGCTCATTCGGAGGGTCCCCCAAGGACTGCAAGGACGGCAGCCACGGCGGCGATCATGCAACCCCCACAGTCGGTAGGTCGAAATGTTCGATATAAAAACCCAATCGATCGCGCACGGCTTCAGCGCTGAGTCCGTACTGTGCCAGTGAATACCGATGCGAACCGTGCTTGCCTTGCGGGTTGCTGGCGATGTAATCACGCATCATGCGTGCAGCGTCGTCAGTCAGTGCCAACCCAAAGTAATCATAGACGCGTTCGATCGAAGGCAACGGAGACGACACGAACTCACGATAGTCTAAATCCAAAAAGTGCTTCGCGTCACCGGCGGCGCGTTGCTCCATCCCCGCTTCCAGAGACCGCGCTAGATACTCCAAAACAATTGGACCCAACGTAACCGGATCAACCGATTCCAAAATTCCCATCAAGGCGTGCATCATCGAACAATACGAGGCCAGAACTTCGGTGGGGTCGCGATGAGTCTGGACAATGCATGCGTCGGGAAACATCTCGACCAGAACGTCCAGCGCCCACAGGTGCGCCGGCGACTTCAGTAACCACCGCTCCCCCGGACGCTGCCAATCAACCATGCGCAGTAGGTCGGCATAGTAGCGATACGACTCGCGAAGGTCCTGCTTCTCAAACCAGGCACCATAGGGCTGCATGAGCGGCTCGATCCCCATCTGCACATCTTTGAATGTATGAGCGAGCAACAACACGCATTCCTCGGGAACCATCGCCGCAGCGTAGTGAATCTTGTCAAAGTCGGGATTCCGCTCGCGATCCATATCCAGCCCGGCCTGGATCAACTCGGCGCGTGGATCGGGTTCGCCCTCAGGCCAACCAACCAGCGGGTCGGGACAGACCCCTTCCCACAGTAAAAGCGGCCTCGCTACGGGATCGCAGGCAAGCAAATTGAACAAGGTTGAAGTTCCGGTTCGCGGCAGGCCGGTCAGATACAACGGGCGGCGAATCGGACGCTCCCGAATCTCGGGGTGCTGCTTCCAAGCCTCTTCGGCTCTTAGCCGCGTCACCAACAACTGGTGGAGACGCCGGCGCGTTCGCTTGCGCCCTCCCGGTTTCAGGCCAGCAGATTCGAACGTCTCGAGCAGGACACCGAGGCCTTCTCGAAACGAAGGATCCCCGAAGTCGTCGAGTTTCGCCTCGGCAGCCGCCGCCGCCAATAGGGCATCCATCGATAGGTCGTCGCGTTTTGTCATCCTAGAAAATCCCGTGCTTACTCAGTCGAACCACTGTCCGCAGTTCACATCCAGGCTCTGGCCGGTGACGGCCGACGACATCGGCGACGCCAGGAACAGCACCGACTCGGCAACCTCGGCGGCCGTACAGACATGCGGGAGAACCCCTTGCGCTGCCGTCTCTCGATAAACTTCTTCTTCTGTAATTCCGCGAGCTTCCGCTTCCATCTGGAAGTAGACCCGAAGGTTGGGCCCATCGATGTGGGAGGGAACGACACAGTTCACGCGGACACCGTGAGGGCCCAGTTCCGTGGCCAATCCACCAACCGAAAAGATCAGCGCGGCCTTGGACGCACCGTAGGCCACCATGCCTGCCTGGGGTGTGCGGCCCGCCATCGAACCGAGCATCACGATGGCGCCGCTACCAGCGTCTTTCATCGTCCTGCCAACCAGTTCCGACAGCGCCAGCGTCCCAAACAGGTTCACCTTGAACGGAACCTTCCACGTATTTTCGATATCGCCGCCCAGCATCGGCCCCATGCGCCCCATCGCAAACGCGTTATTGGCCAGGATATCCACACGGGAATAGGCCGCCAGGGCTGCGGCCAGGAGCTTTTCCCGATCGGGTTCGGACGTAATGTCGGCTTCCACCCCAACCACGCGGCGCCCCATCTTCTCGACTTCGGCCGCGACCGGTTCCCACGAAGACGCATGGCGCGCCGCCAGGACGAGGTCCGCACCCTCGCGAGCAAAAGCCAAAGCAATGGCGCGCCCCGTACCCGGGCCCGCGCCCGAAATGATGGCAATCTTGTTTTCGAGCAGCAAAGGTCTCTCCTGCGTGGGGGCCGTGACGGCGTAGCCCCGAAAGTAGTTCGGTCACCAAAAAACGGTGGCGTTCCGCGTTACTTAGCGTGGTCGCCAAGCTGTTCGAAGGGGAGCGTGCAATCGAACCGCACACGCTTGACCCAGGCCACGCAACGGTTCAGGTGTTTGGCCATGAACTTCGGTATCGCGTTCCCCTCCTACATCGACGCATGGCGCGACTGCGAAATCGCCGAGGCTTCCGGTTTCAGCCACGCTTGGTTCTACGACACCCAGCTTTTGTGTTCAGACGTCTACGTCACGATGGCCCTAGCAGCCGAACACACCAGCACGATAAAACTTGGGACTCTGGTCTCGATTCCCAGCAATCGCATCGCCCCGGTAACCGCCAGCGCGATCGCGACCATCAACGCGTTGGCGCCGGGTCGTACGATTCTCGGACTCGGCACCGGTTTTACGGGTCGCAACACGATGGGGATGCCGCCGGTTCCGGTCGCGCGGATGGTCCGCTACGCAGAACAGGTACGTGGTTTGCTGGCAGGCGAAGATGTTCTCTACAAAGAGGGCAAGTACGAGCGCTGGATCCGTCTTCTTTCGCGCGACCGTAAGGTTGGCTGCATCAATTTGGACGACCCCATCCCGATTCACATCGCAGCCAACGCACCCAAAGCCTTGGCGGCAACCGGCAAAGTCGGCGATGGCTGGATCACCATTGCTCAGGAGCCTGACGCCTTGGCCACCACCATGGACGTGGTCAAATCGTCAGCCGATGCCGAGGGACGCACTTTCGACGGCCCGCAAGGAAAGCCGCATACCACCATGCTCACCACCGGCTGCGTACTGGGAGATTCAGAGGCAATCGATTCGGAGCGTGTCGTTCGCCGGGTCGGCCCGGTCACGGTTGTCGGTATTCATGCGATCTGGGAGTCCGCGCGAGGCGGACACGGATTCGGCCTCGAGAACGACGAAATTGCGAAAGCCTACGATGATTACATCGAAGGCTACGCGGCTGGTCACGGCTCACCGGCCGACCGTCGCTACCTCGACGTCCATGAAGGACACATGCTCTACCTCAAGCCAGGCGAAGAGGCGTTTGTGATTCCCGAACTGACCCCGATCCTGTCGATCACGGGTTCTCCGGAAGTCGTCCTGGAACGCTGTCGTGCACTACAGGCCGCAGGGGTAGACAACCTCGCCCTGCAGGCGATCCCCGGCATGGGGCCAGAATTGATTGAAGAGTTCTCGAAACACGTCATCTCGAAGATGTAGTTGATGCGGCCACAACTGCCGCATTACTAACGACCATTCGGCAAGGAGCAACGAACCAATGAAACTCGACTCAAGCATCACCGCTATCATCACCGGCGGCGCCTCAGGCCTTGGAGAAGCGACTGCACGCCAGCTCGCCGCTCTCGGCGTCAAAGTGGGAATCTTCGACATGAACGCGGAAAAGGGCGAGGCCGTAGCCAAGGAACTTGGCGGGGTCTTCGCAAAGGTTAACGTTACCTCTGATGACGAGGTTGATGCAGGCTTCGCCAAGATTCGAGAAGAACTCGGGCAGGAACGCATCTTGATCAACTGCGCGGGAACCGGCTTGGCCATCAAAACGGCAGGTCGTGACAAGAAGACAGGCGAGATCCGTCACTTCCCCATCGACAAGTTTAATCTGCTCATTCAGATCAACTTGGTCGGAACGTTTCGCTGCATCGCAAAGTCGGCTGCCGGAATGCTCACCCTCGACGCGCTGGAATGCGGCGACCGCGGCGCCATGGTCAACACGGCATCGGTGGCAGCCGAAGATGGACAGATCGGGCAAGCCGCGTATTCGGCTTCGAAGGCAGGCGTCGTCGGAATGACCCTGCCCATTGCCCGCGATCTCGCCAGAGAAGGGATTCGCGTCAACACGATTTTACCGGGAACGTTCGACACGCCACTGCTACACGGTGCACCAGACAACGTGATCGCCGCGCTCGGAGCCCAGGTTCCTCACCCCTCCCGACTAGGTCGCCCCGAAGAGTACGCCAGCCTAGCGGTCGAGATGTGCCGCAACGGTTACTTCAACGGTGAAGATGTTCGCCTTGACGGTTCCATTCGAATGGCCCCACGCTGAACCAATGACCAGCACTAAGATAGAGATTCCAAAAGAACTCCCTGTTCGGGAGCAACACACCGACTCGATACGCCGTGCATGGAAGAACATTGCCGAGCCCGGCGCGCGATCAATCGTGCCCAGATGGAACTCATTGCGGGGAGAGTGTCGGCCATCAGTGAATGCTTCTATTGAACGTCGGCGCACGCGCTACTGCTCCGTGTGAGCGGCGAACTTCAGAACGAGACCTACGACCTCGCGGCTCTAACCGACCGTAGCAGCGGCCATAGCACCGACAGTGGAGTGCCACATGGAGAGCTATTGATCCGCTTCGCAGACGCCTCCATGAGCGATGATCCCGAGGCACTCCGCACCCTGTGCACCGTGCGCGCCGAGCTAACAGAAACTCTCGGCGTTGACGCCATGCTGGTCGCCGCAGCCATCGTCGGCACGTTTAACCAGATGGTCCGCATCGCTGACGCAACAGGCATTCCACTCGACGATATCGTTGAGTCGGCTTCTGCGTCGTTTCGCAGCGAAATCGGCCTTGACCAATTTGGTTCGTCGGCCAACACCCCGATGGCCGACGAGTAAGCGTCGGTTGCATAGGTTGTTATGGCCGTACTTGCTGCGGTTACGCGCCGAGCAGGTCGGCTAGTTTCACCACGGTCGTTTTCGGCACAGGCTTGTGGCTTGCGCGAATCCAGCGCAGACACATGCTCCCGCGTTCATGGCTGGCGGTCTCCAACCAATTGGGATGCCCCGGGTCTTGATGCGCCACGATGATCCGCACCGAACCATCGTCTTCCAGGACGGCGTCCGAGTAGTTCAAACAGATGCGGTGATAGCGGTAGTCCAGCGATTCCATCCAATGGTTGTTGAGCTGGAAGTTCCAGTAGTCGCACTCGGGCGGCGTGACTTCGATAACCAATGCGTCGTCGGCGCCGAGCTCCCAATAACTGTGGTAATAGTCGACGTCGGGGATCCCACCGGCGGCAGTCGCGACGGCGTTGTCGAATAACGGCAGCTCGTTTACGTGCTGCAGAAAACCCTCGGTCCACTTATTGAAGAAGTTCGCAGAGCCGGCAACGAACAGGGCCGAACCAATCAGGCCATGATCGATGCGCTGGGGCGTCACGGCGCGAGGCTGATGCGGGCCATCGGTACGTCGAATGGTTAGACTGGCGGGAGCTTCGGTGTTTCGATCGCCGAAGGTTTGGCGAATCACGATGAGACGAGAGTCCTCGCGCATACGCAGCCAGTTTCCGGGCTGTTCGCGTACTGAGATCGCGATATCGATCTCACCATTCGGCCCGATCTCAAGATCACTCGCATCCAAATAGCCGGTGGTTTCAAGACTGCCTGTCTCACCGTAGCTTCCAGCCTGAGTTCCAAGCCCAAGGTAGTGCACGCTGCCGCGCGTGCCCGTGATGCGATACTCGTACTTTCCCGAAATCGGCGCTGACAAGTAATGGTTGTCCGGATTGTCGGCACCCATCTTCACGGTTTCGTGGGCAATGCGCCGCAATTCAGGAGCACACGGGTCACCACCTTCGATGAAGGTTTCGAATGCCGCACGACAAAGACGGGTCAGGTAGCGCAGCCCCTCTGCACGATCGAAAGCGTTGTTCGGAGAAGAGTCGCGAAGAATTTCCTTGCCTGCGTTCTTCAACGCGTCACAAAAATCCTCCCACGATTGCCCCGACAGAATTCGCTCTTCACTGGTTGGCTTCGGCGACGATGGTTTTGCGTCAGACATTGTTCGGTGACTCCCTGATGGTCTCGGACTAAACCGCGTAGCTATTCAAAAACTCGTGCAACGCTTCGGCAACCGCGACCGGATGCGTGACCGGGGGCACGTGAAATCCGCCCTCGACGACGACCAGCCCTTTGCAGTCACCAAGCGTGTCGCGCAGCTCTTCGGCGACACTCATATCGAAGGCCTGGTCGAGGCTGCCGTGAACCACCAGCGACGGGCATTTGATCTCAGCTACGCGCGCGAAAAACTCGTCTCGACCGATCACCGTCTTCCAGGCTTCGCGAAGATCTTCGGGTGGTTTGCTTTGCCACTTCCCTATCCACGCTGACGAATCGAATTCAGGACCAAACAGAAGACCTGCCATTCCTTCTGCTATTTCTGAGACCGGGCCGTTGGCAAGCCAAGCGTCTTGCATTCCAACGTAGCCATCAATGACTTCCTGCGGGAACACCCGCGCACCGGTATCCATGAGCACCAGCGCCGCTACACGTTCCGGGAAACCCACAGCAGCACGTTGCGAGAGAAAACCTCCCTGGGACAAACCAACCAAGGTCGCCTGGGCGATGCCTAAATGATCGAGAAGACCGACCAGGTCGGATGCAGAATCGTAGAAGTCGAACGCGCCGTTGCAGTCGCTCATGCCATGGCCGCGCTCGTCCCAGGTGATGCAGCGAAACGAATCGCGCAATATCGAAACCGTGCCGTCCCACATTGAGTGATCCAAGCAAAAGCCGTGGCTAAAAATAACCGCAGGGCCAAGGCCACCCGTGTCTTCGAAATAGAGTCGGTGATTGTTGATATTTGCGAAAGCCATCTTCGCCTCCTAGCCGAAATTGCGACCTGACCCCAGCGCCACCGCCCTCGGGCCACACCCGGGCCACTGCCCCCGTGCCACAGTGACAGCGCGAGTTGGCTTGCGCCCCCCGGATTCGTCGCGTACTAGCCCAACATCAGCGGCCGCCCGCCTGAACCACTCTCGCCAGTATGTTTTTCTTGATTCTCAGCGTAGCTGCCCTGTTCGTCGGCCCCTTCGTGTTCCCGCTGGTCCGCGACCGGCCAGCCGTCATCGCCGCAATCGACGGCTTCCTGCTGGCAAGCATCGGGGGCCTCGTGCTCATCGATCTGCTGCCGCACAGCCTTCACGTAGCGGGCTTCAGCGCCTTGGTCGTTGCGGCCATTGGGTTGGCAGTGCCGATGCTCGCCGATTGGCAAAGCCACAAACAGGGGCACCACCACCCCGACGACGCGAATCACGCACACGGAGCGCTCGTTCGCGTTGCTTTCCTGGGATTGGCGGCTCACGCCTTCGTAGACGGCAGTGCGCTGGCCGTTCCCGAAGTCCAAGTTCACGGATCGGGTTTGGAGCTGGCGATCGCTGTACTCTTCCATCGCATCCCTATCGGACTCTTGATTGCTGCCTTGGCAACGAGTCGCTGGGGAGCCAGAGGCGCCCTGTGGGTAGCTGCCGGGCTCGCTGCGGCCACCGTCGCCGGGTTCGCCGTTGCACGAGAGGCGTTGCCCTACTGGGACTTGAGGGCGATCGCCCTGTTCCAAGCCTTCGTGTCAGGCACTCTCCTGCATGTCATCATCGCCCACACCCCTAGCGGCACACACGAGACTCACGCCGGAGCGTGGCCGCGTACGGCAACGCTTGGAGCTGTACTTGGTGGCTTGTCAGTCGCGGCTCTGATCACAGGACATCCGACGGTCGCGCATTCTCATCACGCAATGTCTGCCGCCGACGCGTTCCTCGCGCTGGCTCTAGCCACCGCCCCGGCGCTGTTAGTGGCCTTCCTCGGCGCGGGCTTATTACACGCATTCGTTCCGTTGAAGGTGTTTTCCTGGCTTGGGCGCGGGTCACGGGCCGGACAGGCCTTGCGCGGGGTCGCATTCGGGCTACCGCTTTCGGCCTGCTCCTGCGGAGTGCTTCCGTTCTACAAAACCCTCGTTGCTCGCGGCGCTCCGCCGGCTGCAGCACTGGCGTTCCTCGTTGCGACGCCGGAGATAGGGATTGACGCCGTACTTGTATCGGTGCCGCTACTTGGCGGGGAGTTCACCGCTCTACGCGTCCTGACGGCTGGAATCGTGGCCTGGGGTGTCGCGGTCGCGACTTCTATGTGGACTGCGACAGATACACCGCCGGTCGTAGAAGCCGAGGACAGTTGCGCCGGTGAACGCGAGGCTAGCGGTCGCTTGGACGACGCCTTGCGCTTCGGCTTTCAGTCGATCCCCGACCATATTCTCCCTTGGGTCACGGTGGGCCTCGGAATTGCGGCGCTTTGCGAACCGCTGCTAGCAAAGGACACGCTCGCAACGCTGTCACCGTGGCTGCAGGTTCCGGCAGCGGCGCTGGTCGGCATGCCACTGTATGTCTGCGCATCGGGGTCAACACCGTTGATCGCAGTTTTATTGAGCAAGGGATTGTCGCCAGGCGCAGCGTTGGCGTTTTTGCTCATCGGGCCTGCCACCAATGCTACGACTTTTGGAGCGCTTACATCGATGCACGGTCGGCGAACGGCGCTGATCTTCTGTGCCTGTATGTTGGCCGCGGGTTGTTTGACCGGCTGGGCGGTCGACCTAACGTCACCATCAATCGCAGCGTTCTCTTTGGAAGGCGTACACGTCGATGACGCAGGGCCTTGGCAGACTGTTTCGTTAGCGCTCGTAACCGTGATCGCGTTCTCTTCGCTGTGGAGAATCGGACCGCGCGGCTTGCTGGCTCAGCTGCACCCTGACTACGCCTTCTCGCAACCAGAGAACGCGCACACTCACTAGCCGCGAAGGATCTCCAAACGACCGACAGCCTCTCCGAAGTTGCGTACGAAGGTTACGCCAGCAGGCAAACTGGATGACAGTTCCTCGGCGGCTGCGCCTCCCACCCAGACCGCGACACGCGCGTCAATCAATCGACGAAGTTCGGAAAGCTCGCTAAGAGCCGCCAGCGACGAAGGGGCAACAACCATTCCGACGGCCACCACTTGGGCGCCCGAACACTCGACCAATCGTGCCGAATCTTCGACCGGCAAGTCTGCACCTAGGTAGACCGCACTGAAACCAGTGGTGACGGCGGTCAGTCCAGCGAGCAACACCCCAAGGTCGTGGCGTTCGCCCGGCAAAGTGGTAAACGCGAGCATCGGATTCGCGGTCGGAGTGGCCAACGACTGAAACAGTGACGTAACAACGCCACGCACGGCGGTTGACAGGATCCGTTCCTGCGCAATCGAAAACACTCCCCTTGACCATCGTTCGCCAGCTTCGTGAAGCACGGGAACCAGCACTTGCTCAATCGCTCGCGAAATCGGCAGTGTAGCCATCGCAACCGCCAAACTGCGATGGCAGGCAGCGATATCGTAGCCATCGATGGCCGACAGTATACCGGCGCACAATTGAGCGGAGGCTTCTTGATCTGTTCCGGCGTTGGCTTCGGCTACCAACGCAGAAAGCTCCGCACTGTCTAACCGTGCAAGATTTCGAATCGGGTGGCCGTGATCGACTGCTTTCTTCAGCAGACCAAGCCGAACCAAATCGTCGGCACTGTAGGTTCGTCGGCCGTTCGGCTCGCGCACCGGCCGCACCACAGAGTGGCGACGCTCCCAAGCTCGTAAGGTGTCGGCGCTAAGTCCCGTACTCTGACTAACCACCTTCATCGAAAACATTGAATTCACCTCGCGTCGAATTTTGCCGGTTCAGAGCATCGCGTCGAGACAACCAACGGATTCCAGTAGCGTACGAAGGACCGAGTTGTCTGCCTGAGCACGATATTTTTCACGCAGAACCAGAAGCGATCGCGCATGGTATTTCTGAGGTTTCTGGGTCCAGAGCTTTCCATCCAGATCGACGGTGAACTCTTCAGCATTTTCCGCGATGGCTTTCGCATTGGATATCGACCAAGGCAGAAACAATCGGCCAACATCGGCAACGAGCAAAGGTTCCAAGGTCGGCGCCAACACAGACCATTGTTCGAAATCCCCTTCGTCATCAGGGTCCAGCATACGCTCGATCCAGGGCACGACGTTGGCCGTGCGTTCCTGGAGAATCGCACCTGCGGTTGGATCAGTAAGGCATTCGTAAAGTTGAGCGTAGAGCCCGAAGTCGGCCATCGCAGGACGCCCACCAAGCAGGTATGAGCGCGTGGCGAGATGCGTATCCAGCATCTCAATTGTTCGCGTGAACGAGTGCTCGATCTGGTCTTTGGTTTTTTCCGACGAGCCGACAAACCAGACACGGTCTTTCATCCGCGCGCGAATCATGTCCGCAGCGGTATTTCGGGTTTCATCATCAGCGTCTTCGGGGACAAATGCAGACGACAGTCGTTTGGCCGCTGAAATCTGATCGGCATCGCGCCACCAGCGATAGTGGAACATCCACTTGTTCCCCCACTCGTCGCCGTACTCTTCGAGCAGCGCCGACACGAAGGCCAAAGTCGGATCGTCAGGAATCACCGAAGGATCCGGGAACTGCGCCTCGAGGCGCTCAATGGTCGGCGTTGAATCTTGCATCCCTTTATCTTCGGGAGTGATAACCACAGGGACCAGCGGCAAACGCGCGTACTTTTGAAACAAGTCTTCGCATGCAGGCGTGCGAGGAATCCATTCGTGCTCAATATTCTTGTAACGAAACCACGAACGAACCTTCACCGAGTACGGGGAAAGTTCTGAACCGATAATACGAAAGGACTCCGACATAGTATTCTCCTGCGGTGAGTGACCGCATCCATGTTGAATCGCGCAACGGCCGATCCATGTCCAGCGCAGCCGGGCGGGCACGTTGTAAGCTCACCCGTTTCGGCTAACCTCGCGCTTCTGCGAAGCCGGATGCGCCACCGCACACAAGGAGCCTACTAGTGATCGATTTCTACACTTGGACGACGGCGAACATGTCGGACGCTGGCTCGCAGCTTGCGGCGCCCGCCCGGCCGTAGCTCGCGGCATGAAAATTCCGAGTTAGCGCGATGGCCGAGCCCACACCCCCAACTCCGGCTCTTCCGAACGGCCTGGTTTGCGTCGTTAAGCGCGACTGCCCGACCTGCGAGCTGGTCGCCCCCGTGCTGGTCCAACTTTCGGCAAAAGCGGCACTCAAAGTTATTTCTCAGGATGACCCGACGTTCCCACCGGGCGTCAACCAAATCATCGATGACCGCGATCTGTCTTTGTCCTGGCATCACGACATCAACAGCGTTCCGACATTATTGCGGGTCGACAACGGGCAGATCGTTGCCCGCGCCGAAGGCTGGCAACGTGAAGACTGGGAGCACCTCACAGGCCTCACCGATTTGGGGCCCGGGTTGCCCGACTGGCGCCCCGGATGCGGTTCCCTATCGGTCGATCCGGACCGACAGGCTTCGTTGCGCACTCGATTTGAGGGAGATGCATTGTCGGCTCGTCGCGTAAACATCGCTGACGCAGAAGACGTCATGGAGGCAATGCAGGCGCGCGGATGGTCGGACGGCCTGCCACTGGTTCCGCCGACGGCAGCACGGGTGCTTGCGATGCTGGACGGAACAAGCCGCGGGCCCGATGAGATCGTATCAGTCGTGCCCCCAGATTTGGCACCGTGCACCGTAGAGAAAGCTGCGATCAACGCCGTCATGGCCGGCTGTAAGCCCGAATACTTTCCCGTCGTAATCACCGCCCTCGAAGCTGTGTGCACCGATCGCTTCAACATGCACGGGGTACTCGCCACGACAATGCCGGTCGGCCCGGTGCTGATCGTAAACGGGCCGATTCGCCGACGCATCGGCATGAATTCGGCGATCAATGTCTTCGGGCAAGGCAATCGTGCCAACTCAACGATAGGACGTGCCTTGCAGTTGATCGTGCGCAATGTCGGCGGCGGCCGGCCCGGCGAAGTTGACCGCGCGACACACGGCAACCCCATCAAAACAGGTCTGGCGTTCGCAGAAGATGAAGAAGGATCACCGTGGACTCCATTGTCTACTGATTTCCAAATCGAACTCGGAACCGATGCTGTCACCGTGTTTTGCGCTGAAGGACCACGCTGTGTTGTCGACCAACTGGCGCGAGACCCCGAAGAATTGGCACGCAGCTTCGCCGCCTGTCTGCGCACCGTGCATCACCCGAAACTGCCCGTAGCGTTCGACGCATTGCTGGCGGTAAGCCCGGAACACTCACGAGTTTTCGCGGACGCCGGTTGGAGTAAGGAGCGTCTTGTGGCCCGCTTGCATGAACTAACACTTTTGCCGATGGCGGATATCGTTAGAGGGGCCGATGGCATTGCCGAGGGAGTCCCGGAAGGCATCGACCTCGAGACCCTCCCCAAGTTTCGCCCCGGCGGTTTGCTTGTCGTTCACTGTGGCGGCGGAGCCGGGCTGTTTTCATCGATCTTTGCCGGTTGGGCTTCAGGGCCAATCGGCAGCGAACCAGTAGCCAGGGAGATTCGCGCATGAGCCAGCTTGAGTTGCTAGACCCCACCAATGAAGCACGCCCACCGCATCGCGAACCCGCGCCCCGTCTTCAAACACTTGTGGGAAAACGGATCGCGCTACTCGACATCTCGAAGCCGCTTGGCAACTTCTTTCTTGATGTCGTCGAGGAGGGCCTGAAGGCCCGCGGTGCTCAGACACAAC
>JBLFWR010000044.1:0-23754 GCA_047611725.1 Binatia bacterium | reverse complement strand
GACGCCGTGTTGACCCCGCCACCAGTGCAGTCACCGACGAACCGATTCTCTACGATGCGAAGGATCTGACCACGCATGCCCTATGCGTCGGGATGACCGGTAGCGGAAAAACCGGCCTCTGCGTCTCACTGTTGGAAGAGGCGGCCATTGATGGGGTGCCGGTACTGGCAATCGACCCGAAGGGCGATCTCGGCAACCTCCTGTTGACGTTCCCAAAGTTGAAACCAGCCGACTTTGAACCGTGGATCGACGAAGGCGCAGCGTTGCGTGCTGGCCGCACCAAGGCCGAACACGCCGAGGCCACCGCCAAGCAATGGTCAGAGGGCCTGGCCGATTGGGGACAGGGTTCCGAGCGGATTCAGAAGTTGCGCGACTCGGCCGAGGCGGTCCTGTACACGCCGGGTAGTTCGGCGGGTCGACCGCTGGCCATCCTTGGCGCGCTCGATCCGCCACCCGCGGCGATTCTCGAAGACAGCGACCTATTGCGTGAGCGCGTTGGTTCGGCAGTTGGCGGTTTGCTCGCGCTGCTCGGAATCGACGCCGATCCTCTTTCCAGTCGCGAACACATTTTGTTGGCTTCCATCCTCGAACACGCCTGGCGCGCGGGCGAATCAACCGGGGTCGGCGCACTCGTACGCAGCGTTCAAGAGCCGCCATTCACACGTTTGGGCGTTCTGGATCTGGACACGTTCTTTCCGGCGTCTGACCGCTTCGCGTTAGCGATGCGACTGAACAACCTTGTAGCCTCATCGTCGTTTGCCGCTTGGAGTGAAGGCGACCGCCTTTCGATTCCCGACTTGCTTTGGACCCCTGAGGGAAAACCGCGCATTGCCATCGTATCTATCGCTCATCTAAGCGAGTCAGAGCGAATGTTCGTGGTGACCGCGTTGTTAAACGAGATGCTGACGTGGATGCGCACCCAATCAGGTAGCAGCAGTCTGCGCGCGCTCGTGTACATGGACGAAGTCTTCGGCTTCTTTCCACCCAACGCCGAACCGCCAGCCAAGCGACCGATGCTCACCTTACTCAAACAGGCGCGGGCCTTCGGAGTCGGCGTGGTGCTGGCAACACAGAACCCGGTTGATCTCGACTACAAAGGGCTGTCGAACTGCGGCACTTGGTTTCTCGGGCGACTTCAAACCGAGCGCGACCAAGCGCGAGTACTCGACGGCCTAGAAAGTGCGGGCGGTGCCGCCGAAGGCTTCGACCGCAAGGAGATTGAAAAAGCGCTGTCCAGTATGCCCAAGCGCACGTTTCTTCTTCACAATGTTCACGAAGACGCCCCGCTGATTTTCCATACCCGCTGGGCGCTGTCGTACCTCGCCGGGCCGCTGTCCCGGAAACAAATCCGAGCTCTTACTGCGGACTCATCGGCCGCTAAGCCGGCCGCTAACCCGACAGGCAACCCGACAGGCAAAGCGGCTAGCAAAAAGGCCTCGTCAGCTACATCAGCTTCGATCAAAACGAAGACGCCGACTGGTACCGCTGCCGCAACAAAGCCGATTGGCTCCGACCGTCCGGTGTTCTCGCCCGGTATCATCGAGGCGTTTGCGATGCCGTCATCGGCTGCCGGTGGCGCTGAGCTTCGCTATCGCGCGTTCCTGCATGCGCGGGTTACGGTTCACTACGCCGACACAAAGCGCTCGATCGACGAATGGTCGCGTGTTGATTTTCTCACCGACCTTGCGGCCGCCGACACGATGGTTTGGGAGAATTCACGAACTCTCACCGCCCCGCCGTCCGCGGCCAACGCACCAGATCCAACCTTACGGTTCGAGTCTTTGGATAAATCGGTTTCGGCGAAGAGCATTACGCGCTGGAGCAAGCAGGCAGCTACTCACGCTTACCGAACGCGCGATCTACCAATTCTGGAATGCAAGGCGCTCAAACTTTACTCGCGCCCCGGCGAAGGTGAGGCAGGGTTTCGTGGCCGCCTCACGACTGCGCGGCGTGAGAAACGTGACCTCGCCATCGAAAAATTGCGCAAGCGCTACGCTCCAAAAATCCGCCGAGCGCAAGACGCGATCGAACGTGCCCAGCATCGAATCCAAGTTGAGACGGAGCAGGTCAGCGCGCAAAAAACATCAACGGCTGTTTCAATCGGATCCACCGTGCTCGGCGCGTTGTTCGGAAGAAAGCTCGGTTCCGCCACCAATGTTGGACGTGCGGCGACGGTCGCGCGCAGCGCTTCGCGGATCAGCAAAGAAAAAGAAGATGTGCGGCGTGCCCAAGAACGCGCCGAAGCGGCAATAACCAAACTCGACGAACTGGAACGAGACTTCGAGGACGCGAGCATCGAGATTCGTGACAAGTTCGAAGATGGCTCCGACAAGGTCACGACCTTCGAAGTGTCTCCTCGAAAGTCCGACCTCGCCGTAGAAGCGTGTCGAATCCTGTGGTTGCCATGTACAGGCGAGCGCATCGTCGCCGACATTAACATCGAGCCACAAATCACCTAAGTCCCGGCGGGCGTCAGGTTCCCAGCCGCTTATCCTCGACTCCCACGGTCCACGCGTCGGTTTGGGGGCGCCCCTCAAGCGCCCCAAAACTGTCCCTCAAGCGTGCTCGACCTGATGCTGGGCCGGGCCTGCTCTGGACTGCGAGGCTCGGTTGCGGCAGCCTCGCCCGATTAGACTTTGCGCGGGAAGGCCCCGGCCGCTGGGGCCGCAATACCGCCACAATGGAGCAAAAAACTATGAAAGAATGCCTACAGTTCTACATCGACGGCCAGTGGGTCGACCCTGTCACTCCCAACACACTAGATGTCATCAACCCGGCAACCGAAGAGGCGATCGGGCGTATCAGCATCGGTTCGAGCGCGGACGTCGACAAGGCAGTCGCCGCAGCCAAGAAAGCATTCGAGACCTTCTCGCAAACAACCCGAGAAGAACGTGTTGCTCTCATGGAGCGCATCCTCGCCGTATACCAGGGCTACCTCGGTGAATTGGCCGAGACGATCACCTCCGAGATGGGTGCACCGACGGGACTGGCCAACGCCGCACAGGCTCCGTCGGGAATGGGTCACCTCGCTACCACTTTGGAAGTTCTGAAAAAGTACGAGTTCGTCGAGAATCGTGGCAAGACCCACATCATGAAGGAGCCGGTTGGTGTTTGCGCGTTCATCACGCCGTGGAACTGGCCGGTCAATCAGATCATGTGCAAGGTCGCTCCGGCGTTGGCCGCGGGTTGCACGATGGTTCTCAAGCCCAGTGAAGTCGCTCCGTTGAACGCAATCATCATTGCGAAGATTCTCGACGAAGCCGGAGTGCCGGCCGGTGTCTTCAACTTGGTAAACGGCGACGGCCCCGGTGTTGGATCTGCCCTTTCCTCTCATCCCGATGTGGACATGGTGTCGTTCACCGGCTCGACCAGAGCTGGCATACTGGTAGCCAAAGCCGGTGCCGATACCGTGAAGCGTGTTCACCAGGAGCTCGGCGGAAAGTCGGCGAACATCATCCTGGACGACGCCGACATCGCCAAGATGGTTAAGAGCGGCGTTCGTAGTGTGATGAACAACAGTGGCCAGTCGTGCAACGCGCCGACGCGCATGTTCGTGCCTGCCGCCAAGCATGCCGAGGCGCTTGAAGTTGCAAAAGCGACTGCCGAGGCGACCATCGCCGGTGCACCTGATGCCGAGGGCACAACGATTGGCCCTGTGGTCAGCAAGGTTCAGTGGGACAAGATCCAAGCTTTGATCCAAAAGGGAATCGACGAAGGTGCCGAGTTGGTAGCCGGGGGCACCGGACTCCCTGCTGGACTGAGCAAAGGCTATTTCGTTCGACCGACGATCTTCGGTGGCGTCAACAACCAAATGGCGGTGGCGCGCGAAGAGATTTTCGGCCCGGTGCTTAGCATTCTTCCGTACGACACCGAGGAAGAAGCGATCGCGATGGCCAATGACACGCCTTACGGTTTGTCCGGCTACGTGTCTTCCGGCGATCCGCAACGCGCGCTGGCTGTGGCCAAGCGGCTACGAACCGGCAACGTTCATCTTAACGGCGCGGGCCCCGACTTTGGTGCTCCGTTTGGCGGCTACAAGCAGTCGGGCAACGGTCGTGAGTGGGGCGACTTCGGCTTTGAGGAGTTCCTTGAAGTGAAGGCTGTCATGGGTTGTCCGGTCTGACCGGAACTTTCCTAAGCAACAAAAACAAAGGCCGTCGTGATTACACGACGGCCTTTGTTCGTTTTGAATGCGCAAATTTTGCGCGGACGTTCTTAGCCTTCGAGAGTCGCGGCGACCTCGGGTAACGGAACACCAGCCAGGTTTCGTTCCAGATGAGGAACGAACGCGGCGCCAGCGGTGCTAATTTTCGCAACGTCGCGAGCAACCAACCGCAACCCAGCGAGCTCGGCTTTCTTGTCGTCGGCGAAATCGAACCCGACCTCAACCGCAATACGCCCCTGCCCTAACCCGGCAACCAAGCGTGCGGTACGAATGCCGTCCGAAATTTCAACAACCCCGGAATCCCGCTGCAAAACCGTCGGCGCTAGCACACGCTCGCGCGCCAACCGCACCTTGCAGCCCGGACAAAGTTTCTGAGCCAGGCGAAGGCCGCGCTCGTCGTCGTAGCGCGTAGCGAGGATGGAAATCACCGGGCGCCAGTCGGCGCCAGACGCCGGCGCGTCGAACAACCGCCGAAGGATGGCTGCCCACGCCCAAAGCGGGCGGTCTTCGAATCGAAAAATTACGTTCGTCACAGCGGGTTTGACTCCCCCGAGCGAAGCGGATTGGCAAACGAAGCGCGTCGAAACGACCTGTTGAACCTTTTGCCCAACAACGATCCATGAACAGTTCCCCACTCGTCCTACGCGCCGGAGCCCGCGCTGCCGCCGTACTCACCGACCGCGGTCTCCAGCCCGACGCCTTTTCTACGTTGGTTGGAGCATCGGGCGGTCCGAAGTGGCTGGCCCTGGCCCGCATGGACGCCGTCCTTGCGCGGCGTTTTCTGGCACCGCGAACGACACCGTTGGCGATGGTAGGCTCGTCGATCGGCAGCTTCCGCCATGCGTGCTTGGCACAAATAGACCCGCAGGCAGCGCTGGCTCGGTTCGAAGAATCCTATTTGGAACAGGTCTACGAGACCGCACCAAGCCCTGAGCTGGTCACCGCCGAAAGTGTCCGAATCCTGAAAGCGGTGCTTGCCGATGACGGTATTGGTGAAGTTCTCGCCAACCCACTGCTCCACACCCACATTATCGCCGTCCGAAGCCGCACCCTGATGCGAGGACGGCGCCGCTGGACAACCGCAGCAGGGCTGGCCGCCGCCGCGACATCGAACGCCGTCAGCCGCGGTTTGTTAGGCCAGTTTTTTGAACGGATTGTGTTTCACAGTGGCGAGCAACCGGTTCTGGAATTCGGCGGCATCCCAACGACAACGGTCTCCCTGACCCCCCGCAACATGATCGATGCTTTGGCCGCTTCCGGCTCGGTTCCCCTGGTCATGGCGCCGATCATCGATCCCCACGACGCCCCCCGCGGCATGTATCGCGACGGTGGGATCGTCGACTATCACTTCGACTTCGCATTCCGGCGACCGCCCGGACTGGTTCTGTACCCGCACTTCTTCGACCGCATTACGCCGGGTTGGTTCGACAAGGCGCTAGCTTGGCGGCGCCCATCGCGCCAAGCCTTAGCCGACACAGTACTGTTGGCTCCATCACCCGCGTTCATCGCGAAACTGCCCGGCGGGCACGTCCCGGACCGCAAGGACTTTCAGTCGATGGCCAATCACGAGCGGCTCAAACAATGGAAACAGGTACTGGCCGCGACAGAAGCTTTGGCCGATGACCTGGAGAGCCTAATGGATGGCCCGATCGACCCTTCTCGAATTCTAGAATTTCCCTGACAAACGGTTGGCACAGCCGCTACGCCGGAGCCTCCACGGAAGTGTGCCACAGGGAGATTAGGCACATCGCAGACATCGGTGGCCGCTTTAAGCAGCCTGAGAGAACGGCTATGGTTCGACGTATGAATCGTGAAGATTGTGTTCTGTTCAGCGGCGCCGCTACCGGGGCCGAAGAGACCTTCGGAGAATGCGCGGAACGCTACGGCATCCAAGAGGTCAACTTCACCTTTGAAGGGCATACCGACGCCCGTACCCGCGGGCTGCGAGTGCTAACGGCCGACGAACTACGACACGGCGACGTCAGTCTGGGCTATGTCAGCCAACTCATGGACCGCCGCTTCCACGACACCAACCTCTTCAAGAAAGTACTGCAATCGGTCTGGCATCAGATCAACGCTGGCAGAGAAGTGTTCGTCGTGGGCCGCATTCTCCCCAACAACACCATCAAAGGTGGCACCGGCTGGGGCGCTGAATTCGCCAAGCTCTGTAACAAGCCCCTGTATGTCTTCGACCAAGATGCCGATGCCTGGTCTCACTGGAACTCCGGTTCCTGGCAAAAGGTGGAGAGTCCGCGCATCACGGAGCCGCTCTTCGTCGGAACCGGAACCCGCTTCCTGTCCGAAGCCGGACGCCGAGGCATCGAAGGTCTTTTCGAACGAAGCTTCTAGCCACGCGCCGAGAGGGGCCAAAGTTTCGCCCTAGGCTGCTCGCCCCTGCTCTAGCCTGCCCTGGGTTCGCCAAACGCCGGACCCTAAACGAACGATTGTTAGTAACGTGGTCTCGCGCTAGAAACCCGTCCCATACCACTACTACCACTGAGTCAGCCCGCGAGACGCTGGAGTCATCATGCACACTGAAATTTGTGACCGTCTTGGAATCGAGTATCCCATTTTCGCCTTCACCCATTGCCGGGACGTTGTCGCTGCGGTCTCCAATGCCGGCGGCATGGGGGTTTTGGGCGCCGTCGGTTTTTCGGCAGAGCAGTTGGAAGTCGAACTGCAGTGGATCGACGAACACGTAGGCGACAAGCCCTACGCCGTCGATATCGTCATCCCGGGAAAGTACGAGGGGATGGGCGAGCAGGACATGGAGAAGCTTGAAGCAATGCTTCGGGCTCAGGTTCCACAGGGGCATCGCGACTTCGCCGCCGGGCTATTGAGCGAACACGGCGTGCCCGAGCTTCCGGTGGAAGAGAAAGCGCGTGAACTGCTCGGCTGGACCGAGGCAACCGCAGGGCCGCTGGTCGACACAGCCCTGAGGCACCCGAAAGTTCGCATGATCGCCAATGCGCTGGGAACTCCGCCTGCTGAAATCATCGCCCAGATTCAGGCCTCCGGGCGATTGGTCGGAGCGTTGTGCGGCAGCATCAAGCACGCGATGGCGCACAAGGAAGCCGGAGTCGATTTCGTAATCGCTCAAGGCACCGAAGGCGGGGGCCACACCGGAGAGATCGGCTCGATGGTGCTGTGGCCGGAAGTCATCAAGGCGGTCGCGCCGTTGCCGGTGTTCGCCGCTGGTGGGATCGGAACTGGCCGCCAGGTCGCTGCCGCACTGGCAATGGGCGCACAGGGAGCCTGGACCGGATCGATCTGGCTCGCCGTCGCCGAAGCCGACGCGCCTCCGGCGCAGAAGGAAACCTACCTGACTGCCACCAGTCGCGACACGATTCGGTCGCGGTCGTGGACAGGCAAACCCTGTCGCATGCTCAAAAACGATTGGACAGAGGCCTGGGGTCGCGAAGACACGCCCGACCCGTTGGGCATGCCTTTGCAATTCATGGTCACCGCCGATGCCGTGAGCCGCACCCATCGCTACGCCGCCAAGGCGCAGCCGGTGGCGTTTAACCCAATCGGACAAATCGTCGGAGCCATGAACGCCGTACAGCCCGTGCGCCAGGTCATGCAGGAAATGATCGAAGACTACGTAGACGCCTTCGAACGCCTACAAGGGTTGATGCCGAAATAATCGGGGACGGGTACCAATAAAAAGGCCCGCGGCGAACGCCGCGGGCCTTTTTTAATTGGTACCCGTCCCCGATTATCAGTCGGCTGGGGTGAAGACTCGGACGCCGCCGGGGGCACCGAGAATACCGAAGGGGACGACCAACTGGTTGTCCACCACCGCCGCGCCACCAGCAACAGAGTTGGGGACATCCAACGTGGCAAGCAACACGCCGGTTGCAGCATCGTAGGCGTAGAATTCAGACGCGCCGACGTTGCCGGTGTACATCACACCACCCGCAATCGTGACATCGCCCCAACTCGTACCGATCTGATCGGACCAAACAGTCGCTCCGTCTTCTCCACTGAACGCGAAGGCGTGGTCGTTCGAGCCAGGCCATCCCGTGAACTCGTAGAGAGCCGCGAAGAAGTTACCGCCGGAGAATCCGACCGCGCCGTTGAACAGACCAAAGCCTGCGAAGTCAGGCGCGGGCGCCACCTCGCGACTCCAGACCAACGCGCCGGTGGCCTGATCCACAGCGTAGAGCGTTCCGTCTTTGGAACCGGCCGCGACAACCGCGACTTCGCCACCACCGCCGTCAGCAACCGACGCCAGGATCGGACCATTCAAGAATCCGAAATCCTGGTAGGGCGGACCATCGATAACCTGCTCGACGCTTTGCGTGCGATTTACCCATGTCATGGCGCCGGTATTGGCATCCAGGGCAATAATTGAATCAGACAAGCCGACCGACGGCTCAGACAAACAGCCGACGGTGACAACGTACACGGTCTCGCCATCAGCGCTGACCGCTGGCGCAGCGGTCACGCCACCACCAGAAATCTCTACGCAACTCGGACAGTCCGCGTCCGTCGTACACTCGGTACTAGGAGCAAAGGTGCAGGCGTTACCGGTGACACACGGGCCAACGCTGTTGCCGAACAGCCCCGCGCAATCGCCATCGATCGAACAAGACACGCTCTTGTCACCTACACAGAACCCGGTGGAACAAGGCGAGTTGCCCGCGCAATCCCCGTTACCCGCGCATTCAGTCGTCGTGTCGGCATAGCAAACCCCGTCGGGGACGGTTTGAAAACGCCACAACTCTGCACCGGTGTCCAAATCAAACGCGTAAACGGTGCCAGGCGAGCAAGGCTGGTCATTGTGAGACGCACGCCCAACGAAGACCTTACCAGCGGCAACCGTAGGCGATCCCCAGATATGCCCCGCAGCCGGATCGGTATCAGCCGCGTCGGCAATCCACAGCAGCTCGCCCTTCTTGGCGGATAGTGCGTGAACTTTGCCGAGACTGTCGCCAACGATGACACGACCATCGGCCGTCAGGGTAACCGAGCTCTGCACACCCAAAACCCCTGCGGTCAGCGTGCTGTACTGCCACTTGACTGCGCCTGTCTTGCGCTTCAATGCCGTGACGATGCCATCCCAAGACGAAATATAGATCTGCTTCTTATCAACGGTCGGCGTCGAAGTAACCGGGCCTCCCGCAAAGAACGACCATTGTGAAACAAGCGTGTCCACGTTGGTCGTGTCGATCCCGACCGTTAGCGGTGTCGAGCGACGGTTGTTCGAATCGTAACCGTGGTGAGGCCAATTGTGTGGCACACAAACGAGCTTCACCCCGTCCTTGTCTTTGTCAGTTGCCGAAGTCGTGATGAGCTTAACCTTCGACTTGGCCGCCTTGAAAAGCCCTTTGCCGTTGGGACCTTTGAGCGGAACCGTCAGTTCCTGCCCTGTCGTGCAGCTGAGCGAACTGGCGGGAAGAATAGCGTCAACCGCACTTTGCAGGGCGGCAAGCTGTGGGAACTTCGGGCTCGTTGACCGCTTGATGTCGACGCTGATCACGTCTTGCGGCGTACATTCCGAAAGGTTCGGGTCGTTGTTGAACAGACACAGATCGATCGGGAAGGTGCAGGAGTTGTTGACCTCTCCATCCAGATCGCAAGCAGGCTCTCCATCGTGACAACGAAGTTCCTTCTGTGCTTTGGGCTTGTTCGGATTGAAGAACGGGGCGTTGAGCTCCAATGCTTCGGAAGCGAACTCGGAGAAGCAATCCGTAGTTACATCCTTGCCTCCGCCAGTATTCGGACAACTGGGGGCACAAGCGGCAGCGGCGATAGTAACCGACCCAAAAGTAGCAGCGGCGGTGCAGGCAACAGCGGCCAACACAACGCGGTTAAGACTTAGTGTCATTGAATCGGATCCTCCGGATCAGCATGGGTTGGGCGACGGGCCCGAGCCTGTCTTTTTTTCTTAATGCACTTCATGCACCTGATGTAAATCATGCGCATAGGGCTATCGATCAAGTGGCGGCCCAAGGCCGCAAAGACAAGATCTACGCGGCTACCAACAACTTTGTCAACGCGTTCTTTCACTGGCACTGCACATTGTTGCTCGCAGTCGCTTCCCGCCCCTCATGCAGGTAGTCTCCCGGGCTGTGTTTGATCCCGCACTATCCGCCAGTGGTTTTGTGGTGGGCATGCTTGTCGGAATGACTGGAGTCGGCGGTGGCGCGCTCATGACGCCGATGCTGATCCTATTCTTTGGCATTCGGCCCACTACCGCCGTTGGCACCGATTTGGTCTACGCGACTCTGACCAAAATCGTCGGCACGGTCGCGTATGTGCGCCGCGGCCAGGTCAACTTCCCCTACATCAAGTGGTTGGCCGCCGGCTCAGTTCCCGGATCGCTGCTTTCGGTCTTCGTTCTCACGCCCATGCTGGCCAGCACGGGCATTGATGTAGATCACTTCACCACAACCGCGCTGGGAGTCATGCTCACCCTGGCTGGCACCATTAGCCTGCTCGAGCGCCGGTTTTTCGCCGGCAAGCTGCGCGACTCCGCTCTGGTACGGCACCCAAGCGTCCAGAACCGCTACAAAGAAGTCATCCTTGTCATTGGCGGCGCCTTCATCGGGATTGCCGTCGGCCTGACTTCAGTCGGCTCGGGATCAATCCTGATGGCCGTGCTTCTGCTGGTCTCCGAGCTGAATCTGCTCACCTTGATCGGCACCGACCTCGTCCACGCAACGATCTTGCTCGCTGCGGCCGGTGCGGCGCACCTGGTAAAGGGCAACGTAGACTTTGAGTTGCTCGGCACCCTACTGTTGGGGTCGATCCCTGGCATTTGGACCGGAAGCTGGCTGGCGCAACGAATTCCGACCCAGCCACTGCGTTACGCACTGGGAATGCTGCTTACCGCCACTGGCCTGAAGTTGCTCTGGAGCACGTAGCACCCAGACCTAGCGCTGCCGCCCAGCTGCCACCCAGCTCGTGTCCGGCGGCAACCCGCCCCTTCGGCACTTGACGCGGCGGGTTAGGCTTGAGACCGCGTGCCGTTCCGTTTAGTTTCGCTGGCTAATTCCCGAGCGGAGGATCCAAGTAATGTCTCGTCGATGTGATTTAACCGATAAAGGGCCGGCAACCGGCAACAGAGTCTCGCACTCTAACCACAAAACGCGCCGCCGGTTCCTTCCGAACCTGCAGCCTGCGACGTTCCGGTCAGAAGCCTTGAACCGCGTGTTTCGCATGCGTGTCGCAACCAGCGCGTTGCGCACCGTGACCAAGCATGGTGGCCTCGATGCCTTCCTGATGAGCCAGAGCGAAGCCAACCTGAGCGCTGAGGCTGTGCGCCTGCGGCGCAGTGTGCTGAAGGTCTTGTCGAACGCCAAGCCAGCCAAGAACGCCGAAGCAACAGCGTAGAACTGCCAAAAGCAGAACGAAAAAGGGCCGCCCTGCACATGCAGAAGCGGCCCTTTTTTTTGCTAGCCAGACGCCCCGCTAGGACTGGTCATCACCAGCACACAGGGGATCTTCGGCGATCAAGTACCGTTCAACCACCTGTCCGCCGACCAGGTGTTCCTGAATGATGACTTCAAGAACCTCGGGCGTACAGGAGTGGTACCAGGCGCCTTCCGGGTAGACGACAGCGATCGGACCGCCCGCGCAGATCCGTAAACAGTTGACCTTGCTGCGGAATATTCCACCGGCCCCGGATAAGCCGAGTTCGTCCAAGCGAGCTTTGAGAAATTTCCAAGCGACAAGCCCATCCGCATGCGTGCAGCACTTGGCCTCACTTTGATCGGCACAAAGCAGAATGTGGCGTTTCAGCCCCCCGACCCCGAGGCGGTCTGCCAATCGCTGTAAAGGAAGCACTGAATCAGACATCGCGAATTTCTTGCTCGCCGAACCGAGCCCGGCGAGCGCTTCGATTTTAGCCGCACGAGCTGCAACACCAAGCCCTGGCACTACAATCCTGGCAGCTGTTGGGTGCCAAGACGCGTTCCGACCCCGACCACAGGAAACGGCACAGGGCCTTGGCCGGATAGCAGGTGGTATTTTGGCCGCTCGCGGCCTAAACCGCGAGGCTTCAGCATCAGCACGGAGACCCGCCCATGAGCGAACGCCCTAAAAGCGACGAAACCATTTTCGATGTCCTATACAGCTGCCGCGCCATGCGGCGCTACAAGCCCGACCCGGTTCCCGAAGAAATGCTCCTGCAATTGGTTGATGCAGCGCTACAGGGCCCAAGCGGCAGCAACGCACAGAACTGGACCTTTGTGATCGTCCGCGATGCTGACCAAAAACGAAAAATCGCAGACCTGTGGCAGACCACCTGGGATTTTTACATGGAAACCCTAGCCCGGGCTGATGCGCGTCCTGGCGAAAATCTCGAGGCCCGCGAGCGCATGCTGCGCGCCGGGACATTCATGGTCGAGCGACTCAGCGAGGCGCCAGCCATCATCTTTGCCGGCGTCAAGCGCGACGAGCAGATGGCGAAGGTTTTGTCGTCGCCAAGCACGGTCGCGTCGTTGATCAAGCACTTTGGCTTCAAGGGGTTCGTCCGCACCGCGGTTTCCGGAACCCGCATCGGGTCGCTGGCCGAAGGCTCGACCGCGTATCCTTGTGTGCAAAACCTTTTACTCGCAGCGCGCGCGCTCGGCCTAGGTGCGGTGTTGGCTACCCCACAGTTTTTCGTCCCCGGCGAATTCGAGAAAATTCTCGGACTGCCTCCAAAAGTAACGCTGGCTGCGGCGATCCCGGTCGGCTGGCCTAGCGGCCGCTTCGGCCCTGTGTCGCGCCCCAACCCCAGTGCGGTCGTGCATTGGGATCGATTTGGTTCCTGAGGACGATATGCCGCAACCACACGAAAATTTGGTCTGGCTCGACATGGAAATGACAGGTCTTGACCCCAAGATTTGCGTCCCTTTGCAGGTCGCGATCATCCTGACAACGCCCGACCTAAAGCCGCTCGATGAAATCGAAATGACGATTCAGGCATCCGAAGAAAACCTGGGCCAGATGGATGATTTCGTTTTGAACATGCACACCACCAACGGCCTGCTTGAACAGGTTCGCAAAGCCGAGCTAAGCCTTGAACGCTGCGATGAACTTCTTGCAGAGTTTCTCGAGCGTCATATTGAGCCAGGGTCTGGCCTTCTGGCGGGAAACTCGATCCATCAGGATCGCCGTTTTCTGGAAGCGTATTTTCCGCTGACATCGCGGTTCCTGCACTACCGTATGGTTGATGTCTCGACGATCAAGGAACTTGTGCGGCGCTGGTACAGTTCGCGCTCGACCTACGCCAAGACGACTGCCGACCACACTGCACTGGCAGACATCAAAGAATCGATTAGTGAGCTCGCCCACTACCGCAAGCACTTCTTCCGCGATCCAACCAACAGCTGAGACCGATGATCGATTCTGTGCTTCGCCGTTACTTTCCCATTCCCATGCTGGCCCAGGCCGACCAGGGAATGCAGGCCGCCTCGGGCGGGCCGTCAACGTTCCCATCGCTGCTAGTTCGGGCCGATGGCCTGTCGGCGCGCGGAAGCTTCGCGGAAGCACAGGCTGTCTTCCTTGACCCCGATCAAGCGACAGTACAGTCGCTGGACGCCCTGCTGACCGAAAAACAAATCGGCGTCGTCGCGCACTTTTACATGGATGCTGAACTTCAGGGAGTGCTGGCTGCCTGCAGTTGGCCTCACATTGCGGTCTCCGATTCTCTTGCCATGGCCGACTCTGCAGTCGCCATGGTCGAGCAAGGAGCGAAGACGATCGTCGTGCTCGGTGTCGACTTCATGTCGGAAAACGTGCGCGCAATGCTCGACGCCGCTGGTCACACCGGCATCCCCGTCTACCGCCTCGCGTCGGAGCCGATCGGTTGTTCACTAGCCGAGGCCGCCGAAGCCGACGCCTATCGACGCTGGCTTGAAAACGCTGCGGCTTCGGGACCCGCGTTGCACGTCGTTTACATCAACACGAGCCTAGCGGTGAAGGCGCGCGCCCAGTCGATCATTCCGACCATCACCTGCACCTCTTCGAACGTCGTGCGCACCATCCTGCAGGCGTGGGCACAGTTGCCAGAACTCAATATTTGGTACGGGCCCGACACCTACATGGGCGAGAACCTCTGGACCATGTTCGAGGCCATGTGCTCGATGGACGACGAAGCAATCGCGCGCATCCATCCCGCTCACAATCGGGCAACGATCCGAGCCGCCCTCAAAAACTTTCACTGGTTCGAAGAAGGCGCCTGCATCGTCCACCACATGTTCGGGGCCGATGTCGTGCGGCGTGTCAGGCGCGACCACGCGGATGCCTTCGTTACGGCTCACTTCGAAGTTCCCGGTGAAATGTTCGCACTGGGTTTCGAAGCCCAGCAACAGCAACGAGGCGTTGTTGGGTCAACGTCGAACATTCTCGACTTCATCAACAAGAAGGTCGACGACGCCCCCGTTCCCTGCCCGACCGCGCAACGCTTATCGTTTATTCTCGGGACCGAAGCCGGGATGATCACTCCAATCGTGAACGGTGTGCGCGACCGGCTTAAAGCACGCAAAGACGACCTTGCGGTCGAGATCATTTTCCCGGTTGCCGCCGAGGCAATCGCGCAAACAGGCGAGGAAGAATTGGCCGTCGTGCCGGGTGTCGCATCGGGCGAAGGCTGCTCGATAGCTGGTGGCTGCGCGACCTGCCCGTTCATGAAGATGAACTCGCTCGATGCCCTGACCGACCTGATTGCTCGTGTAGACCACGACGCGCCTTCCGCGCTGGTTGGGTTTCGACCGCGAATCTACGAAGAGACGGTCGCCGGCCAAACGGTTTCCGAGCTCGGTAGCCTGCCGATTCTCCACATGCGTGCGTTTCAAAAGAGCGGTGCGCTCTCAGACACCTTGACCGCCGACATCGCCAAGCGCGCGACTCGCTAGCTGTCGAACCCGTGGGCCTCGAGCCAACGCGTACAATGCGCGACACACTCGGCCAGCTGTTCCCGTTGGAACGCGTAGTAGTGAGTTGCACCCGCGATCTCGAACCGTTCTTTGCGGTCGTGCCCGATCGCTTCGAATAAACGATTGGTGTGGCTCGGCGTGCAAGCATCGTCGGCCGAGTTGCCGATCACCAGCGCAGGAATGGAAATGTTGGCGGCGTTGCGTTCGCCGTGGGCTTTGGATTCGTCGTAACTCCATTGCGAGAGCCAACTTCTCAGAGTCGTAAAACGCGCTAACCCCACCGGCCCGTTGTTCACGTCACTCGGATTACCAAGATAGCAACGACCAGGCTCGCGATCGTTTGGATCAACCGTCGGGTCAAGCCATCGCGGATCCGCCATCGTCCCCTGCACCACGAAGCAATGCTCTGCGCCGATTCGTCCCTGCTCGGCCATCTCGTCGAGTTGCTGCCTGACCCACGCCGTGATGCGTCGGTTGCGTGCAATTTGTGCCGCTCGATAGCGATCCAGAAACGCTGGCGTGTAAGGAGGTTGGTTGGGATTCGCGGCGTCATAAAGATCGAGTTCGGGGTCGCGACGAGTCGGATCACTCTCATCGAGAATCGACGCATCCATCCACTCGGTCAGTGTCACGGCACGGCTGGTGTGAGCCGCGATGATCATGAGTCCATCGCCGGGAATAAGATCAGCGATCGTTAGGTCTGGCGGATCGCCTGCCGGGGTGGCGGACACCGTCGGATGCTCGGCCTGTTCTTGGTAAAATAGCGCCAGCGAACCGCCACCGCTCCAACCACCGAGCACCACACGTTGGTAGCCGAACCGTTCTCGCGCGTCGCTGATGGCGGCCCCTAAGTCGAGTACGCACTTTTCCATGATCAGCGCGGTATCGTTGCCCCGATAGCGGGTGTTGACGTACAGCACATGGTGGCCAGCGGCCGCCAAAGCCCCGATCACCGGCAGGAACGAACCGCCGCCCACAGGGTGGCTGAACACGATCACCGTTTTTGAGTCGCGGTCTACAGGGCGCACGAGCATGCTCTCCACGAACACGTATCCGGCTTCGCCACCGTAGGTATCTTTAAACCCGGGCTGGTCCTTGAACACGGTCATGTACGGAAAGCGGGTGGTCTTGAATCGCTTCGTGGTGGTCGTGGCAGTCATTGGGCTGATCCTGTTTTTGAGAATCGATAGCTGTGCAAGACGCGTTACGTCGCCAGCGTTGTCATGCTACTGGTTGAGCTGTACCGGCAACGTGGCCATCGGGCCAAGCCGAAGCAACACCGCCGAGTTTCACATCGACGCCGAGGAGTCAGACCGTTGAGCCACCCCATTAATCCCGAATTGCGCATCATGGACCACGATTTCTACGCGGCAGACCCTCATCCGGCATTCACCTGGATGCGTGCCAATGCGCCGGTCTACCGCGATCCGAATTCAGGTGTGTGGGGAGTCGGCCTACACGAAGACATCATGACGGTGTCCCGCGATCCGCTAACGTTCTCGAGCGCCGGAGGGATTCGCCCTGACGCGCCAGCCATGCCGCAGATGATCGACCTCGACGACCCGCTGCACAAGAAGCATCGAAATCTCGTAAACAAAGGATTCACCCTTCGTCGCGTCCAAGACCGTGAAACGAGAATCCGTGAAATCTCAAAAAATCTAGTCGATGCCATGATCGATCGAGACCAGTTCGAGTTCGTCTCCGAACTGGCTTCGTGGCTACCGCTGATCGTGATCGGCGACATGCTTGGGGTCGAACCCGATCGATACGCCGACCTGCTGCGCTGGTCGGACGACCTTGTAAAGGGAGCCGGAGCCACCAGCGATGAAGCCATGAATTTGGCCGCCACCGCTTTTGGCGAATACGACGAGTACCAAAGAAAGGTGATCGCGAATCGTCGCGCCAGTGCGCCGACCGACGACCTCGTCAGCGTTCTTGTGCACGCGGAAGTCGACGGCGAACGGCTCACCGATGACGAGTTGGTGTTCGAACTTCTGCTGATCCTGATCGGCGGCGACGAGACAACACGACACGTGATCAGCGGCGGTCTCTACGAGCTACTGCGAGTGCCTGAGCGCTACGAGGCCATCTGCAAAGCACCTGAACGGTTGCCCAGCGCCATCGAGGAAATGCTTCGCTGGGTCACGCCGATCCAGAACATGGCGAGAACGGCCACCTGCGACACGGAGTTACGCGGTCAGAAGATCGCCGAGGGCGAAAAACTGCTGCTGCTCTATCCGTCGGCCAACCGCGACGAGACGATGTTCGACAGGCCCTTTGAGTTCGACATCGCCCGCACACCCAACGATCACATCGCATTCGGGTTTGGAGCCCACTTTTGTTTGGGGGCGAGTCTTGCGCGCCTGGAGCTGCGTTGCTTGTTCGAAGAGCTGGGCCGGCGCATGCCTGATCTGAGATTGGCAAGCGATGCTTTGCCACCGAAACGGGCGTCGAACTTCATTTCCGGCATCGAAAGCCTGCCCGTTCGGCGCGGCGGTTGAGGAGCATCGGCTTGCGCCTCCCGACTTCGCACGGGAAGATCGGAGCCATGCAGTGGTTCCGTTGTCCGAAACAAGCACGAACACCCCGTCTCATCAGCGGAATCGCCCTCCTCGTGCTCTGTCTTGGCGCCGTCTGCCTTGGCCTCACGGTCGCGTCAGTCGCGTCGGCTCAGTTCGTTCTGCCAGGGGTAGAGGCCCCGGTGGCACTGCCAACGACAGTAGAAGTTTCCGACAATGCCACCACCGCAACGGTCGATGGCGACACCGAATCGCTTCAGGCCTTGATCACAGAGCTTTGCCGCCAAGGCGAGATTGAACTACGCGCCTACGGAGCAGCGGATCGCCCGATCCGCACCCGCTACCACGACGTCGGAATGCGTGACCTCTTCGAACGCATGTTGTGGCAGGAAAACTTCCTTCTCGGGACCGAAGAAACCGCCGACGGAACCGGCGAACGCGTTTCGTGGCTACAAGTTCTCGGCGACCAAAATGGTGCCAATGCTCCAGCGGGTGGAAAAATTGCCTCGGGCGGTAGCAACGACGGAGTTCGCGAGCTCGTTCTTCCACGAACTGGCTACACGACTCGCAGCGCCACAATCCGCCGCCGCACCGCCGAAGCCTTCGCGCGCCGCCTAGACGAAGACGCCGAAGCCCGTCGCCGTTTCCTGGCCACCCCAGACACAAAGTACTCGAGCATTCTCGGCAAAGAAGCGTACGCCGTCGCGTTCCTAAACGAGCTAGTCAGCGCCGTGACCGACCGCCCGTCTAAGCTCAAGCTCGAACGTATGGTTCGTACGCTTCAGCGAGCTAAGAAGTAGGCGGTAGCTTTGATTCGCGGTTGGTTTTTTGCTTCAGCCGATTCTTGATCCCAGCAAAGCGCGGCGGAAGTTGCCAACAGTCTGCGCAGGCTGTTCGCGGGAGTTGATCAGCGAAAGTTCCCGACAGTCCGCGCAGACTGTTGGCGGAAGTTAGGCCTGCGGGCGGGATGACCAGCGATTATCAGGTGCGGAACGATGCGCGAGCATGCGATCTGAGATCTCCAGCAACCGAAAGAACCCTCACCATTCCGAGAGCCGCTTCGCAACACCGTTGATGTAATAGAGTCGCGTTTGCTGTCGATTTCCCTTGACGAGCTTTTCGAGGCCGTCGTTTCGCGTGTGCCGCACGATCAAGCTCTAGCGCGCGACTTTTGATCCAAAACTTCCGATAGGCGAACAGCACCTACGCAACGCCTTGTTCAGCCATGCCTACACCCGAGCAGAGGTTCGGCAAAAAGCCCGAGTAAAAACCCGTGTTACGGTTGCTGCATGAACAAATCGCAGCAAGCTCTCTCCAGTCTCTCCGATCTCTCTGAACAAAAACTGCTGGATCACTTTGCACGTGTCATTGCGGAAGGTCGGCACAACACCGTTCAACTATTGGTTGCGATGAACGAGATCGACGAGCGCAAGCTTTGGGCGACGCATGCTTGTTCGTCGCTGTTCGCGTTTTGTATGGAGCGCTACCACATGTCCGAAGGGATGACGGCGAAGCGGATTTGGGCGGCCCGTGTTGCTCGGCGATTTCCTGTCGTGTTGGGCATGCTTGAGCGGGGGGAGCTGCATCTGACCGCAGTGCATTTGCTTGCCAAGCACTTGACCGAGGCCAACCACAGCGATGTCCTGTCGCGCGCCAAGCTCAAGAGTGCTCGGGAGATCGAAGAGTTGATCGCTGAGATCGCGCCGCAGCCCGATGTGCCATCGCGGATTCGAGCGCTGCCTGCCACAAACAACTGCGCCACGCGGCTGTTCCCCAGAGATGAAGCCGGAGTCTCACCACCGACGGCCGCACAACTCATCGAAGCAAGGCTTCAGCCGCAAGGCTCGGATTCGCGTAGCGCGTCATCGGCCACTGCTGGCACGTCGGCGACTGCCGCCCGTGGCCAGATCACGCCCCTGGCTCCGCGTCGCTACAAAATTGAAATCACCGTTGATCAACAAACCCACGACAAACTTCGGGCGCTTGAAGATCTGTTGAGCCAGCAAGCAGCGGGAGATCCCGCTGCTATTATCAGTCGCGCCATTGAGTTGCTGCTCGTTTATACATTGAAGAGGAAAGCGGCACTCACGGACCGGCCGCAAAAGCCGCGAAGCGGCGTCGCAAAAGAACCGCGAAGCAGCATTGCGAGAGCCCCGCGTAGCGGCGCTACGAGAGAAACTAGAAGCGGCGTTGCAGAAGAACCGCGAACCCGCGCGATTCCGGCAGCGCTGCGCCGGGCGGTTTGGTTGCGCGATGTTGGCCGATGCAAATTTGAAGACTTAAAAGGCCATCGATGCCGTGCGACCCGCAGCCTTCAATTCCATCACAAAATACCCTTTGGACGGGGCGGGCAGCACGAACTCGAAAACATCGAGCTGCGCTGTCACGGGCACAACCAGTACCAAGCCGACCTAGACTTCGGTAGCGCTTTCATGCGAGCCAAGCGCGGCGGAAGTTGCCAACAGTCTGCGCAGACTGTTCGCGGGAGATAGTCAGTCGTTAGAAACTCGCTGCCGATACAGCGCGAGATCGACAGCAGCTGCCATCGCCACGGTGTCCAGATCGAAAGAGTCGCCTAGGAAGGCGGCGATTCGTACGGCCTCTTGGCCAGAATCGGCGAGCACCGAGGCATAGGTGACATCGAGGACTTCGAACTCAGGGCGCGATGCGAGTGTTTGTTCAACTGCAACGATGTGCTTTTCGAACAGGGTGCTCATTTTGGCGTCGGAACTGGGGTCGGTTGGGCGGCCTCGGCGCTCTAGCATGCGGCGTTGCGAGGCGAGAATCTCGGGCATCGCGCGACGCATGAAGACAACCCTATAGGGGCGATCGCTGGGGAGATGCTCGAGCAGCCCCGAGATGACTTTGACCGATCGACCGGTCGCACCGTCAAGCCATTCCCGGTCACCGGGCAACCCTTTGACTCGCTCGAACTCGTAGTAGCCGCGTGGGTTGTCGTCGTCGGCTTCGCGGAAGCCGTCAACTAGCGGATCGACACCACCCGCTTCGAGCATACGCATCATCATCGAGGTTCCCGATCGTGGGAGGCCCGAGACCACAACGATAGGACGAGACGCGGATCTGATTAGTTCGGAAGCCAACGTCGGTTTAGAAGCGTCCGCTGGTGACATTCCAGGTCAGCACGTCGTCTTCGAGCGTCCCGAGCACCTTCTTCGACCAGGTCTTGGAGGCGCCATCGTAGTCATAGCGGCTTAATTCGCGCTGATCGTCGGCGGCAACGTAAAGCTCGACTTTGTTGTCGCCGTCAAGATCGGCCGCGTACGCTGCGTGCTCGAAGCCCGACGAATTTGCTTGGATCAACGTTGTTTTCCAGGTGCCACCCTCTTTCTCCGGAGGGGTCAGATGCCACAGTCCCGAACGGAATGCTGCGGCCACCAGCTCCTGGGTTCCGTCGCCGTCGAAATCTCCGGGAACCAAAAAGCGGGTCTGACGATCGTCGATGGTCGCGGCAACATGATGGGTGAACGTTCCGTCTTCCTGCAAATCATACGCGCGAATTTCGACAGGCTTCAGGAGGCGGTTCTTGTTGTTGGGGTCAACCACCGCTTCCAGCACCGAAAACAACTCCGATTTCCCGTCGCCATCGATGTCAGTAACCAGGATTTCCTTTGCGTGAGTCCCTTCCTGCTTCTCCACCCAGGTCTTTTGGTAGGTCTTGCCGTCGAAGCGGTACATGACGACCCCGCCGGCCTGCGAAGCGTTAACCTTGTTGCGGTCGCTCGGTGTCGCGAAGAACTCCAGTTTGCCATCGCCATCGATGTCGCCAATTTCGATTTCGTGAACGAAGGTGTCTGCTTTCTGGTCGAACTCGGAAACCGTGACCTCGCCGTTAACATCGTCAACGTCGATGACCGCGACGACGCCGGAATCGTGGGTCGCGATGACGATTTCGTCTTTTCCGTCGTGATCGACGTCGCCGATTTCAACATCGCGAAGTCGCTGGAAACGACCGCCCCAGTTTCGTTCCCACAACGTGCGAGCACTCCACTTTCCATCGGCAAAGGTCCAATGCTTGAGCATCGCCTTTTGAGCGCCGATCGTAAGAATGCCGCCGTCGTAGGCGATCGCCTTGTGGAAGACGTTGGAGTCGCTGTCTTCCAGGCGCGTAGCGGCCCAACCCCCAGGTCCGTCTCTCCAGATATCCAAACGCGCGGGTCCAGGCTTGGGCGACCCCTTTGCGTCCTTGTAGAACCACGCGTGGGTCAGCAGCAGCGCTGGTCGAACTTCGCCCTCAAGGGCCTGACGAACAGGCTGGGGCGTAGAACCCGCGGCAACGGTGGTCTCGCCGTCTCCACTTGTGCAACCGGGCAGCACCAGGCTTGCCGTTAGGACAAGGGCGGCCAAACAGCGGTTGGCGAGCACGCCGGAACGCAGAGATTCAATTTCAGTTTGTCGTGTCATCTTTATGTCTCTCCAGATGGGGTCGGCAATCCCCCAACCTAGCCGAGGCGCGTTCAGGTTTCGACCTTCGCAGGCCGGGTTGGGACACTGTGGCCTGCGTATGCTCGGAGACGGTGCTAGCCATGGGGCATGTCGACGACAAGTATTGTTTCGCCCTGCCCTTCTGCGCGATCAGCCACGGCCACAGCTATGGCCACAGCTATCGTTGTGCTCCTGTGCCTAACCGGCTGCCATTCGGCCGAAGAAGCGCCCGCCAGCGCCGCCACGCCAACCGCCACAGCCCAACCGTTGCCTGAGTCACCATCTCTGGCCGAGCTCGGTGGGGCTGATCCCGCGGTTCCGGGAATCGAGTCGGATTCTGAGCGGGTCGAGCTGGCGCTTCGCGAAGTGCTGGCAACCAAAGCCGCGGACTACAAACCGCGAACTCGGCATTTGCGAGACGACGGTGAGCCGCAGTTCGTGAATCGATTGATCCGCGAAACCTCCCCCTACCTATTGCAGCACGCTCACAACCCCGTGAATTGGTATCCCTGGTCAGAAGAAGCGTTCGAACGCGCCAAAGCCGAGAACAAGCCGGTTCTTTTGTCAGTGGGCTACTCAACCTGCCACTGGTGCCATGTCATGGAGCACGAGTCGTTCGAGGACACGGAGATTGCGGCGCTGATCAATCAACGCTTTGTCGCGATAAAGGTCGACCGTGAGGAGCGTCCCGACGTAGACGACGTTTATATGAAGGCCGTCCACTTATTGAACAACCGTGGTGGTTGGCCAATGACGGTGATGCTCACGGACAACAAGCAACCGTTCTTCGGTGGCACTTACTTTCCGGCACGTGATGGCGATCGCGGAGCACGCAAAGGGTTCCAAACGATTCTCATCGAACTCGCCGACTCCTACGCTTCCGATCGCGACACGATCGTGACGCGGGCCGCTGAGCTCAGTGAAAAAATTCGACGAGCGTCACTGCCCGCGCGTCCCGGCAATATCCCCGGACCCGAGGCTCTTGCCGCGATCGCTGCCCGATTCTCTTCATCATTCGATGCGACGTGGGGAGGATTCGGCCGCGCTCCCAAGTTTCCGCGCCCTGTAGAGCTTCAGTTTCTGCTGCGAGCCTGGCGCCGAAGTGGCGACCCCAAACTGCTAAAGATGGTCACCCACACTCTGGATAAAATCGCTGCGGGCGGGGTCCACGATCACATCGGCGGAGGATTCCACCGCTACTCAACCGATCAACGTTGGCTCGTTCCGCATTTCGAAAAAATGCTCTACGACAACGCGCAGCTCGCCGATATCTACACCCAAGCCTGGCAGGCCACCGGCGACCCAGAGTTTGAGGCCACAGTGCGTGACATTCTTGAGTATGTCGCGCTGGAGATGACCGCACCGCACGGTGCCTTCTATTCCGCCACCGATGCCGACAACCCGACCCCCGAAGGGCACATGGAAGAGGGCGGGTTCTTCACGTGGACTCCTGCCGAGGTCCGTGCGGCCACCGACAAGGACAACGCCGAAGCGCTCATCGCTTGGTTCGCGATTTCTGAGAAGGGCAATTTCGACGGGCGATCCATCCCCTTTACGCCCCGCGGCCGCATTGAAGTTTCGAACTCGCTGGAGCTGGAAACCGCCGAACTCGAACGGCGGGTGGAGGCGGGACGCGCCGACCTCTACGCGGTTCGCAGCAAACGTCTGGCACCACTGCGCGACGACAAAATACTCGTGTCCTGGAACGGGCTGATGATCGGCGCCTTCGCGCGCGCCGGCTTGGCGTTCAACGAAC
>JBLFWR010000043.1:0-23951 GCA_047611725.1 Binatia bacterium | reverse complement strand
GACTTCATCACGAGATCGACCGAGCGCCACCAGAATCATCTGACAAGGGGTAAAGCCTTCGGCTGGTCGTCCGGCTTCGCTGCGCGCCGCCAAAATCGTGTCGAGTCGCGACCGATACTCAGCGGGCTTTGTTTTCAGCGTAGGCAGCCAACCGTCGCCGTAACGGCCGGTCAGGGCGAGCATGCGAGGGGCGTGCGAAGCGATCCAGATGCGGGGAGGGCGTCCTTCATACAGGGGAAGATCGAAGATCGCGTCGCGAAGTTTCCAGTACTGGCCATCGAAGTTGACGGGCTTACCGTTGCTCTCCCAGAGGGTCCGAATGATCTGTAGTGCTTCTTCGAGACGGGAGACCTGTTTTCCCCAGGGCAGGCCGTAGGGTTCGACATTTTCCTTCTCGCCGTTGCCGATGCCCAAAATGGCATGGCCGCCCGAAATATGGTCGAGCGTCACGAACGACTGCGCCAGAGACATTGGGTGGTTTCGAAAGGCTTCCGTTACCGCCGTGCCTACGTCGACGCCGCGCATGCGACTGGCTGCCACGGCCAAGATCTGGAGGGGGTCAAAAAAAGCATCCGGTGAATGGACGACCTTGGCTGCCGCGGTGATTTCGGGCTTCCAGACAAGCGACGGGATGAAACCCATGAAGTGGTCGGGAAGCCACAGCGACTCGGCCCCCAAGAGGCGAGCAATTCTTAAGCCGGAGTTGGTCAGCCACAGGGGGTGGAGACCGCCATCTTGATAGCCGACCGTGATTCGAGACATTCTAGCGACCTCCCAGTCTGGGCTCCGGTCTTCCCACGGCGCGTACCGGGATGCAATGAAGTCTGTTCTGCTAACGGTGGGTCGCGCGTTTGAACCAGCGCTTACATCGCGAATTAGCGCTACTGCGCCACAATGTTGACTCCCCGTCGGGGCGACCGTAGCGTCCCCGCGATCCGCGCACCACGCGCACCTAAACACTGTAGGAGAAGCTCCAATGAGTGATCGCGATTTTTCCCAAGTGACCCTCGATCAGATTGATTCCTTGGTCTCATCAATGGACGAGGTCGTGTCGGCCGCCGTGGCTTCGGCAAGTGTGTTGACTGAAGGCGGACGGAAGATAGATGACCATCAGGTCCACGCAGAGCGTGTGGCTTACGCAGCGACAGAAGTTGCCGCGTCAAAAGCACTGGCCGCGTACGCACGGGCTGCCACTGATGGTGGGCAGGCAACGCCATGGTTGGTCGATGCCGCCGCAGTCGTGGCCGGAGAGTTGGCCGCGAAGCTTGGCGCTCAAGTCGCCGCGGCTGGTCGCGATTTTCAGCTGCCAGCAGGTCTGTTTGAAAAGGCGCTGGGAAGCGAGGCCACACGTACTCTGATTATGGATTGCGCCGATGAGGCCCGAGTTCGGTCAATCGGGCGTGCCGTGGCAGAGGCGAAGGGCGCGAACAACTCTTGGCTCGACGATGACGATGTCATCATGGTTCGCGACTCAGTTCGTGGCTTCGCCAATGAGAATGTCGCCGAGATAGCAGAGGAAATTCACCGCCATGACCTCCTGATCCCTAACTCGTTGATCTCCGCTATGGCTGAGATGGGATACTTCGGGATGTCGGCGCCGGAAGAATACGGCGGCCTCGGGATGGGAAATCTCGCGATGATCGTTACGACCGAGGAGCTGTCGCGAGTGTCGCTGGCTGCTGCTGGTTCGTTGATCACCCGTCCGGAGATCCTGACCAAAGCGCTGCTGAAAGGCGGCACCGAAGAGCAGAAACAGAAGTGGCTTCCCCCGGTTAGCGCCGGTGAGCTGATGGTCGGCATCTCGGTCACCGAGCCGAACACTGGCTCTGATGTTGCCTCGGTAGCCTGCCGTGCTGACCGTGCAGAGGTTGGAGGGCGCAAGGGCTTCCTCATTAATGGGCCGAAGGCGTGGTGCACGTTCGCGGGCCGCGCCAACGTACTGGCTGTCCTGCTGCGCACCGATCCAGATCTCAAGACCGGTGCCCGTGGGTTGTCGCTCTTTGTGGTCGAAAAGGACTCCTTTGATGGGCACGAGTTCGAGATGCGGCAGCCTGAAGGTGGGGTCATGTCCGGGACAGCCGACCGGACGCCCGGCTACCGGGGTATGCACTCCTTCACCTTGAACTTCGAGAACTATTTCGTGCCGGAGGAAAACCTCATCGGCATGGACGCCGGTTTAAACAAGGGCTTCTATCTTCAGATGAACGGCTTTGCCGCCGGACGACTGCAAACTGGTGGTCGCGCCACCGGTTTGGCGCAGGCGGCACTGGAGGCATCGGCGGTATACGTGACCGATCGGAAACAATTCGGACGGCCTCTCATCGATTTCCAGCTGACCCAGTACAAGCTTGGCCGAATGGCGGCGCATCTGCAGGCGTCGCGTCAGATCACCTATGAGGCAGCGCTCGCAATGGACGCGGACGAGACAATCTCTCTTGAGCCGGCGATGGCCAAGCTACTTGCCTGTGACATGGCGGTCTGGGTTTGTCAGGAAGGTCAGCTCCTTCACGGAGGGTGGGGGTATGCTGAAGAGTACCCGATCTCTCGCTACGTGATCGATGCCCAGGTTCTTCCCATTTTTGAAGGGGTCAAGCCGATCCTCGAACTCAAAGTAATCGCTCGTCAGTTGCTGGCTAGCTAGTCCCTTCTCGAGCGGATGACACAGTGTGTCATCCGCTCGCACTGAGTGCGGCATCCCGCGCGGGCTGATCCCCGCACTGCGTTCTTGTCCCCGCACACCCCGCGCACAAAAAGGTCGCATTTGTGCGACCTTCGTACAATTCCCGCATTCTAGAGCCACCTCGAAGGTGAAAATCGCCCGTGCGGGGGCGCAAAGTGCCTTCGTGCGTTTTGGCAAGACTTTTGCGTTCACTGTCCCAGCCGGTCTCAGGATCGAGCCCTTAGGAGGGTTGGGGAAATGAACGTAGAAACTCAAGATCGAAACACTTCGCGGCGTCCAGTTCGTGTTGCCTCTGGGGAGCAGAAGCCCCGTCAACGGTTCTCGCGCACTCGGGTACGTTCCTTCATGCTCGGGGAAAACGCTGCTGGAGAGACGCTGGGCGAAGTCGAAGCGGTCAAACGAACGCCAGAACTGGCCCTCATGCTGGCCGTGCTTGAAGATGCGATCGCTTGCTATCATGGGTCGCTGAAGGCGCCGAGAGAGAATCCGACGGTCTTGCGGCGCCAGGCTCAGTTGTGGTTTGGCCTCAATGACTGGGACTCGCCGTTCTCGTTCAACAACATTTGCGAGGCCCTTCATTTAGATCCGAATGCGACCCGCGAGCGCATTCTGGCGGAAGCCGAGGTCACGCCAGTAGTGGCCACGCGCCCCATTGCCGCTGCTCCGGCTTGCTACCACGAGTCCGAACGAACCGCGGCCTGATTGCGAAGCGGAGTGCGGTCGCCCGTCCGCGGCCTGCACACTTTTTCGATGCCAACGCGGCTCCTTCGCAACGGTCGATGGATGCTTCGGGTATCGTTGATAACGGCCGCGAAGCCTCGGGCTTCGCGGCCGTTTCGTTTTGATGATGGGGCTTGAAGCACAATCGTGCAGTCTTGCGTTTCTGTTTGAAGTTTAGGGCGATTCCGCGATAGGGTCGCCTGCAGTATTGCACGGTCTGTTACTTAGATCGGAGCGATGGGAATTGGCGAATAACCTGGTGTTTCAAGGGTTTTGCCGCAGCTGACGTATGACGACATGACACCAATGGATGAGTCAGTAGACACCCACAAGGCTGCGGTTTTGCGCGAGGTTTCCCACGATCTCGGGAATCAGTTTCATCGCTATTACTATTTGTCCTCGCAGCTGCGCGACAGGCTCGGCGCGGATGCGGAGACAGCGGAAACAGAGGCTTCCACGCTGGTCGATGGTTTAGAGGGGGCTGTTTCCGAAATTGAGCAACTCGTTCGCGAAACGCTGGGGTGGTTGTCGCCGATCGAGCTGCGCCAGATCGCACTGGATGCCGGTGATTTGATTACCAGCCTAGTCGGACGGAGTCCGGATCGTTGGGTCGAAGCTGAAATTGTGGATGACGTACGCAATGCCCGCGTCCGCGTCGATCCTGTACGAATCGGGGAACTATTGGATAGAGCGTTGGCCTGGGGAGGCCTTGGCCTTGCGCCGGGACATTCGCTGCGGGTCCGCTGCCTGGCAAGTGGTGGGCTGGTCAGGCTGGGCTTTGAGCTTGCCGACGCTTTGCCTCGCGTCGAGCGGGAAGGAATTTCGATGGCAGTCGCTACGCAATTGGCTCAATCGCACGGCGGGCGTGTTGCATTGCAAGATGCCGAACCGGGGCAGGCGCCCATCCTTTGGCTGGAGCTGCCAATCATAGAGCAGGGGGAAGTACAGTGACCCAACGAATTCTCGTAGTCGACGACGACCCGTTGATCTGCAGACAGCTTCGCGACCTCTACGAAGAGCGCAAGCACGGTGTCGATACTTCGGCCTCCGCCGAAGAGGCGCTGGAGCTTCTCCAGCAGTCCGAATACGCGGTGGCCATCGTCGACTTGAAGATCCCCGGCACCGACGGGTTGAGTCTTACCAAGGAAATCCGAGACCGCTGGTCTGATCTCGATGTCATTATCATTACCGGATACGCGTCTATTCGGGGCGCCGTAGAAGCGATTCGTCAGGGGGCGAGCGACTACATTACCAAGCCTTTCGAGAGAGAAGAGATTCTCTTGGCGACCGAAAAGGTCCTCGAAAAACGAAGATTGCTCGACGAAATCAACTATCTGCGAAGCCAGCTATCGGATCGTTACTCGTTTGCGAACATGGTCAGCCGCAATCCGGTCATGCATGAGATTTTCTCCACGATTGAGACCCTGGCTCAAAATGACGCGACGGTACTGATTCACGGTGAATCGGGAACCGGCAAAGAACTGGCGGCTCGGGCGATTCACTTCCAAGGGCGACGCAAAGGCGGCCGGTTTGTCGCCATCAATTGCGCGGCGTTTCCCGACAGTCTGCTAGAGGCTGAACTGTTCGGGTTCGAGCGGGGCGCTTTTACTGGTGCGGTGCAAGAGCGCATTGGCAAATTCGAGCTGGCCGGCGGAGGAACTTTGTTCCTCGATGAGATCGAAAGCATGTCTCTGCCAATGCAACTCAAACTGCTGCGTGTTCTTGAACAGCGCGAGGTTGAGAAACTCGGCGGCAACCGAATTGTAAAACTAAACATGCGTGTCATCGCGGCCACCAACCAGGACCTCGAAGAGATGGTCAGCCGCGGCGACATGCGCGAAGATTTCTTCTACCGAATCAACGTAGTTCCAATCAATTTGCCGCCGCTTCGCGATCGAATAGAAGACGTCCCCTTGCTGGTCGGCGAGATGCTCAAGAATAATCCGCTGGCGCGCGAGCGCGGTGTGACCCGAGTGTCGAACAAAGCGCTGCAGCAATTGATGGGGTACCGTTGGCCGGGCAATGTCCGGGAACTCGGAAATGCGATTGAGCGCGGGATTCTGAAGGCCGGCGGGCCGGCCATAAAGGACGTGGACCTGCCCAATAGTGCTCCGCCTTCGAGCGGCCCCGTCGGTGGGCGATCTCGGGATTTTGAGCTTCCGATCAAGGAGTTCATGAAGCGGACCGAGCGTGAATATCTCGCAGCGGTGCTGCGCAGGACACGCGGGGGCGTCGCGGCCACCGCCAAGCACGCGATGATCGACGCCGCCACATTGCATCGCAAGATGAAATCGCACGGCTTGCGCCGCGAGGAGTTTCGGGATCGGGGACCACTTCGGGCCGTGAGTTAACGCGAATCGGCCCTGGGTGGGAATGGTTGCCAGTGCGTGCCATAGAATCGCCTTGATTTCCCGCCGTTAGCGAGGGCGACCCATGTACGCGCATTTCTACCAACTGTCGGAAGAGCCCTTCAATCTCACCCCCGACCCCAAGTACCACTACGTCAACGAGACTACTCGTGAGGCATTGGCTTCGGTTCTATACGGGATTCGTTCGCGTAAAGGCTTTCTTTCGCTCATTGGCGAAGCGGGATGTGGAAAAACGACGCTTTTGAAGCGGGTATTGGAGGAACTTGAGGGGGACACGCGAGTCGTCTTCGTGTTTAACCCAGCGGTCAGCTTCGACGAACTGCTTGAGTACATTTGCATAGAACTCGGGGTGCGAACAGACGGGCGGGGCCGCCTGCATCTTTTGGAGCGCTTGAACGCTTTTCTTCTGGATCAGCTGACACAGGGCCGCAACGTCGTCGTCATGATCGACGAAGCGCAGACCCTAGACGACAAGGTTTTGGAAGAGCTTCGGCTGCTCTCTAACCTTGAAACCTCGAAAGAGAAAATCCTTCAGATTCTGCTCAGTGGGCAGCCCGAGCTCGACGAAAAATTGCGGCGACCGCAACTACGTCAGCTGCGCCAACGTATCGGCGTTCGCGCCAGCCTACGTCCGATGCGCGCTGACGAGATCGATGCGTACATTCAGACTCGGCTTCGGAGCGCGGGAGCGCCGCGCGCAGATTTGTTTACGCCCGCCGCGCTGCGACGTGTTTGGCAGGTTGCCGAGGGAATTCCCCGTGTGGTGAATGTGCTCTGCGACAACGCCATGATGATCGCTTTCGCCGATGGCAAAGATCGTATCAGCGTGAAGGTCATGGGGCAGGCGATCCGCGATCTTCACGGCGAAACACCGGTCCAAGCTTGGCTGGGGCAAGTGAAGGGCTGGCTGGCGGCGCCTGCGGGCCGCTATGCTACCGCAGCTTTTTTGTTGGCGGCGGTTGCGATTCCCGTCACCTTCGCCTTGCGCGGCGACCCTACTACGTGGGTTGCCCAAGACGCGCCCGCTGAGCCCGTAGTGGTTGCGAGTTCGTCGTTGCCGCCCGAAGTCGCAGAATCCGCTGGCGCGCCGGGCGCTGTCGTTGAGGGCGCTCCGGTGCCCGTGGCCGCTCCAGAAATCCCCGTTGCCGTGCCTGTCGAGGCCGCAGCGGCGCCAATTGCCGGAAGCGCAGGCCTGGAAGCTCGAAAGACTGAGCCTGTTGCTACTCAGGTGGCCGGGCCACAGGCGCTGCCGGATCCGCTGTTGTCACTACCCAACCCCCTGCATGCCACACAAGAACCAGCACTCGATGCCAGCGGCATGCCACCGATCAATATCGACGATTCAGTCCGGCGAGCCGAAGTGCTCGCTCGTAGTGCAGCTGCTCGGTTGTTTGACCCGGATTTCGATGCCGCGGTTGTGCGGAGCGCCGAGGTCGAATTGCCTGAAAGCGCCAGAATTCATACTCGGTCTGAAGACGAAGCAAAGGCGATGGCCGAGTCGGTACTCGGTCGGCGACGCCCTGCGGCGGTTCCCGAAGCTGCGCCCGTCGTGGCGGCGCCAACTCCCCCCGTCGTTCCGGAACCAGCCGGGGACAGCCGACTGGCCGCGTTGGCCGAAGTGCCTCAACCGCCTGCGAGTCCGGCTGCTCGGCCGGCCCCTCGGCCTGGCGATGCGATTGTTGGACGGTTCGCTAGGGTTGCCAGAGGAGATACCCTGTGGGCCATCACGCTACAGTATTACGGTAGTGTCGATACCGACAGTCTGACAGGAATCCTCAGCCACAACGCCGAAATAAAGGAGCCGAATAGCCTTACGGTGGGAAGCTATTTGTTCTTGCCGTTCTTGAGTGCAGACCAGATGGTCAGGCGCGCCTCAAGCGGCGAATACGAGGTTTTGCTGGCTGAATCGCCGGATGTGGCGACGGTCGAGCGGGCTGCCGTTTGGGCCGAAGCCGCGTTGCCGGGACACCGGCTACGCACGGTTACCAAAGGGTCTCGAAACCCTGTTCGGATGCTCTACGCGGTTGGATACGCCTCGCGCGCGTCGGCGCTGGAAGCCGCGCGTTCCGCGCTTGGCCGATTTCACGCAGGGCGAGGGTAATCATTGAGGCGCGAAGCCTTGTTGCGAACCAGGTCAACGGGTAGGGTCTGAGGAGCAGATACGCACGCCTAAGCTCCTGCGTTCGTGCACGAGAGATACTTTGGTGATAGCGTAGGGAAGCGGCATGAGAATTGGGCGACCGATTCATTGATCCCGTGAATTATTTGAAGTGTCCCATGGTAGGGTCGGTGACGATGAAAGCACCGGCAGGCCGTGGGATTTGTTGTAAGTTTCGCTAGGATACTCTATTGGATCAGGGTGTCGGACGGCTTCGCAGATAGTGTGAGGAAGCCGCCCGGATCGTTTTGCGGGCCATAGGGGGATGTTCGAGGGATACGCGACGAACCGAGGGGTATTCGTCTCAAACTGTCAGACTTTCGCAGTAGCCGTGGCGGCTCATGTGGGGTCCGATGGATGGGATGGACAGCAACAGTTGCTGCCCTTGGTTATAGTGGTGCACTAAGTGTGCCGCCGAACGCGAGTAACCGACCATCTGCAATCGACGCGACGAGTTAGTACGACGAGGGGTTTCGCCACACGTGCCGGGTTGCGGACGGGTTCCATGAAGAGGCTTGCCATCATTCCTTTGCTTGCGGCTTTCGTTATTGGGGGCTGCTTTAGCTCCAATTCTAAAGTTCCGCGGCTAGAGGCTGTCGCTGCGGTACAAGCCGTAGGCGCAACCACGGGTGCGCCCGATCCAACCGTCTATCGTATTGATTACGGGGATCGGTTGGCAATTGGGTTCCTTTACCACCACGAGCTTGACGTCCAGGCGGCTGTTCGTCCCGATGGACAGATCTCCGTACCGGGGCTTGGCGATTTCCACTCTGTTGGGTTGACGCCTGATGAGCTGGAGGCCGACATCTCGCGTCGCGCGTCCATCACGCATCGCAATCCAGTCGTTTCAGTTGTTGTTCGTGAGTTCACCATTCACCGTGCATACATCGGTGGCGAAGTTCGCAGACCCGGCTTTGTTCCGATTCGGCCGGGCTTGACGTCTCTAAGGGCGGTGCTCGAACGCGGCGGATTCCAGTACACAGCACGCTTGGATAGCGTTCTGCATATCGCCTGGAACCCAGACGGTGGGTACTCTGCACAGCGCATTAATATTGAATCTGTTTTGGAGACCGGCGATACCTCTCAGGATATTGCCTTGGGCCCGAACGATGTGGTCTTCGTGCCTGCAACGTGGGTTGCCAACGCCGACCTATTTGTGAAGCAGTACGTCCGAGACCTGATTCCAGTTCGCGAGCCGGTTAGTCGGCTCCCGGCGATCGGCGGCGAGTAGGGAAACGGAAGAGGATTCATGGATCAGCGCTCTCTCTATCTCCTACGCCAAGCGTTCACCGCTTGTTTCAAGCGTCGTCGTTTAATTCTCGGCGTATTGCTGTTGATTTTCTTGCCCGTCAACTTGTTGAGCTTGACGCGTGGCGATGTGTTTCGAGCCTCAGGAAAGGTCATGGTTACGCGCGAACGCGCTTTTCCAGAGGTGACCCCCCTCGACAAGATGGGCGAGGTCGAGAAGTTGCCTAACGAGGCCGACGTCAACTCCGAGATCCAGCTCATTCGAAGCCGTGAGTTGATGCGGAATTTGAAAGAGCGCCTGCAGGAAGTCGGGCCGGAAGAGTTCGGTGAGTACGAAGCCCCCTCGATTCAGAATCTCGAGGGTGGGCTAAGTGTGACCCGCAAGCCCAACTCTAATGTGCTTGAGATCTCGTATCGTGACCACGACCCTGACCGCGCAATTTTTGTCGTCAATAATCTGCTGGATCTGTACATTGACTACAATATTCAACTTCATAAGGCGCCGGGTGCCCTGGAGTTCTTTGACCGCGCCGCGCAGGAAGCTAAAGAGGCGTTCATTCACGCTGACCTTGAGCTAGAACGATTCGACGCAACGCATGGCCTGACATCGATCTCGCTTGAAAAAGACAACATGCTTCGACAGCGAGCGCAGCTCGAAGCCGACCTGCGCAGGACTGAAGCGCGGGTTACGGAGTTGTCTACGCGGATCGCAGCCGTAGAAGCCGAACTCGAGTATATTCCTGAGCAAGAAGCGACCGAGATCGAGATGATCCCGAATCCGCTTCTCGGGTACCTCAAGCAAAACTTGGCGCGTCTAGAGATGGAACGAGAGCGGTTGCTGCAGCGGTACACCCCGCAGCATCGCCTTGTCATGGATGTTGAAAGCGAAGTCGCTGGCCTGAAGGGTCAAATCGCTGCGCAAGAGGCGACTGTCGTTGGTCGCAAGCGTATGGGACAAGCCCCCGCTCGACGTCGCCTCGAAGAAGACATGCTGTCGGCTCAAGCCGAAGTTGGGGCACTCGAAGCCCGGCGTGCTTTGTTGTCGGAGCGAATGGGCGACTACGAGGGGAAGATTCGCGTACTGCACGCGAAACACTACGAAGTGATGCGCCTGCGCCGCGAGCGTCAGGAGCGCAAGGATGTTTACGAAGGCCTTCGGGGCAAGCTGAACAACCTGAAGGTCTCCGACGCGATGGACGAGGCCGGGATTTCCAACCTAAGTGTTGTGGAACTCGCCGGATTCCCGGTGAAGCGGGACCCTGACTACAAGTTGATCACGGCGATTTTGACCCTATTCCTCGCGTTGTTGATCAGTATTAGTTCCGCTGTCGCAACTGAGATGGTCAACCCTGTGATGAACAGCGAACTTGACGTTCGTCACCATCTTGGTCTGCCGGTTCTTGCCGAGATCCCCGATAGCGGTGGAGGCAACGGCCTAGGTAATCAGAACCAGAATCAAAACCAGAACCAGAATCAGAATGGGAATGCGTTCGGCTTCGGCAACGCCAGGCGGAACAACCAAGCTGGTAATTTCCAAGGCCGAGGCAATGGTAACGGTCGCCGTAATGGCAACGGTCGCCGCAATGGGAATGGCAATGGCAATGGCAATGGCAATGGCAATGGCAATGGCAATGGCAATGGCAACGGGGGCCGGAAGTGATCCGGGCGGAGTTGTGAGGCCGCTATGAGTAAAACCTACGAAGCACTCAAGCGGGCCGAGGCACTGCGAGCCCAAGAGCGGGCGCAGCAGACCTTTGATTTCTCGTACCCTGCACCCTCGATTCCTCTTCACGGTGCTGACGACTACTACGAGCTTCGTCGCGCGTTGGTCGGCTCAGCGGTTGGGGAGAGCGTTAGAACCATCCTGGTCGCGGGGTCATTGCACGGCGAAGGCACGTCTAGTGTGGTTTGCCTGTTGGCTAAGGCCATCGCGGACGGTGGGCGAGCGACGTCTCTGCTCGTGGATTTGAACCTTCGTACTCCGGCGCTCTGGCGGTTGACGAATGTCAGTGGCCAGCAGGGCTTCATGAATATCGTTGGTGACGGCAAGCGCGTGGACGAAGTGGTTCAGGCCACCGAACTCGAGGGCGTTTCTGTAGTTACCGCTGGCACGGGGCGTCTGAACGCGATCGACGTGGTAGATAGTCAGCGCACGATGGAGGTACTTTCGGGTCTCCCGAAGCTCGCCGACGTGACTTTGATCGATGGTCCGCCAATCACGCTTTACCCGGATTCGCGCGCACTGGCGCCGATGGTCGATGGTGTCATCTTGGTTGTCGAGGCCGACGTGACACCTGTGGGCGTGGTCAACAAGGCGAGCGAAATCATCCGTGAGACCGGTGCGAATCTTCTCGGTGTGGTGCTCAATAAAACGAGAGACTACGTCCCAGAATCGCTCGCCCGGATCATCGGCTGACTCGGCTCGAGCTCTGTTAACGAATGGCGACCGGCACCATGCAATCGTCGCCGGCCCGGAGTGGGCCGGCGTTGTGGCTGCTGGCCGCGATTGCCGCGGTCTTCGGCCTCGCTAGCGTTTGGGCCGGTATTACCGGTGCTGGCGGGTTGCTCGTTGGTGTCGTCGTTGCGGTCGCTGGCACCATACTTGTTGTTCGATATCCGTTCCTCGGAATCGTAATTTTCCTCACTACTTTTTTGGTTACCTATCCGTCGGCACTTCGCGGCGTTGGTAACCTGACGATTAATAACGGCCTCGGGATGATTCTTGTTCCGATGTTGTTGTACGGAACCCTTCGCGAAGGCGTCGGTTGGTTCACCAAGCTGCGTCCTCTGTTGTGGCTGATCATGGCTGGAGTAATTTTGATCACGGCCGGAACGCTCTACAATCGTGAGATTCGCGTTGAGGGTCTTGAGACGGTCGAACTTCGCCGCGGAGCCGAGCGTGAATTGTACGGCGCCCGAGCACAGACGGCAGGCGCGCTGGTCCAAACACGCGACCGCCGCGTTAAGTATTTTACGCGTTTGGCGTTCGTCGTGTTCTTCGTCTTTTTCGTTCGCACTCCTCAGCAGTTGAAAGTCGTTGTTGGGGTTCTGTTGTCGGTTCTTTTGCTTACCTATTTGAACGTCGGCAGTGAGGCTGGCCAACTGGGTTGGGGCGAGGGACGGCTGCGTGTTACCGGCTCAGGCGGTACTGCGCTTTATACAGGAACAAATCCGAACAAATTGGCCTTTTACGCTCTGTTTTGCCTGACGCTACTTTGGTACATGCGCGAGCGGATCAAGAGCTGGGTGGGCTACATCCCGTGGTTCGTTTCGGTGACCGGGGCCATCATCGCGATCCCGTACACAGCTTCTCGCAGCGGATTCCTCAACCTGCTTCTCTTTTCCGTAATCGTCTTATTGGAAGGGCGTTTTAGTTATCGAAAAGTCGCGGGCGTGACGCTGGTTGCCGCGCTTGCGGTGATTCAGTTCGGGTACAATGTAAACTTTCTCGATGTCGTTTTGCCCTCGGATGTGTCCGGACGGCTGACACAACTCGCACCAGTCGGTGCGGAGCTACTTCCAGAAGGGCAAGAAGCACGCGGGTCGTTTCAAAAGCGCATTCGAACGCTTCATAATGCTTTTGATATGCTGAGTATTCATCCTTTGCTCGGAGTCGGCTTGGGGAACTACCCCCTTGTCCGAGTCGCGGTTTCACCAACCGCTGCGCCAGGGCCGCCGCACAATTCTTATCTATGGGCGGCCACAGAGGCGGGTCTAATTGGCCTCGGCCTCTATTTGGCATCGTTCTTTTGGATTATGCGTCAATTGACGGACATTCTTCGTGAGTATGAAGGCCGTTTTGGTCCTGTCGATATGAGGTGGCTCGTTCACGCCATGCGGACCACGATCATCGTCTTCATGTTCTTTTCTTTTTTCGCCGATGTTTGGGCGCATATCTTCTTCTATGTGATCATCGGCATGTCGCTTTCATTGATTCGTCTTCATCGGACTTACACTGAGACTGGCCATGTTCCGGGGGCGGACATCGGGGGGACTGTGCTTATCCCTGGAGGAGCCCCTTGAGGACGATCGCTTACCTCTTCCCACTATTCCCTGTCATCAATCAAACCTTTACTCTTCGAGAAGTAGTTTGGCTCAAAGAGCAGGGCTACGATGTTCGCATCATCTCACTCTTGTCTCGGGTTCAGGAGCAGCAACAGCCTGAAGCGCGGGCGTTGATGGAGGACACTCACTACTGTCCTAGGTTTTTTACTTGGGAGTTGTGGGGACCCACGCTACGTGCGTTTTTCAAGACGCCCTTTGGCGTCTTGAAGCTTTTTGCGAAGGTCCTCTCGGCGTTTCGTGAGAAGGCTCCGCGACCCGGCGGTCCAGCCCCGGGACCAGCTACTTTTTCGTTTTCCGAATGGATCGATGTGCTCTATCGGGGAACGGCATGGTTCTACTTGGTCAAGTCATTGACCATGGTCCCTTACGCGATTTATCTGTCGGAATATGTGAAACGCGAAGGGATCGCCCATGTTCATTGTCAATGGGCTACCTATCCGGCCACCGTGGGCATGCTCGCGAAACAGTGGAGCGGGGTGACCTACAGCATCGCCGCTCATGCGTACGACATCTACTTGGTGCCGCGAATGCTCACGAGCAAGATCGAAAACGCAGAGTTCGTTGTGACCTGCGCGGATTTTAATAGGCAGAACTTGGCTGCTCAATGCTCTCCGGCGGCCGCCGAACATATTCATCTCAATTACCACGGTACCGATATGAACCGGTTTCATCCGGGCGAACATGTTCCGGCCGCTCGCCGAATTGTGACCAGCGTTGGCTGGCTCAAGGAGTATAAGGGATTTCACGTCGTGTTGGATGCGATCGGTCTGCTGGTTGAACGCGGATACGATATCGAACTTCACTTGGCGGGAGATGGTCCACAAAGAGGATGGCTTGAACGCCGTGCGGCTGAACTCGGGATCGCAGACCGTCTTGTTCTCCACGGCTTCGTCGATCACCCAACCTTGAGCGATTTGTATCGGCGCACCGAGGTGTTCGCGATGGGCAGCATCGAAATGAGCAATTTTGGTCGCCAGGATGTCATTCCTAACGTCTTGGCCGAGGCGATGGCCAGCGGCGTGCCAATCGTTGCCACCCGCATGGGTGGAATACCTGAGTTGGTCGAAGATCAGGTCGATGGCCTTCTCGTGGAACAGCGAGACCCTGAAGCGATGGCTGCTGGTTTAGCCGAAGTTCTTGATGCGCCTGCCGAGGCCGCAGCCCGTGCCACGACGGCTCGCGAGAAGGTGCACCGTATTTGGGACCGCAATCTCAATCTGCGCCAGTTGGTGACCGTTTTCGAGCGGTACATTGGGTCGGATGGCAAGGAGGCGGCATGAGTAGTACCCGTCGCGATGAGTTCCTTCCGTTCCACCGACCTTACTTGGGCGAAGAGGAAATTTCTGAAGTCGTCGATACGCTGCGATCAGGGTGGTTGACCCTTGGTCCGAAGACGGCCCTGTTCGAGGAGCGATTCGCAGAGTTCATCGGCGCTTCGCACGCGATCGCAGTCAATTCATGTACCGCCGCTTTGCATCTTGCCCTTGAAGCGGCAGGCGTGGGCCCCGGTGATGAGGTGATCACGAGCCCGTATACGTTTACCGCGACCGTCGCCGCGATTGGCTACTGTGGCGCGACGCCGGTGTTGGCCGATACGACGCCTGACTATCCGAACATCGATTGCGCGCAGGTGGAGGCGTCCATCACAGCGAAAACCAAGGCGATCGTGCCAGTCCATTTCGCTGGCGCCTCATGCGACCTCGATCGTTTGCGCGAGTTGGCTGACGGCTGCGGAGCCATGATCGTTGAGGACGCGGCGCATGCGTTGCCCGCGCGTTGGCGCGGGCAACGCATCGGCGCGATTTCTGAGGCTACAGCATTTAGTTTTTACGCTGGTAAGAACATGACTGCAGGCGAGGGGGGCATGGTAACTACCAACGACCCTGCATTGGCTGAGCGGATCCGTTGCATAAGGCTCCACGGTATTTCCAAGGACGCATGGAAGCGCTACTCAGCGGCGGGAAGTTGGTATTACGAAGTTGAGCACGCTGGGTACAAATACAATCCGACCGACATTTCGTCTGCGATTGGTCTGCATCAGCTCGCCCGTTTGGAAACCTTTCATACTCGCCGGCTGCAGATCGTTGAGCGCTACCAGAAAGCGTTGAAGCAGATCCCGGGAATCATCACTCCGGTTGCGCCGCAGGGTGCCGAGTCGGCGTGGCATTTGTTCGTTATCCGGTTGGATGCAGATCAGTTTTCGGTGACCCGAGATGAAGTCATCGAAATGCTTAAAGCCGACAATATCGGAACCAGCGTGCACTTTATCCCGATCCATCATCACCCGCACTGGCAACGGACTCTTGGGGTCACCAAGGGGCAGTACCCGAATGCTACCGCCCTTTATGAAGCGTCGATTTCGCTACCGTTGTTCCCGACCATGACCGATGAGGAAGTCGACGGTGTTGTTGCCAGTCTTGCTCGCATCGCGGGAGAAAACCGGCGGTGATGTCACGTAGGGGAGAGACCGCCAAGCGGGCGTTCGATGCAACGGTTGCGGGCATCGCGTTGTTCGTTTTGTGGCCATTTTTTGCCGTGATCGCACTGTTGGTAACGGCTGACAGCCGTGGCCCAATTTTTTTTCGGCAGGAACGTGCGGGCCGGGCGGGTACGACGTTTCGTATTTACAAGTTCCGCACAATGATCGTTGGCGCATATCGAAGTGGGGCGCGTCTGACCGTGAAGCGCGATCCGCGCATTACACGTGTCGGCGGGGTGCTTCGCTGGACCAAGCTGGATGAGTTGCCGCAGCTCATTAACGTGCTTGTCGGCGATATGGCGTTTGTGGGGCCGCGTCCGGAAGATCCGTATTTTACCAACTTCTACGCCGGAGATCACAAGTCGGTCTTAGACGTCAAGCCTGGCATCATCGGGCCGAGCCAAATTGACGGGCGTGATGAAGTAGAAAAGTACCCTGAGGATGTAGAAAACATCGAAGAGTACTACATCAAGCAGATATTGCCGGAGAAGCTTGAGTCCGATCTTCGATATGTTCGCGAAGCGACGTTTTTCGGAGACGTTGTTTTCTTGGTGCGCGGCGCGCTCAGCGTAATTTTCAGTCAGTTTAAGAGCGGTTTCTTCTCGCGCCAGCGCTACCGGTTTCTTTCCCTTGGCGCGGACCTTGTCCTCATCGCGGCGGCGTACGTCTTCGCTAACTTGATCAAGTTTGATTGGGCGTTGGATGCCAAAGATTGGCAGTATGTCGGCAGGACTTTGGGGTGGTTCCTGCTGATCAAGCCGGTCGTCTTTATCTACTATGGGCTTTACCAGCGGACATCGCGTTGGGTTGGGCGTCGAGATTTGGCCGCTATTGTCAAGGCGGTCAGTGTCGCTTCGGCTGTGGTGGTCGCTTTCACGTCGTTCGATACCGGGCTGCGGAGTCACTCGCGGGCAGTGTTTATCATCGACTGGATCTTGCTCCTGGCTCTGCTGGCATGGTCTCGGTTCCTAGTTCGCGCCTGGATGCAGCGCCGACAATGCCGTGACAGCAACGATGCGTACATCAAGGTTCTCGTGGCTGGGGCGGGCCATGGGGGTGAGGCCATCCTGCGGTCCCTCTTGGAGGACCCCAATTCGCGGTTCATGCCGGTGGGGATCATTGATCACGAGCCGCATCGCTGGGGAGCTCTGATTCACGGGGTTCGGGTGATGGGCGGGGCCACGGATATCGCGATGGCGGCGGGGACCCACGGCGTCGAAATGGTCCTGGTGTCACTGGCGGACCTCGAGCCCGTGACGGTTCGAGAGATTAGTGAGGCCTGTCAACGAATATGCCTCGAGTGCAGGTTGATTCCTGCGTTGTCTGACTTAATCTCCGGGGACTCCCCCGAACTCGCTCACAAGATCGAGCTCTCCGGGCAGACCTGAATAATGACTCCAGAATTTCTCAATCCCGGCGATCTCGTGGTCGTCACCGGGGGCGCTGGCTATGTCGGCGCCCATCTCGTTCCCAGCCTGTTGGACAAGGGCCTGCGCGTTCGCGTGTTGGAGACGTTCCTTTACGGATCCCAGGGGGCAGCCGAGTTCGCAAGTCACCCGAACGTGGAAATCGTGTACGGGGATATCTGCAACATTCGCGACTTGATGCATGTGACCAAAGGGGCGCGAGCTGTTATCGCCCTGGCCGCTCTGGTCGGCGACGGTGCCTGTGATCTCGATCCGGCAGAGTCCGTGGCGATCAATGTCGAGTCGACCAAATTGCTCTGTCAGGCCGTTAAGCACCGGCCAGACATTGAGCGTGTCGTGTTCGCATCTTCGTGTAGCGTCTACGGTGCCACTGAAGGGTTGATCCTGAATGAGGGATCGCGCTTGAACCCTGTCAGCTTCTACGCGCGAAGCCGCATCGTTTCCGAAGACATTCTGCGTCGTGAACTCGAAGGTCGCTCGTTCGTTGTTTTGCGCCTTGGGACAGTGTTCGGGGTCAGTAAACGTCCACGCTTAGATCTCATGATCAATACGATGACCACGCGCGCCCTGACGACTGGTAAGATTACGGTCATGGGTGGTGGTGCTTGGCGCCCTCACGTCCATGTTCAGGATGTCGCCAAAGCTTTTCGTCTGGCGGTTGAGGGCCCTGCGAGGCAGATCAGTGGTGAAACGTTCAACGTCGGCTCGGACGAGAACAACTTTACGATCGCCGATGTTGCCGAGATGGTGGCAGCTCGTATTCCCGGTACCGTCGTCGAGCATGTAGACACGCTCGACGACTTGCGTAGCTACCGTGTGAGCTTCGACAAGATTCGTCACGTGATGGGCTTTACGCCCGACCGGACTATCGACGAAGGTATCGACGAAGTTCGACATCTGCTCGAAGTTGAAAAGGTGGATCCGACGGACTCCCGCTATTCGAACCTTCTGCATCTCAAAACTAAGGGGTTTGGCGGAGAGGGCCAAGCCTGTCTTGATGAGCTGTACGCGGCCATCGGCAAGGTTGCTTAATCCAACCGCGATCGAGCGCGCGGGTTACAGTGTTTTTGACAAAGTTGCGCCTCGAACCGAGTCCGCAGCAGCATCTGGTTGACGCGGTCGGCGGTGGTCGGAATTCGCCTCGGCCGCCGACCCCGACAAGGCTGGAGAACCTACTAGTGACGGCAAGAATACAAGGACCTATCCGGGTCGGTGTGGTCGGTTGTGGGATCATTGCCGACGCGCATCTCCCATACATAAAAAAAGCGGGTGGTGTGGTGGTTGGCGCGGCCGATCCTTCGTTGCGCGTCGCGAGTGATCTTGCTGACCGCCATGCGATCCAGCGCACCTACCGGTCGGCGGAAGAGCTGTTCGACGTCGAGAAGCCGAACGTCGTTCACGTTCTCACCCCACCTCATACACACGCTGATGTAGCAGTCGCGGCCCTCGAACGTGGCATCCACACATTGGTAGAGAAGCCGTTGGCTCTAACGATGGCCGATACCGAAAGGATGGTCGCTGCCGCCAGCCGCGGTAACGCTGTTCTGACCGCGGACCACAATCGTCTTTTCGACCCTCCGATGCTCGAGGCGCGACGTCTCGTCGATGAAGGCGCACTTGGGGAAATCGTGGCGATTGAAAGCTACCAAGCTGGGGCTGCTAGCGAACGCTCTTGGCTTTCCCGTTTGGCAGGTGGTGGCATCGGGGATCTAGTCCCGCACCCGCTATATCTTCAACTGGCGTTCCTAGGACCGGTTCTGAATGTGCAAGCGCATGCGTTTGGCAGCGACGGAAACCCGCGTGAATTGCGGGTGCTCATGCAGGGAGAAGGCCGCAGTGGGTCCTTGACCATCTCCACAGGAGCCAATCCTGGGCTGAACACGTTGAAGCTTTGTGGAACGAAAATGACCGTCGAAGTTAACCTGAACAATATGAGCTTGGTGAGGCGTCGCGACTACGCGGTTCCAAAAATCATCGCAAAACCGCTTCCCAACTTGGACGAGGCCAGTCAGCTCGTAAAGCAGACGTTGCAGACCACGGTCAATTTTCTGCGCGGGACGGTACGCTACTACCCTGGAATGGGTACATTGATCGAGCGCTTCTACCAGTCTCTTCGCGAGGGCACGGAGCCCCCGGTTACCACGGCTCAGGCGGTCGATGTTGTAGCTGCGACGGAGAAAATCTGGGCGGCGGTTCGCGAATCCGATGCGGCTGCTGCGCGCGTCGCGGCGGCGGGGGAATAGGCATGCAAGCGTTCGTTACAGGAGCTACTGGATTCTTAGGGCGCCGCATTGTGCGACGTCTCGTGGAACGCGGCGACACGGTTCTTGCGTTGGCTAGAGAGAGCTCCGACACCGGCTACCTCGAGGGCCTCGGCGCGCAGATCGTCAAAGGGGATCTGGCTGATGTTGACGCGTTCGTTGATCAGGTTTCTGGCTGCGATGTCGTTTTCCACGCTGGAGCTCGCGTCGCGACGCACGGCGACTGGGAAGAGTTTTTCGTCGCGAACGTTGAGGCCACGCAAAAGCTCATCGATGCGGCCTCTGCGGCGGGTGCGCGTTTTGTGCACGTTAGCTCCCTTGGGATTTTCGAAATCGATCGCGCCGGAATCGTCGTGACCGAAGAAACGGATTACGACCACAACCCAATGCTGCGCGGGTTCTATACAAGATCGAAAATTGATGCCGACCGTGTCGCGTGTGCCGCAGCACGAACCGGAAAGGATGTGGTTGTTGTTCGGCCAGGTCGCTTGAACGGCTTTGACCATCCGCAGGGTGAACCTGTTTTTCTCGGGCGTGTGAAAAAGTTCTTCGGTGCCGACACACTCGTCGTGGTCAGCACGCCCGGATACCACGTTCCGACCGTCCACGTTGAGAACGCCGCCGATGCTGTGGTCAGCGCTGGGCTAACGGCTGACGTGGGTGGCGAGATTTTCAACGTAATTGATGACCCCGAGATGACTCAGCGCGAGTACTTCCGACGCCTCTCGGAGGCGAGAGGGACGAAACTCCGCGTGCTGTTCATTCCTGTGGCTTTGTTCACACCGGCAGTCAAAGCTGTGGATATGCTCCATCGCCTGGTAAAGCGCCGACCGTGGACTATCGCCTACCAACTCCTGCGCTCCGAACTTGACGCGCGCTACCCGACCGACCGCGCGCAAGAGAAGCTTGGCTGGAAGCCGGCTCTGGAAGTTACGGAGGGCTTGCGCGTTTCGATCGCGCCGGACGCGTGAAGGTTCTGTACGTCGAGGCTTCCGCCGGTTCCGTGGTCGGTGGCTCCCTGACCGGCTTATTGCACTTGGTCGCAGGCCTCGACCGTGCACGCTACTCGACGGCCGTGGTGTTGTACGAAGACAAACCCATGGTTGATGAACTACGAGCGTCCGGGGTGCCAGTGCATGTCGTGCGTCGCCGTAAGCTTCCCAAGCAACATGCATTGCAGGGAGCGCGCAGTTTCGAAGCTGCCAAGAGTAGGCCCGGCTTGGGTGCCGTCATGAAGGGCGCGCGCCGGTTCGCGGCTTTTGGACTTGAAACCATACCTTCGATGTTGCGCCTGATCCCTATCATCCGCGCTGAAGCCCCCGACCTCGTTCATGTCTGTAACGGTTTCCGCGGCAACCTTGACGCGATTCTGGCTGCTCGTTTTTGCAGGATCCCCTGCGTCGTTCACAACAAGGGTTTCGACAAGCTGAGCTATCTTGAGCGATGGGCTTCCCGTGGTGTTGCGGCTGCGCTGTCCATGACGCGGGCGATTGAGAAGCACTGTAAGCAGGGCGACCTGAAGCCTGCGCGTTGGCAAGTTTCTTACGACGGAATCGATGCCGCTTCTTTTCGCGTGCAGCGCGAGCCTGCCGCCGTGCGTGAAGAATTAGGAATCCCCATCGACGCTGCACTTGTCGGAGTGGTGGGGAATATCCAAGAGTGGAAGGGCCAAATCGTTTTGATCGAAGCGTTAGGTTTGTTGACTTCCAAGTATCCACGGCTGTGCGCGCTTTTGGTTGGCGGCGTTCACAGTAGCGGCAGTGAATATGCGTCGCGCTTGCGTGAACGGATCGCGGAACTTGGTCTTGTTGATCGAGTGATTTTGACAGGCCCACGAGATGACGTTCCCGACGTGATGCGGGCGATGGATATTGTCGTTCACACCTCAGTGCGCGGAGAGCCTTTCGGGCGTGTGATTATCGAAGCGATGTCGGTGGGGCGCCCAGTCATTGCGACTCGTGCCGGCGGGGTTCCGGAGTTCGTTCGGGATGGAGAAGACGGCCTTCTTGTTGAACCAGGAGATCCGGTTGCCCTGGCTGCTTCTTTGGACCGTCTCTTGGGTGATGCGGCCGAATACGAGCGCCTTCGTGCCGGAGCTTCAGCAGCGGCACAGCGATTCACTATAGAGCGACATGTCGGCGAAGTAACAGCGCTCTACGACGAAATTGTGGTCCCGGTGTCAGGGCGAGTGGAGGGTGGCGACCAATGAGCGTGAACCTACAGCTATTTGGCTTCAGCCTTCGCCTTGAAAGTGAGCTCCCGGCCTTTGAGGCCTACGTGCGCACTGCGATGAAACCGTGGCTTTGTGAGCCGACGGACGCAGTGGATGTTCGGGTTGGTCTGCGCTGGCATGACTCGGTAGCCCCGCGTGGCGTAGACAAGGCCTACCCGGGTCGCACCGCTGAGCGACGGCCCGATCGCGACCTATTGATCAGCGGTACGTCGGCGGTGTGGGGACGGATCGATGACTTTTCTGATCTCACCTTGGAGATTAATAAACCTGGTGATGTTCTCGAAATTACAGGTGATTATTACTTTCAGATAGGATCGCAACGACGTATAGAGTCGCTTCGACGGCTGCTGGCTGGCGGTGATTTAGCCCGTCTTCAGAGCCGGCGCTTCTCCACACTGCTCTACTACTTAGTTTACCATCCGCTGTTGTGGCGAGCCTCACGGCAAGCAGGTTGGAATGTATTGCACGCCGGTGGCGTTGCCCGGGGTGGTCGCGGTCTGGTCTTTGTCGGCGCACCGGGGTGCGGGAAATCAACATTGTGTGTCTCGCTTCTCGCCGATCGAGAAGTTTCGATGCTTTCCGACAACCTACTGCTCCACGATGGAGCCAGAGTCTTGGCCTGTCCGGAGCTAATGCTGCTCGATGAGCGAAGTCTTGCGATGGCGGGGCCAGGCGCGAAACGACTGGTTTCCACGGGCGAGCGGCGAGTGTTTGGACGCGACGCATATCGCCCCGATGTTGTCGTTGCCGATCCCGTCCGTCCGGCCGCTATCTGCTATGTCGAACGGGGGGGTACGAGTTCGATCGAGCCGATCGACGCGGACGAAGTCGTGGCGCGTATTCACGCGGGCAATACGTTGGCCAAGGAAGTTCGCCGCATAGCGATTATGAACGAAGTTCTGGACCTAGTGGCAGGAACCCGGCGCCCGAACGAAGAAGGCGCGGCCGCAATTCTGGCATCAGGATGTCCCGCATATCGCCTCCAAGTTGGCGCTGATGGCGCAGCGATTGCGATGGCGGCGAGTTTGTTGCGCGGGGAATCGAACTGAAATGGGATTGAAAATCGAGCGCCCAAAATCCTCGCTTGCGCGCTTCGCTGAGGATGTCACGGGCACGGTCGGAACTCGCATGCTCACAATGGCCCTCGGTTTGGTCACCGGGATCATCACGGCGCGAATGCTGGGCCCCGAGAACCGTGGTATTTTTTCTCTGGTCGCGCTGTTTCCGGCAACACTAGTTACCCTCACCAAATTCGGACAATCACAGGCCACGGTCTACTTCATTCGACGCGAGCGGGAAGACGTTTCGGCCGTGGCTTCGAACGTTTTCGTGTTTGGTTCCGTGGTCGGCCTTACGTTGATGGCGCTCGTGGTCGCGTTTGCCGATCCGATACGAGCTACGATTCTCAAAGGTGTGCCTCTTTGGTGCCTGATGATCGTCCTGCCAATGATCCCGATTCTGCTCGTCGAGAGCTATTTGTACGGAGCACTGCAGGCCACCGATCGATTCCGAGTTTTCAACACTCGGCTCATGGCCGAGTCCTTGTGCACGTTGGGCGGCATGGCTGTGGTCTTATGGATTTTGGATCTCGGCTTGCCGGGGGCCTTGGGGGTCGTGATCACCATTCGGCTCTCGATGACCGCATGGTTGGTGACCACCCTGCACGCCGAAACCCCGATTCATTTTCGCTTCGACTTTCCGCTTTTTCGTCGGATGATTCGCTATGGAATGAAGTCGCACATTCAGATCATCGCTTCGCATTTTCACTTCAAGGCCGGGGTGTACCTTGTGGCCTACTATCTCAGCCCGACGCATGTGGCCTTTTACGCGATTGGCGCGCGTCTCGCAGAGCAGATGATGTACCTGCCGCAGTCGTTGGGCCTAGCACTATTCCCGCGCCTAGCAGGCACTGACGATGCCCGAATCCACCGATTGACCGCGGCTGCGTGTCGTCAAACGCTGCTTCTCAGTGTCGGCGCCGCTTGGTTTCTAACCAGCGTCGGGCCCATGGCGATCACTGCTTGGTATGGGCCGGAGTACGCAGCGGCCGGTGTGCCGCTACGCTACATCGCTTGGGGAATCGTGATGATGTCGATGTACGTGCTGCTCTCCCGCGATTTCACTGCGCGTGATCGACAACTGGTCAACATCTTTGCGGCCTATGTGGCCCTGATCGGAAATGTCGTGCTCAACGTCATATTGATCCCGAAGATGGGAATCGAGGGAGCGGCGATCGGAACGACCGTCTCGTACTCCATTGCGGCCGGCATTCTCTTCGTCGCGTTCGTCCGCGAATCGGGTCTTCCTTGGT
>JBLFWR010000042.1:0-24308 GCA_047611725.1 Binatia bacterium | reverse complement strand
ATCTAGACCTGCTTGTGTGAGAATATCTTCGGGAACTTCGCCGTGGTGTGAGAGTAATCGCGCCAAGCGATCCAGAGCCGTGCCGGCGATTCCCAGTGCTTTACCTACTTCACGTACGGCCGACTTCGGTCGGTACCTAATCACATTGCAGACCATCGCTGCATGATCGCGTCCGTATTTTTCGTAGACGTGTTGAATGACCTCTTCTCGACGCTCATGGGCAATATCGAGATCGATATCCGGCGGTTCGGCTCGCTCGCGTGAAAGGAACCGCTCGAAAAGTAGATCCATGCGGACTGGATCGACGGCAGTAATCCCAAGGCAGTAGCAGACAGCAGAGTTAGCCGCAGACCCGCGCCCCTGACACAGGATTTCCTGCTCGCGGCAGAAACGAACCACTTCGTACATGGTTAGAAAGTAACCGGGGTAGTCGAGTTCATCGATGAGGTCGAGTTCGCGCTTAAGTTGCGCCGTAACGTCGGACGGAATCTCTGCGCCGTAACGTTCGTGTGCTCCTTCGGTGACAAGGCTATGCAGCCAGGACGAGGAACTGTTGCCGTCGGGGAGGCGTTCGCTTGGATAGCGATAGCGAAGATCGTCGAATGTGAACGTACATTGCTCGGCGATCGTCAGTGTGTGGCGCAACGCTTCGGGGTCATCGGCAAACAGGCGGGTGAACGCCTGCGCGGAAATCAGAGCATGTTCGGCGTTGGCGCGAGTTGTGCGGCCGGCTGTCGCCACGGTTGTGCCGTTTCGTATGCAGGTCATGACGTCGTGGAGCGGACGCCGCGCTGGTGAGTGGTAGAGGGTTTCTACAGCCGCAACGACGGGCAAGCCGAGGCGTTTTGCACGCTCGCGTAGGCGCGCTTCCTGATGGACCTCTTCGGCCATGCGATGGCGTGCAGCCATGGCATAGAGGCGCTTGCCGAAGGCATCGTAGAGTTCGCCCGCCACGAGGCCAGGATCGACACGGGCAGTGAGAAGGCTGCGGCGTCCACCCCATAGAGCCAGAAGATCGTCGGCATGTTCGCAGATCTCCCGCCAGGGGACTTGGCAGGAGCCCTTGGCTGAGCGCAGACGTCCCCGGGTCAAGAGTCGGCAAAGGTTGCGGTAGCCGTTGTGCCCGCGGACCAGCAGGACGATCACCGATCCGTCATCGATCGTGACCTCGGCTCCCGCGATAAGGTGAACCCCGGCCTCGCGTGCCGCTAGGTGAGCGCGGACCAGTCCGTAGATCCCGTCTCGATCGGTGATTGCCAAAGCCGGAAGCCCTGCATTGGCGACCGTCTGAACGAGTTCATCAGGGTGCGAAGCGCCTTCGAGAAACGAAAAGTTTGTCTTGCACCAAAGCGGGCAGTAGGCCGGAATCACTAGATTTTCTCATGGCCAACTCTTTCTGAGTTCCCGGTCGTTCGTGCCTACCACACCCATGGGAGTGCGCTTAGGCAAGATTGAACGAAAAGTATTGGAGTGGCGGGATTGGTAGATACCAGACATTTGTCTGGTATGGCAAGCCCGACAGGCATGGGGCGGTTAGATTGGTGGGGCCACCCACGTGGCATCGCGTCAGTTATCTAGGGGACTGATGGCAGTGATAGCAATTGTCGGAGGTGGGGTGACGGGTACACTGTCGGTGTTTGCAGCGTCAAGATCGGAGAATTCGAAATCATCGATGGTCGGTGTTGTTACACTACGAAAGAGGCAGCGAGCCACGGGTAGCGGCAAGTCGAAGCCGTCGATTGAGATTAACGCGACGTTGAGCGTGCCAGGCTGCTCTTCTAGTGCGCGGAAGATAACCCCTAAGACCAAATTGGCGCAGCCCCCGCCGTCGGATTCATTTGGGAAGCGACCGTCGATTTTCGAGGTCACAGTGAAGCCAAGAGCGCCGACCCTGGGCGCGGTACTGGTGGCAGCAAAGGTGACGTCAAATGCAGAGGTGCCATCACCAAGCGTTGTCGAGGTGGTTGTGGATGTCGTTGTGGTGCTTGAGCTAGTCGTGGTGCTCACTGAGGTGGTGGTCACTAACGTGGTGGTCGTTTCTTCAAGCTTCGTGGTGCTGGTGGTCGCCACTTCCAGAGTGGTCGTTACGCCCGCCACCGTAGTGGTGGTGGTGTCGGGTACGGTGGTAGTTGTCGTGAGCGTGCTGTCTGTGGCCAGCGTTGTGGTGGTCATCGTCTCGTCGGCCGCCGGTCCGCAGGCCGCCAGAATGGTCGTGGTCATTAGCAATGCGGCCAAAAAGGGCCGAATAGCGGTCGTCTCGGTGGAGTGTCGCATATCGAGGTTTACAAGCTATAGGTGAAAATCCCGCTCCTGGCTAACTTAGGAGAGTCTCGTCGCGGCACCGCTACGAGCGGCCGTGTTTGTTGCACGCTCTGGCCCACCGGGCGATGCTCGGCCGCGATGACTACCCGACCCCAATGGCACAGCCGCTTGACGATCGAGATTCCGGCAGAGATGGATCTCTACGAAAAGACCAAGGCGTATCAGTGGAACGCGAGCGAAGAGATTGACTGGTCGCGCCCCATACAGAACTTTTCAGAGCAGACCTATGCTCCCTATGCCTCACAGGTCTCCCGTGAAGATTTTGATCGCCTCTGTGCCCAGCACCGCGCACAAACATTTTCACAGCTTTTTCTTGGCGAGCAGGCCGCGCTGGCCATGTGCGCGCAGCTGGTGAACATTTGTCCGGAAATTGAAACCAAGCTGTGTCTGGCCGGGCAGATCATTGACGAGGCTCGCCACATCGAAGTCTTTGGTCGATATCTGGACAAGCTCGACGCTGAAACGACCAATGACGGAGCGCTCGAAGAAATGGTCCATCTGATGCTCGACTCCGACCACTACGGAGAGAAGATCGTCGGCATGCAAATTTTTCTCGAAGGAATCGCCGTTGGGCTCTTCAAGATGTTTCAGACCTCGAGTCCCGATCCTTTGCTACGTGATCTGATTGGTCTCGTGTTACGCGATGAGTCTCGGCATGCTGCCTTTGGTGTGATGTACCTTACCAACAAGTTCGAGAACGTAAGTGGGGCTGAGCGTCGTCGCATTGAAGAGTTTGTTGGGAATCTGCGGCGACTGTTGGGAGGCGGAGCAGGATACGGAGGAGCGGGCGGCAATCCCGCTTTCTTCGATCAGACGTTCGCCGACATCGACCACCGTTTGAAACTGATCGGATTGGAATCACGCTGAAGCAAAATTGCAGCGGCGATGGCCGCACTCTTCTCATCCAAACTCTATAGGAACCAGCATGGGGATTTTTCACGACCTCGGCATCGCCGTACGCCGTTTCCGCGACGTACAGCGTGACAAGAGCCGCGACACAACAGTCGAAGAAGACGTTCGTCTAGCCGAACAAGGCACGCGATTGTTGCAGAAACTCCCCGAGGATTTTCCGGGCAAGGCAGTGCTGGTCGATCTTTCTGCCGATGTTGCTCCTTGGTTTAAGACTCCACTGGAAGTCGAAGCGGGGCAGGAAGTCACTTGGCTGGCTGCGGGGCGTGTGTGGCTCTCCAAGCCTCTAGACGTCTACGTGCCCCCTGCCTATCAGCTTTGGGCCCGCGTCGCCGGACAAGGGCCGTTGGCCAACGGCGCGCGGTCTACGCACACGTTTCGTGCCGAGAACACAGGCTCGCTGGAGTTGGCGAGCTACTTTCCCGGCGAATGGAAAGATGCGGACGGTAATTTGGCGAACGACGCGAATGTCTATCAGGGCACGCGTGGCAACCTTGTTGTGCTTGCGATCGCCTGGGATATCGACGCTGCAAGCGGGTTAGAAAAACTTCGCGAACTCGGTGACCCATGCCGGATGGTTTCTGCGGAACTGGAACGTTTGGCTACCGCAGTTGCGGCGCCTCAAGGGTGGGAGCCGCACCGGATCATCGGCAACTCCGAAATCTACACGCCAACACACCATAACGATCGACCGGCGATCAAGTGTCGCACCTATGGCGATGTTGGCATCGTATGCCACGACGTCGATGTCGCACTGAGTGCCCAGACCGAGCTACGCTGGAACTGGCGGGTTGATCGCTTGCCGTCGGCGTTGCCGGAAGACTCGGCCATCTCGCATGACTATTTGTCGATCGCCGTGGAGTTCGAGAACGGCAAGGACATTACGTACTACTGGAGTAGCGGTTTGCCGGTTGAGCACGCCTATTGGTGCCCACTTCAGGCTTGGAAAGATCGAGAGTTTCACGTCGTGGTGCGTTCCGGGCCGATCGGTCTTGGCGCTTGGCAGAGCGAGTCTCGGAACGTCGCCGCAGACTACGAGCGATGGATGGGCGACAAGCCTGGCCGCATCGTGAGGGTGTGGTTGATCGCTAACTCGATGATGCAGCGTAAGCTCGGCGAAGCCCTATATTCTGACATCGTGCTGGAGAATGAAGACGGTCCGCGCCAGGTGCTCTAGATTGGTTTGTGCGCTCGAGGGGCGTGGTGCGCGCGCCGGTTAGTGATCATGTCCATCGATTCCGTGGTAGCAAAGCGTTCGTTGCTGGTTCCGGCTCTTCTAGGGCTCGTGCTTCGACTGCTGTGGGTATGGTTCGCGCAGGCGGAGCCCGAAGCATTTGCAGATCCCTGGCGGTACATCGCGTCGGCGCGTCAGATCGCCGAGGGGGCGGGCTACCGCGATGGAGTCTCAGGCGCTTTGACGGCCTACTATCCACCGGGCTACCCCTTCTTCCTCGGTTTCATTGGCATGCTACTGCGAAGTGTCGGTGCGCTTGATCACCTGGCCGCAGTTGCGCTGACCCTACAGGCGGTTCTCGGAGCCGGGGTTGTCTTCGTGTGGTCGCTGCTCGCTTGTCGTTTGTGGAGTCGGCGAGTTGGCGAACTGGCCGCATTCGGTTTGGCGCTTTACCCTAACCTGTTGCTGCACACCGGCGTGCTTCTTTCAGAGACCCTGTTTCTATTCGTTTCGGGGTTGGCGTTGCTCGCGCTCTTGGCCCCCAGAAAATGGCCCGATGGGCTTACGACTTCTCGCTTGCTCGCCCACGGCATACTGCTCGGGGTTGCGATTCTCATTCGACCTCAGAGCTCGTTGTATTTGTTGCCGGTGGTTGCGTTGTGGTGGCTGGGGCTGGGCCTGCGCCAAACCGTTTGGTGTTGTGCGGTGACGCTTGCGGCGGCCATCGCGGTTGTTGCGCCGTGGACGATTCGGAACGCCTTGGTTTTTGATGCCTTCGTGCCGGTCTCCACCAACAACGGGGACAACTTGTGCATTGGTCATCACCCAGAAGCGCAAGGAGGCTTCTCGATCACCGCCAATTGCGATACTGGATTTTCCATCTTCGATGGTGAAAGCGCGGAGTTGGCTCGCGATCGAGAAGCTGGTGCTCGCGCGCGTTCCTTCGCGTTCGCCCAGCTTAATCGCCAGCCGTGGTTGGTCGTTCAGCGGCTGCGTATCACGTTGAGCTCAGATCACGACGCCGTCAGTGTTGCCGAAGAGTTCGGGGAACGGCCTTGGCTGCCTCCTTCGGTGCGTTGGTTGCTCACAGTGGCAAGCGACGGGGCATGGTTCTGCCTTTTACTGATGTTCACACTGTGTGTCCGGTCGGTGGTGGGTACTTCGGCGCAACTGGCTTTGGTCGCTGGTGGACTGATGACTTTGCTTCCGGTCATGCTCGTTTTTGGCGACGCGCGCTTTAAAATGCCTCTGATCCCGATTCTGATTTTGGTCACCGCCGCGGGTGTTGATCGTTTCGTGAGCAATCAATCAAGTCGACGGGCGCAAGCGTCACCGCGCGCGACGAGGGCTGCTTGATTTCGCTAGGATCGTCGCCTGTGGATGCAGGCGCACTATCGGCTCCCAAATCCGGGGGGCGCGTCTACCAACCGGCGATTGATGGTTTGCGTGCGGTCGCAGTGGCCTTGGTGCTGTGGTTCCACGCGCGTCCTGAACAGCTTCCTGGCGGGTTTCTCGGGGTGTCGGTTTTCTTCACCCTGTCGGGATTTCTTATTTGCCGTCTGATTTTGGACGAGATCGACAGCACAGGGACCCTGTCATTGTCCGGGTTTTGGTCTCGCCGTTTTCGCCGACTCGTTCCTGCCTCGTGCCTGACATTGTTGGCGGTCGCCTTGATTACCGCGTTGCGACCCTTTGCTTGGGGTCGCAGTCCGTCAGCGGCGGCGACCGACGTGGTTGCGTCTTTCGCTCAGGTCGCCAACTGGTGGTTCCTGTGGTCGGGCCGCAGCTATAGCGCGTTGTTCGCCGCTCCCAGCCCCGTCCAGCATTTCTGGTCGTTGGCAGTCGAAGAACAGTTCTACTTTTTCTTTCCGTTGTTGGCGGTTGCGGTGCATCGCTTTGTCGGTGGTCGTCGCGCGTTTATTGCCTCGCTGTGCATCGCCACGGTGTTGTCTTGGGTGCTGATGGGAACCGCTGAGCTTGGAGACCGCGTCTACTACGGCACCGACACCCGTTTCGCCGAGATCGCGGTGGGGTGCCTAGTCGCGTTGGCGACGCGATCGCGACTGGGAAGAAGTTGGTTGGAGAAGGTCGGGTCGGCCTTGACTGCCTTTGGTTGGATCGCACTGCCGGTATTGATGGGGCTGGCTTTGGCCTGTCAGGATCGCGAGCTGACCGCGTGGTTGTACCCGTGGGGCTTTATGGCGACTTCGTTGTTGACCAGCGTGCTGATCGTTGCTGTTGCCACGCCCGGAATCACCGAGAAGTTGCTTAGCCTTGGCCCATTGCCTGCCATTGGTCGCGCGAGCTACGGGATTTATTTGTTCCACTGGCCGGTGATGCGGGTGCTGACTCCGTCACGGCTGGGTCTGGATGCGAATTTGACGCTGGTGTTGCAGCTCACGGTTACGCTTGCGGCCGCGTTCGCAAGTTTCGCGTTGATCGAACAACCAATTCGGCACCGGACTAGGCTGGTCGGGCGCTGGGCCGCACCGGCGGCTTGGGGTTTGGTGGCCATTGTCTTGTTGGGGTGGACCGTTGCGGAGTCGAAGCGCGCCGGCATGCCCGCGCGATGGACCAGCGCTTCGGTAAGTGAACTGACACAGCGGTTTTCTGAGCCGAGCCTCGCCGAACTTGGCGTTGCACGCCAAGTCGAAGAACTTCCCGTTCACGTAACTTCACCGGCCGATGGGATTGCGACACCAACCTTGTTCTTGCGGGGAGATTCCGTTGGGCACTATCTGGCGTCGGCGGCAGCGGCTTGGGGGCGGAATCACAAACTTGCGTTACGCAATGGCGCGGTCTTTTCCTGCTCAATCGGTTCGGTTTTGACCGTGGGTGGAGACCCGTGTCCGCAACCCGCCGATGACGTACTCGAGGCAGCTCGTGCGGGGGTTGCGGCGGTACTTTGGTTCCCGGGTGTCAACGATGTGTTCTTCGAGTTCGACGGAGTGCGCGGCAACACGCCAACTGGACGCGCTCGTGTGGTCGCGCGATTGCGTGACCGCGCGATGACCTTTGTTGAAGCTGGTATCCCTGTGCTGATCAATCGCATTGCCGACCCTGCGCCGATTGATGCGGCCAGTCGCTACAGCGACGTGGCTTCGGTTCACAAGATGAACGACGAACTCGATACGTTGGATACGATCGCCGGAATCGTCGTGGTTCCGCTTGATCACTACGTCAACATGCGAACGCGTGACCGGCTGCTGCGACCCGATGGGCTACATACGCCTGATCCCAGAGTTGGACTGGCATTTTTCGAAGCGGGCTACGGCTCAGCGGTGTTGGCAGCGATGGCAGAGGCATCGCGCGAACTTTCAGATTAGCTGAAGTGGTGAGAAAATCTGCAGCCCGCCGCCGCCGCCAGCTGCCATTAAGGCGGCGGCGGCGGCAACGGGCCAACAGGGCAGGGGTCTAAAGGTTCTCGCAGGCGTTTTTCACCGTTTTCACGATGACGCTGGCAACCTTGTAGGGGTCTGCATTGGAGGCCGGCCGACGATCTTCGAGCCAGCCCTTCCAGCCGGCTTCGTAGGTCGCAATCGGAATGCGGATTGAAGCGCCGCGGTCGGACACGCCGTAGCTGAACTTGTCGATCGACTGGGTCTCGTGAGCACCCGTGAGACGACTGCTGTTGTCAGCTCCGTACACGGCAATGTGCTCGCGAATAACGTTTCCGAACGAGCTGCAGATCTTGTCGTACACACCCTGGTCGCCGCATGTACGCAGTATCTCGTTGGAGAAATTCGCGTGCATACCTGAGCCGTTCCAGTCGCCCTGAATCGGCTTGGGGTCCCAGTTGATTGACAGACCGTGCTCTTCGGCAGTTCGTTCGAGCAGATAGCGAGACACCCAGGTTTCGTCACCGGCGCGCGCGGCGCCCTTGGCGAACACCTGGTACTCCCACTGGCCACACATCACTTCGGCGTTGACGCCTTCGACATTCAGACCGGCGTCGAGACAAATGTCGAGATGGTCTTCAACGACTTCTCGGCCCACTGCATTGGCAGCGCCAACCGAGCAGTAGTACTGCCCCTGCGGCGCAGGGTAGCCACCCTCGGGGAAACCAATGGGGCGATTCGTCGAGTCGTCCCAGATGCAATATTCCTGCTCGAAACCGAACCAGAAATCATCAGAAGAATCGTTGATCGTTGCACGCCCGTTACTCTCGTGCGGAGTTCCGTCGGCGTTCATTACTTCGGTCATCACCAACCAGGCGTTTTTACGGCCGGGATCGGGGAACAGGGCAACCGGCTTGAGCAAACAGTCGGAGCTGTTGCCCTCGGCCTGCTGGGTGGAAGAGCCGTCGAAGGACCACATCGGCACGTTTTCAAGCGTGCCTTCGAAATCAGTGACGACCTTGGTCTTGCTGCGTAGGCTTTGGGTCGGCTTGTAGCCGTCAAGCCAGATGTATTCGAGTTTCGACTTCATGCCCATTTCTGGGGATCCTCCTTGGAATCAATTGTTTTTTAGTGGCGCGAAGGTAGCCCGTTCTCCGGGATTGGGAAAACGAGCCCCGTTGCTCCCGTCTTGGGGAGCTCGGCTGGTTGCTCCGTGCAAGGTTCGAACTTGTGTTCGAACCTTGAAGGATTAGCAACGAGCGCGCCAAGCGGGTGGCTGGGCTATTGGTCAGGGCCGCGGGTGTTTGCTGCGGGTTGGGGCGGTGGTGGCGTGAGGCAGGGCGGGGTGTTGAGGTCAGTCCTGGAGGTTTTCGTCGCCCCGGGGTTATTTCTTGTGCAATCTGCTGCCTGTTGTGTAGGCAATTGATGGCATTTAGGCCTCAGGGGCTGGCGGTTCGCGCCTATTCCCAATCCTCGTGCAGAGCGCGCAGCAGATCTGCGGCTGTTGCGATTCGTGCGGAGCGGTCTTTTTGCAGGCACTTCACGCACAGTTCCTCGAGGTAAGGCGGCACATGGTGGCTGGCGATAGTGGATGGGGGTACCAGATCGCCGTTCATGACGGCGTCAACCAGGTCGTCAACGGTTTCGCCCTCCACGGGCGGCCGTCCGGTCAGTGTCTCGTATAGGACTGCGCCGAAACTGTAGATGTCGGAGCCATGGTCGATTGTAGGGTCCTTGTCGATTTGCTCGGGCGACATGTAGGCGATCGTCCCTTCAAGCTTGCCGCGAGCGGTAAGGCTGAGGTCCGATTCGTTCCCGACGGGTGTTAGAGCCGCGTTACTGTCCGCCTTGGCCGAGCTTGGTGCCCCCGAACCGTCGACATTCCAGACCTTGGCCAGTCCCCAATCCAAAACGAGAACTTCGCCGAAGGGGCCGACTAGAATGTTGCCGGGTTTAATGTCGCGGTGAACGACACCGTGGGTGTGAGCGTAGTCCAACGCATGTGCGACCTGGATGAGAACATTGATTAGTTGGGTAAGGTCGTATCGTTCACGGTACTCGAGAATTTCGCGCAGTGTGTAGCCGTGCACGAGCTTCATCGTGAAATAGATGTTGTCGTGACCGTCGCGACCAAGGTCGTAGACGGGGACAGTGTTCGGGTGTTGCAACATGGCCGAGACACGAGCTTCGCGAATCAAGCGCTGCTCTTCGATGTCGTCACCAATGAATTCAGGACGCAGCGATTTGAAGCACACGGTTCGTGAAAGGATTAAGTCTTTAGCCGACTGAATGATCGATTTCCCACCGCGGGCGATCGTCTTGAAGTATGCGTAACGGGTACCGATACTAACGCTGCTCGGCAGTGGGTGGTCGGTGTCCTGCAAGTACACCGAAGCGTAGTTGGCTGAGGGGGTCTGTGGGAAACGCTGCATGGGTCGTTGTGCTCTTTTGCAGAATACGGTCTGCGGGTCGGCAAGTGCAACATGGGTACGCCAGAACTTTCACTGCGCGCTACTCCACCCGACCTTGCAGAAACCAACGCCTGCGCTCTCGATCATAGTAGACCCATAGAATCTCGCCTCGGTCAGTCTCGGCAAAGTGGTAAGCGCGATGGATTTCGCGACGCCACCAACCTCCTGAAACAACATAGGGGCCCGCCAATTCTCGAATGTGTCCAAGCTGGTCTCTGCTTGGATTCCAGGCTTCATCGCGAGCGCTTGTTCGGGGACTTCCTGTGCCCGGGACGCTGCCCAGTACAGTGCCCATTATGTGTGTGGGGAGGGGCTGAGAATGAGAGCGTATGCGTCGTACCAAAGGTGGGCGATGAACGGTTGAAGGGGCGGCCTGAACGAGCTGTTTCCAGGGAGCCCAGCGGAATCGGGCCTCGGGCAGATGTCCTTCGCAGATTACGGCGGTCACTACGGCATCCTCTCCAAGTTCGGCCCTCAGGCGTGCGAGAGCGCGGCCTGCAGCATCGAGGTCGCGACCTGGCGATTTCTCAAAAAGTTCAACTTGTCGAGGACTTGCCGCAACCGTCTCAAGCGTCAGCTTCAATTCGGTAGCGCCGCTGCTGAGCTTCAGGGACTCAAGCCGCAGGCGTACAAGGTCGATCAGAACCGATTCCTGAAGGGTCGGTTCGGCGGGTCGCACGATACTGCCCACGACACGATTGGGCCCTCGTTCGAGCGTGAGGTCGAGTTCAAGCGCAGTCACTGCCTGGCAACGTTCGACTGCCCGGCCAAGTAGGGAAGGCAGCATCTGCCGGGCGAGAAAAGTCAGCGTGGCGGTGTCGAAGACGGGATCGTCAAGAGTCAGGGTGGAGGTTAGGGCTTCGACTTCAGGGGTCGGTATCAAGGGGGCCCAGCGACTTTCGGTAGCCAATTCATGCAGCTTTGCGGCGTCGCGACCGAAGCGCTTCCCGATGCCGTGCCCGGGCAGGGTCGCGAAGTCGCCGACGCTGTGGATCCCCAGGCTGGCCAGTTGCTCGAGCAGGCGTGAGGTTAGATCGAGTCGTTCCAAAGGGACTGCACGGGCGGCCTGTCTTTCTTCAACGATCGACGTGAAGAGCTTGATGGTCGGACCGCGAGCACCGTTGTTGATGCGATCAGCACGGGCCACGGCGTAGGTTCCAAAACGTGTGAAGCCCACGACAACAATCGCGTGTAGACAAAATTCAATTAGGGCGGTTTGAATGTTGCCCGCCCACTTTTCCAAATCGGGAAAAAGTAGTTCAAATTTTGAGGCGTCGACCCAGAATACGCCGGGCTCTTCGGTTGAAGCTTCAACATGCGGAGAGAAGACACGTAACGCCGATAGCAAGGTCGAGAGTTGGTCGGTTATCTCGCGTTCGCCAACCACACCAGCGCGTAGCTCTGTGCAAAGTGAGAGCGCAGCGGTGTAGCGCATGCCGGGTCGTAGGCGTGCTCGCCATGCCTCTTCATTAACCCAAAGAATGCGCCCTTGAGCTTCGTCGCGGTCAACAACAGCTGTCGGCAAATTTCGCCAGTCGGGGTGGACGAGCAAAAGTAGCTGCAGCGGTAAGGCTGGAACACTAACGCAGGCCAGCCGGTCCACGGAAGGTCTCGTTGTGGGTCCAGCCGGGCCCGTGGCGTTTGTCCTTGAGGGCTTCCAGGCTGCACAGGAAACGATCGGGAGATGTGCGGTGGCGGCGGGTCGTTAAGCGTAAGGAGATTAGTGGGCTAAGGGATGGTTCTTCGTCTGGTTTTTCGGTCAAGAAAACAAGAGCGCACCCGTGCTTTTGCGCTAAGCCGAGCAGGCGCGTGAGAAGAGGGGGCGGGATTCGCGCATGCGCACCCGTATCAACAATTACGAGCGAGAAAGCACCACAGCGTATCAGGCGATCACAGGCGCGTGCGGCAGCGGCGCTGTCGTGGGTGTGAATGACGGGGAGGGCGGCGAGGTCGATACCGCCGTCAGCCAGGTCGGGCGGAAAGAAGGTGTGTTGGTGGCCATTCACCCAAGCCGATGGCTCGCCCGCATGCTGTGCCTGGCGCAGCAGTGATGTGGCAAGGGTTAGAACGGCAGATTGACCGCAACAGGAGAGCTCACAAAGGCGACCTGCCAGGCTGGCAAGTGACCATGTTGCTTGTGACCCTGCTGCTTGCGAGCATGCTGCTTGTTGTTCAGCTTTGTAGTCAGAAGGAAGAAGCGGGCTCTGGCTGCCCATGGTCAGGCCGGGTCGGGTTCTTCGAAGACTTCTAGGCCCTCAAGATAGCGGCGAATTTCGACAACCTTGCCGAGAATCTCGATGTCATTGGGGTTGGGAATGATAGGCTCGAAGTCAGGGTTTGCAGGGTGCAGTTCGATGCGCCGTCCGCGTCGTCGCAGCGTTTTTACCGTTGCTTCCTCGTCAACCATTGCAACAACTAAGTCGCCGGAACTGGCGTCGCTTTGGCGTCGTACGATCGCGATATCGCCGGGCTGGATGCCAGCATCACGCATGCTCAACCCGCGTATGTGCAATGCGAAGAGATCGTTTGCGTTGCGTTGTGACTGAACCGCGATGTAGCCCTCGGGTTCTTCAAGCGCGAGGGTGAGCGCTCCGGCTTGAACCTGGCCAACCAGCGGCACCAACCGTGTCGGCGCGCTGCGGCCCCTGCGCTCGGGAAGGCGAAATCCACGCGCGCGTCCGGGTTCCTTGTTGAGTAGGCCTTCACCGACCAGTGTCTGGAGGTGTTGCGCGGCGGTCTGAACAGCGGAAAACCCCATGGCAGCGGCAACTTCGCGCACAGAAGGAGGGCGGCCTTCCAGGATTCGTTGGCGAACGAAGAGGTAAACCTTACGGCGAGTTTCTCCTGGCTGAGTGCGCGGCATGACTGAAACAAGCTATACAGACAGATGTCTGCTTTAGCAAGAAAAAAAGGAGACAGGCACCTTTTTAACTGCGCTCCGCCACCGCTACGATCCTCGGCTATGACTGCACCACGCATGCTGACGACCTTCGCCGTACTATTTTCTCTGCTCGCGATCTCCAACCTGCTCAAGCCACTGCAGCTAGCGGATAATGTTGGCTTTGTTTTTCTCGGTCAGCGTCTTTCCGGCACGGCAAATATGCTGGCTGGCCCGTTGTTCGGATTGTACTTGGCTGTTTATGCGGCCGGGATCTTTCGCCGTCGCGCCTACGCGCTACCTATGGGGGTGGCCTACGCAGTGTATGTGATCGCGAATCTTGTGATGTGGATGACGACATCGCCCCATGCCGGCGAAGGTGGCATGGCCTTTGGCGTGGCCTACATGACAATCGCGATCGGTGTGTCGTCAGGTGCGGCGTATCTGTTGTGGCGAGACCGCGACGAACTGAAGTGAAACGCACGCAGCCCAGATACGCGGCCTGTTTTGGTGGCACTGCCGGAACCGCAAGCAATGAGGAACCAAGCCGCATCGGGCGCGCGTTGAACGATGGACCGGCCGTACAAAATCTTACTGGCGGTTTTCTTGATCGCTGTATCTCCGACGCCGTCCTGGTCGCTCGACGGCAGCGGTCGACCGTCCACGCGAGCCTAGCGTAGCAAAAACTCCCAACACTCTGCGCAGACTGTTGATCTTACATCGGCCCCAGGTGTCAGGCAGTAGTTACTGCCTCCCCATGGCCGGCGCTACCCAAGTCAGGGGCGAGTTAGCTTCCGAGGGTCCGAGCAAGAGATAGTCCGGTCCACGCCGACAGTTGTGTCATGAATCGGCAAGGCCGCGCGGCCCGTACGAACCTCCATACCATCGCTGTCGTCGCGGTTAGCCTCGTCGAGGCGCATTGATTGTGGGTGGAACGATCGTCACCTGCATGTCGGCCCACCTACAATGCGCGCAGACCCGAACAGTACGGTGTGCCACGAGCCAAGTGCGGAGCTGTGACTTTCGTGCAGTGCTTTGGAGGTGCGCTGAACTTGAACGTCCACTTTCACACACTAGTTCTTGAGGGTGGATACAAAATCTCACCTGTGAGTGGGGAGGTTCGGTTTCTGCCGCTTACAGCACCCAACGATGAAGACTTACGAGCGGTTCTTGCCGACGCCGCCATGGGTATCGCGCGAGTACTTGAACGACGTGCGCGCGATGAAGGCAGGGCCGGCGAAGAAGGGGAGTCGCAAGGCACCAAGGATTCGACAATGGCGGCACTGTACGCAGCTGCGGCCGAAGGTCGAGATGTAGAACTCGTGCTTGATCCGCAAAAGGCAATCCGGACCGCGACGCGGCGAACCCGCAGCAGCACTGAAGTTGTTTTAGCGCAGCTGTGTGCCGTCGGCCACGGAGTCAGTCTGCACGCCGGTGTGTACATCGCGCCCAATGACCGGGAACGGCTTGAGCGCGTTTGTCGCTATACCGCGAGACCACCACTGGCTGTCTCGCGGCTCAGCGAAACCGGCGACGGGCGCATTCGCTATCGACTGCGCCACGCGTGGCGAGATGGAACGAGGCAGATCATTCTGGAGCCGCGCGTATTGATGGCGCGGCTGGCGGCATTCGTGCCGCCGCCGCCCTCGGCAACACCAAGTGCGCTATCACGGAATTCTCGCGCCGAACGCCGCGTGGCGTGATTGTGTTGTAGCGAATCGCGAACAGGAGAGTACGGGGGCTCGCTGCAGGGCCAGCGCTGCGCATACGCGTAGGAGGGCAGGGCGCTACCGAGCATGGGCCGAGTTACTGCGGCGCGTGTTCGCCTTCGATGTTCTTCAATGCCCGCGCTGTGGCGGGCGGTCGCGTGTTGTCGCTGCGGGTGCTTTGCCCGCGATGCGCGGACCCCGCTCAAGTTTTGTTGCGCGCGCTGAGCGTGCCCCGCCGCCTCAGGCTGCGAGTCGCGGTTTGGGAAGTTTTCACCCTGGGTAACGCATTCCTCCTCAAGCTAGCGCCCTATTTATCTCCAACACTCGACGTCCATTGCGGTGGACAGTTTTCGCGCGAACCGAGCGCGCCATCGCACTACCTTGCCTGATTTTGCCTCTGTGTCTCGCTGTAACCTTGTTTCAGCCTGCGCCATCCGGCGAATATCGCCCCGCTGAGCGATGAACGAACGAACTGCATCGAGTTTGGTTGACGTAAATACGTTATCGGACGCCTGAGTCTGACGCGGCAGGGTGTTTAAACTACCTATCCGCACCTACCGCTTCTCAACATGCCCGCGGAATGTTGAGTCGGCCGGGGCGCGGCGAGCACCAACCCCTTCGCATTATCGCTGCACCAAACCGTAAAGAACCGTCTCGACGACGAGGTCGGTGTGTTCGTCCACGTATTCCTCGCTACACGGGTCAACGCCGTGAAGGACTCGCATCATCGGCCGAGTCAGAATCGCGTGTGTGCAGGCTCCGATGATGATTTCTACGATGCTCTCTGGCCGTCCCTCGCGAAACACGCCCAGAGCTTGTCCATCGATAATCAGCTTGAGCAGGAAGCCTTGCAGCGGGGCGACATGACTCTCGAGCAACCACTGCAGTCGAGGTCCATCCTCCCGGTTCTCATTCGTGAGTACGAGTGCGACCTCGGGGCGTCGCGCCGAAAAACGAATGAACCGCCGCACGTAAATCTTTAGCGCGGTGGCTGGATCGATATTGCGAAGCTCTGCTTCAATCTCGGCAAACGAAGCTCGCAGCTCTTCAAACGCGGCTGTCACCGCAGCATGCCAAAGACCTTCCTTGGATCCGAAGTAGTAGTTGACCAGAGGAGGAGTCGCATCGGCCGCGCGCGCGATCGCGCTCAGCGACGCACCGTCGAAACCCTTGCTAGCGAACGCCTGAAGAGCAACGGCTAGGAGGCGACGTCGCATCGTGTCTTCGCTCTTTCCCGCGGGACGCCCGGGGCCAGAGCGCAAAGGCTTAGACAACGATTTGGACCTTGTGGTTTTCGCGGGACTGCCCATGGCTGCCTCTTTACCGCCGGGGCGGAATGCGTTGACAGAATTCACAATTAATCATACATTCAATTAAGCAGAACGAACGTTCAAATACCACACCGGCTTGTGGTTTCGGGCGTCGCATACGTTTCTGGGCCCCGGCCGGGGAACACACAAGGGTCCACAACACGATGAAAATCTACGCAACTACCGTCGGGGTCGCCATTGGCGACGGCGACACGCTGGCGATTCTGGACGTCCCGTATCCGGACTTGGGCACTGCCTTGTCGGCAGGAGTGAACCTGGCCGATCTCGCTAGCGCAGGCGTTCGCACTCGCATCAGTGAACCCACCGCGCAGCTGCTCGCCCCCATTGCGCGTCCGGGCAAGATCGTCTGCATTGGGGCGAACTACCAGTGCCACCTCAAGGAAATGCGCGGCGTGCTTCCAGACTTCGAACTCCCGGACCGACCGGTGTTCTTCGTTGTTCCGGGAAGTGCTGTGACCGGGCCTCACGATCCGATCGTACTGCCTTCGCACTGGCCAGAGCAGGTAGACTACGAAGCTGAACTTGCAGTCGTCATCGGGCGCACGGCCAAGAACATCACTGCCAACGACGCATGGGATCACATCGCCGGCCTGACCATGGCCAACGACGTTTCGGCTCGTGACATTCAACTCGAAGCTATGACTGGCGGACACGAGTTTACTCTTGCGCACGCCAAGGGCTTGGACACGTTCAAACCTATCGGGCCGGGGATTGTCACGCCTGATGAATTTTCGTTCCCATTGGATCTGGAGATCGGCTGTAAGATCAACGGGACTGCCAGGCAGTGCGCCCGCACCACCGCTCTCATCCAAGACATCCCGAGCTGCGTCGCCTACGTGTCGCGTTTCATGCGCCTGGATCCGGGCGACATCATCTGTACCGGATCCCCAGCGGGCAGCGGATTTTTTCGCGGGGCCTTCTTGCGCGACGGTGACACCGTCGAAGTCCACGGGCAGGGGATCGGCTCGTTGCGTAACCCGGTCGTTCTCGAAGGGCGCAAAGCATGAAGCAAATCAAGGCCCCTGTACTGGTCATCGGCGGTGGCCCGGTCGGGCTCTGGACTGCCCTACACCTAGCGGCCCTGGGTGTGCGCTCGATTCTGATCGAGAAACACCCCGAGACCTCGCACCATCCTAAGGCCTCCTATTTCAACACGCGTACGTTGGAGCTGCTCCAAGACCTCGGTATCGCCGAAGAATTCTATGCGAGCGCTATGTTTCCCGATGGCGTCTCGTTCTACACGAACATGCGCGGGCACCGGCTAGGAAGCTTGCAGATCGGTGACAATCCCGAATATCTGAAAGCGGTCATGGGTGCTACGGCGACACCAGGATGCGTATCGTCGCAAGTTATTCTGGAGAGCATCCTCAAGCGCCACGCCGACGAAAATGACCTGATCGAAGTGCTTTTCGGACACGAAAAACTGAGTTTGAACCAGGCCGGCGACGGCGTGGATGTCCGTGTACTCAATCGCGATACCGGGGAAGAGATGATGGTGCAGGCATCGTACGTCATCGCCTGCGATGGCGTACACAGCAGCACCCGTAGCGAATGTGGTCGCAAACTTGTTGGACCGCCAGCCTTCGGCCACATCATCAACATCTACATCGAGGCCGACATCGAAAGCCTCGTCGAGGAGAAAAACCAGGCGCTGTATTGGATCGCGACGCCCTCAGCGACCGGCGTGTTTATCGGACTCGGTGGCGATCGGCAGAAGTGGTGCTTTAACACGCCGTACTTCCCGCAACGGGGCGAAACGCCCGAGGATTACTCGGAGCAGCGGTGCCTGGATCTCGTCCACAAGGCACTGGGCACCGACCAACTGGAAGTGCGCGTGCTAGCGATCGGGCCCTGGGTCCTGTGTGGGCAGGTGATTGACGAGTTCCGGGACTCTCGAGTGTTCTTCGGCGGAGATGCTGCGCACCTCAACATTCCGACCGGCGGCTTCGGGCTCAACACGGGCATGCAGGAAACACACAACCTAGCGTGGAAGCTGGCTGGCGTACTCGAAGGCTGGGCCCCCGAGGCGATTCTGGACACCTATCACCAAGAACGCCGCCCGATCGCTGTGTTCAATGTCGAAAAGAGCCGCGAAAACGCCGTACGAATCCGAGACACCGGGGCCGTTCTTGGCGAACCGGATCCAGAGATCAAAGAGATCGAGGATGACACGGCCAGGGGCCGCGCGATCCGCGAGCAAAAGGGACAAGCGATTATCGAGCAGGCGGATCACTTTCTCTTCCTCGGCCAAGAGATTGGCTTCGGCTACTGGGACTCGCCGATCGTGACCAGTGACGGGACCCCGCACTACGCTGAAGCGCATTGCGTAGACAACGCGGTGTCCACCTATGTTTCCAATGCGCGACCCGGTGCTCGCGCTCCGCACTGCTGGGTTACAACGAAGGATGCGCCAGAGACCCCGCAGTCAATTTTGCGGCAGTATGGTAGGGAGTTCGTCTTGCTGTGCCGCGGCGAAGGAAGCGGCTGGGCCGATACCGTGACCGACGCGGTCGGCAACATTCCGCTCGTGGTTCACAGTGTGGGCCCGCCCGGCTCCGAACATTCTCTCATTGATATCAACGAACAGTGGTCCGAATTCTACGGCATCGCCGACACGGGCGCTGTGCTCGTGCGCCCCGACGGTCATGTATGCTGGCGAACCACCGAAGCACCCACGTCCCAAACCGACACGAGAATGGTTGACGCACTGGAGAAAGCGGTTGGCCGAACCTTGCAGGAGAATCCAAAATGACAGACCAAGAATTGCGCAGCGATAAATTACGTTCTGAACGCGGCCCTGTTCCCCCAGCCTATCTGGCGCACATCGTACGGCGGACCTCACAACCGGCAGCACTCGTGGATTGGTACAAACAAGTTCTCGGGGCGCGCGTAGTCTATTCGGACGAAACCCTCGCGTTCTTAACCTACGATGAGGAGCACCACCGCCTGGCGATCATAGCGATCCCGGGTCTGCCCGCTAGAAGCGAGTACGGCGTAGGAACGGATCACGTCGCATTTACGTACACAGATCTCGGAGACCTTCTTTACACATTCGAACGGCTGAAAGGCGCCGGGATCGAGCCCTTCTGGTGCATCAACCATGGGCCCACGACGTCGCTGTATTACAAGGACCCCGATGGCAATTGCATCGAGCTACAGATCGACAATTTCGCTTCACCGGCTGAGACCGACGATTGGCTGAAAAGCGGCGCGTTCACCGCCAATCCAATCGGGGTGATCTTCGACCCGCAGGACTTGCTCGCGCGTTACAAGGCGGGCGAGCCAACACAGGATCTCGTCGCGCGCCCGTCGCTTCCCGAGGGCGTGTCTCCCTTCGACATGCTCCGTGCCTAATCCTGACGCCGCAATGAACGGAGCGGAGAGTTTGGTTGCGACCCTGGTTCGCGGCGGGGTCGAGGTGTGCTTCGCCAACCCCGGGACCTCCGAGATGGAGTTTGTCGCCGCACTCGACCGACAGACCGGGATGCGCGGCATCCTTGGATTGTTCGAGGGCGTCGCTACGGGTGCAGCCGACGGATACGCCCGTATGGCAGGCAAGCCCGCATGCACACTCCTGCACCTTGGACCCGGTCTGGCCAACGGTCTCGCCAACCTTCACAACGCACGTCGCGCTCACTCGCCGCTGGTTAACATTGTGGGCGACCACGCAACCTACCACCGCCACCTCGATGCACCGCTGACCTCGGATATCGAAACGTTAGCAGCACCGATGTCCGACTGGGTTGGCGTTGCGCGCAGTGCCGCCGATGGCGCGGCGGCCCTTGAGGCAGCGATAACGCCCCCCGGTGGTGTGGCGACCTTAATCGTCCCCGCAGACGTGGCCTGGGCGGACGAGGATGTGCCGGTTACTCCAGCAAAAATGCCCGCTCTGGCCGGGCCCAGTGGCGACCGTGTGCGAAGCGTCGTTAAAGCTCTGCGGTCGGGCGAGCCCTGCGCGTTTTTGCTCGGCGGCCGCGAGGGTGTCTCACAGCCTGCGCTTCGTTTCGCCTCACAGATCGCTGCCAAAACCACGGCGAAACTTTTTGGCGATACATTTCTAGCAGGAATTTCACGCGGCGCTGGATGCGTAGAACTCGCGCGCCTGCCCTACTTCGCGGAGCAGGCGCAGGAAGAGTTGAGCGGAATCCGCCACCTGATCGTCGTCGATACCAAAGCCCCCATCTCTTTCTTCGCCTATCGTGGACGGGCCAGCGAACTCACCCCCGCTCAGTGTGAGGTGCACACGTTGTCGGTTGCCGGAGAGGACGCGGTGGCTGCATTGCAAGCCGTATGTGAAGAAGTCGGGGCAACGAATTTCGCTCCTGAGGTTCGCGGCCGTGTCGAAGAAGCGTTGCCTGGTGGCCAGTTGGACGCGAACAAGATCGGCAGGGCGCTGGCCACGCTGCTGCCGAACAACGCCGTCGTGGTCAATGAGGCGAATACCTGCGGGTTTCCGATTCGGCCCTTGCTTGCCGACGCCGCGCCTCACGAGTGGTTGGACCTTACGGGCGGCGCCATCGGAATGGGGCTGCCCGTGGCCACGGGAGCGGCGGTGGCGTGTCCCGACCGTCCAGTGGTTGCGCTGCAGGCCGACGGCAGCGGCATGTATACCCTTCAGTCGTTGTGGACGATGGCCCGCGAAAACCTGGACGTGACCGTCGTCGTGTTCTCGAACCGCAAGTACGCGATTCTCGAAATCGAATTCGCCCGTGTCAGTGCCACATCACCGGGCACGACAGCGACCGAGATGATGGACCTATCGCGGCCCGAGCTGTCTTGGGTCGATCTCGCCAAGGGCATGGGTGTTCCCGGCGCACGAGTCCAGGACGCCGAGTCGTTCTGCGAACAAGTAACCCGTGGCTTCGCAACCAAAGGGCCCTACCTCATCGAGGCGATGCTGTAAGCCGAAGGCTTCGCCATCTACGTTCGGCCGAGCTTTCGTACACAACGAGAAAGCCCGCGATGCCGCTCGACGACATCGTTGCGGGGTCCGGCGGAATTTGACGGTTTTCAGGTGATGTTCTCGCCATGGCGCGCGTCGTGTGGAACAACCGCTTCATCGTATGATCGAAAGCGGCGATGGATCGGCCGCAAACAATTTGGAGAACCGCATGACTCGTTTGTATCTCCACATAACCGCCGGCGGCCTTGCGCTCGTAGCGATGGGGTACGCCCTGGCTCCTCATACGGCGCTCGGTTCGCTCATAGATCTTCCGTACGAGCAGATCGACCAAGTCCACATCCTGCGCGGAATCATGGGCCTGTACCTGGGCATGGTCGCGTTCTGGTTCGTGGCCGCCGCGCGGCCCGAGTACTCACGGCCCGCGGTACTGTCGGTGGTGCTGTTCATGCTCGGCCTGGCGTCCGGACGCATCTTCAGCATGGCAGTCGATGGAATGCCGAGCCCGTTTCTAGTCGGCGCAACGTTCGTCGAGATCGGTTCGGGCGTGTTCGGTATATTGATCTTGCGCGGGTTTGGGTCGGACGACGGGTAGCCGTCGAGTCGCAGTCCGGCGGCTACTATCTTCACACCTTCCGCGCTTCAACAGTCCCCGGGGAATGTTGATAAGTCGTTCGCCTGCGGGCTAGCGCTTGCGCCCTACTGCCGCCACCCCTCCCCTGACTCAACCGGCCTGCGCCATCCGGCGAACATCGCCCCGCTGAGCGATGAACGAACGAACTGCATCGAGTTTGGTTGACGTAAATACGTTATCGGACGTTGGGTCTGCCGCGGCAGGGTGTTTAAACTACCTATCCGCGCTGAAGCTGGATGTGCTCGCGGGCGACGCCCAGCTCGCAGAAAATCGCTGTATGATAATTCGCGTCTCAAAGAGCGCTCGACCGGACTTCGATGCATACACCAACGCCGGGCAAACCCATGCAAAACCCAAATGATCCTCCGCATGTAGTGGTCCTCGGCGCCGGATTTGGCGGTCTGGCCGCTTGCGAGAAATTGCTCAAATCCGGCTGCGAAGTGACAGTCATCGACCGTCAGAACCACCACCTTTTCCAACCGCTACTTTACCAGGTAGCCACCGCCGGCCTTTCTGCCCCGGAGATCGCCCAACCGATCCGCGACATCCTTGCAAGGCGAAAAAACCTCAAGGTGATCATGGAGGAGGTGACGGCGATCGAACTCGAAACCGATCTCGTACGCACTACATCCAAGGAACTGAACTACGACTACCTCGTCATCTCGCTTGGTGCGGTGACCGGTTATTTCGGCAATGACCAATGGGAGAAATTCGCCCCCGGCCTAAAAACGCTGGAGGACGCCACGCGCATCCGTCACAGCCTGCTGCGCGCTTTTGAAAAAGCTGAAATCTGCGAGGACGCCGAAGAGCGCCAACGGTTGATGACCATCGTCGTCGTTGGCGGCGGTCCGACAGGCGTCGAAATGGCGGGCGCCTGCGCCGAGCTCTCGCGCAATGTCTTGCGGAGCAATTTTCGCAACATCGACACCGCAGAGACGCGGATCATCTTGGTTGAGGGTGGGAAAGGATTGCTCAGCACCTTCGATTGGAGCCTGTCCGACTACGCCCGAGAGAAACTGGAGAAGCTGGGTGTCGAAGTCCGACTCGGGCAACAGGTCGAAGACCTCGGCGCAAATTTTGTAAATGTCGGTGGCGAAACCATTGCCTGCGCGAACATCGTCTGGGGTGCCGGCGTCCAAGCTGGCCCGATCACGAAATCGCTCGGCACCAAATTGGGCAGCGGCGGGCGTATCAACGTCGAGCCCGATCTAAGTTTGCCCGGCCATGCCAACGTGTTCGCAGCTGGCGATATCGTCAGTCTTGTAGACGCCGCGGGCGTACTCGTCCCGGGCGTCGCACCGGCCGCGGTGCAGATGGGCAAACACATTGCCAAACAGATCAACACAGAAATCTGCCACGGCGCCAGTGGCCGGAAACCTTTCACCTACTGGGACAAAGGATCGATGGCCACCATCGGTCGCAGCGCAGCGGTCGCGGAGGCTGGCGGCTTCAAAATTCGTGGCCTGCTCGCGTGGTTGGCGTGGCTTTTTGTTCACCTGCTCCTGCTAGTCGGCCTGCGCAACCGTCTCGCCGTCGTGCTCAACTGGATCTACTCCTACGTGAACTACAAACGCGGCGCACGCATCATCACGCGGCTCGAAAAGGATTAGCGAGGATGGCACTAGTTAAAGAGTCCCAACGCGCAGCTACATTTTCAAGATCTTTCGAATCCGGACGGTAACCTGGTTGCGGATTCAGCCGTCAACCCGAACCGCGGTTTTGTCACGTTAACCGAGTCGTGGCAGGTTCCCGTGATGCGCGACGCATTCATCGCTTACACCTGCCACCGGTCCCCGAAAGCCGTCATCGCCCACGCGGTGTGGCTCTATTGTCGGTTATCGCTCAGCTAATGAACGACTATAAACAAGAACTCTTGGACAAAATTTCCTACACGGATTTGGTGTACGGAAGGATCAATAAGAAGCTAGAGACGGATCTTTCCAATGACGAAATCCAAGAAATGATACTGGAAATTATCAAAGAAACAGACCCTTCAGATTTTCAGAAGACGGGCAAAAACGTATACATCACCAACACTACAAGAGGTGTTAGGCTGACAATTAATTCTTACACAAGCCGAATTATTACCGCAGATATTTTGAAGAAGTAGCGCTGCTGCGCACCAGGGCATTCTCCATTCGTGGGGGATGGCAACGTGCGTCGGGTAGCCGACCGCGCCTTGGCCAAACACGCGCCTGCGCCATCCGCCCAGAATCGTCCCGCACGGTCGATGAACGAACGAACTGCATCGAGTTTGGTTGACGTAAACGTTATCGGACGCTGGGTCTCTGACGGGGGAGGGCGTTTGAAGTACCTATCCGCCTGCGCTCACGGGAAAATTCGGCCAGCTCGTTGGATTGTGCAGCATCGTGGGTAAGGACTCACTCAACTGGGACGATCAACTCGTGCGCGACACGCTACAAAATATTGCGACGCTTGATCCAGAGAAGATGAGCGAAGAAATCGGCAACTACCATGCTGACTTCCTGAGGGCGCTCAAAACCTTCCACGAATCGATTTATGGCGATGCGAAACGCAGCGGTCGATGGCACAAGAGCGTATAGAGCAGGCCGGTATGAATCGCCCCGAGAAATTACAAGGCCTTGCGCCGGCTGCTCATGCATCCGTTCGGCGCTATGGAG